>DASRBA010000263.1:0-21808 GCA_035637895.1 Myxococcaceae bacterium
CGGGTAGCCCTTGCCGTTGAGCTTCTCGTGGTGGGCCCAGGCGATCTCCGGCACCCGCCGCAGGTCGCGCGTCCAGGGGATCTCCGAGAGGAACTTGTAGGTGTGGGTGACGTGCGACTCGATCTCCAGGCGCTCCTCCTGCGAGAGCGAGCCGCGGGGGATGGAGAGCACCTTCACTTCCTTCTCGGTGAGCAGCGGCTGCGCGTTCCCGTACGCGTCGCTGAACCCCAGCTTCGACAGGCCGGAGAGGCGCTCGAAGCCGCCCTGGGCCAGCACGGTGGGCCGGTTGCAGGAGAGGATGAACTCCATCACCTCGTCCAGCTCCTTGAGCGACGACACGAGCGCCGGTTCCTCCTCGCGCTCCAGCTCCGCCAGCGCGCTCGCCCCGCGCGCCCTCGCCACCTCCAGGCGCCGCCGCAGGCTCTGCAGCTCGCGGTCCTTGCGCGCCAGCTGGAAGCGGGCCCGCAGCGCGTCCAGCTCGTGCGGGTAGAGCTTGTCCGCCTTCACCAGCACCGGCTCGCGCACGCCGACCTTGCCGAAGTCGTGCAGGAGCGAGGCGTAGCGGATCTCCTGCTCCTGGTCGGGAGTGAAGCGGGTGCCGGCGTAGGGGCCGGTGGAGAGGCGCTGGGTGGCCCTGGCCAGCTCGAGGGTGAGCGAGGCCACGCGGCCGGAGTGGCCGGCGGTGGTGGGGTCCCGCTGCTCGATGGCCACCACCGACGCCTGCACGAAGCCTTCGAACAGGTCCTTGATCTCCTTGTGGAGGAGCGCGTTCTCCACCGCGGAGGCCGCCTGTCCGCCCAGGGCCAGCAGCAGCTCCTCGTCCTCGGCGGTGAACGTCCCCACGTCCTTGTTGAGGGCCTGGATGACGCCGGTGACCTCGCCGTTGGCGTCCCGCATGGGGACGGCCAGGATGGTGCGGGTCCGGTAGCCGCTCTCGGTGTCGAAGGAGCGGTTGAACCGCTCGTCCTGGTACGCGTCTTCGATGTTGATGACCGTCCCGGACTGGGCCACGGTGCCGGCGATGCCGCTGCCCACCGGGAGCCGGATCTCGCGCGTGGTGCCCTGGGCCACCTTGCTCCACAGCTCGTTGCGCTCGCGGTCCAGGATGAAGATGGAGCAGCGGTCCGCGGAGGCCACCCGCGACGCGTGCTGGGCGATGAGCGGGAGCAGGTTGTCCATGTTGCGCTCGGCGGCCATCTGCTTGGCCACGTCCAGGATGGACTGCAGCTTCTGGACGCGGCCGGACAGGTCCTGTGGCCCGATGGCGGCGAGGGTCGGCGGGGGAGTCACGAGGCGGGTTTTACCACGGGCGGCGGCGCTCCTTGGGGTCCTCCTCCTGGGGTGCTCCGTGCGGGTGTTCCTCCACATCGAACCCCACCAGCTGTCCCCCCAGGTCTGGGCCTACCTGGGCGGCGGCGGGAACAGCCTGGTGGTGGTCCACAAGACCGAGGCGTTCGTCGCGGACCTCAAGTGGGGCGACGAGGCGCTGCGGCTGAAGCGGACGGTCGAGGAGGGACTGGACAAGAAGGTGCAGCGCGTCCTGCTCACCCACTCGCACCCGGACCACTGGGACGGGCTGATCGACTACCCGGACGCGGGCGCGGTCCTGGCCCACCCGCGGACGCACGAGCGCATCACCGCGGCGCTCAAGAAGCAGCGCCGGCCGGACGTCTACGGGTGGATCCACGTCACCTCCGAGGTGCGGCTGGTGCTGGGGGAGGAGGAGGTGTGGATCCGCCACCTGGGCGTCGGCCACACGGACGGCGACCTGGCGGCGTTCCTCCCCGGCCTCAACCTGGTGATGACCGGGGACCTGTTCTCCACCGGGTTCGAGCCCACGGTGGACGAGGCGGCGGGCGGCCGGCTGCTCGGGCTGCGGCGGGCGCTGGACGCGATGCTCGGCTACGAGTTCGAGGCGGTGCTGCCGGGGTACGGGCAGATGGGGAAGCGGGCCGACGTGGTGGCGGTGCGCGACTACCTGGCGGCGATGGAGGCGGCGCTACGCGAGGCGGCCGGGCGGGGGCTCTCCGAGGACGCGGCGGTGGACGCGGGGGAGGCGGCGCTGAAGTCGTTCCCGCGGCTGGAGGTGCTGCCGCTCCAGAAGGACCGCCGCGGTAATTTGCGGGCGATGTATCGCGAGCTGACGCCGCCGGCCCAAACGGATACAAGCGGCGCCCCATGACCGAGGCCCGCCCGCTCATCGCCCCGTCCATCCTCTCCGCCGACTTCGGGAGGCTCGCGGAGGAGGTGAGGGCGGTGGAGGCGGCGGGGGCGGACTGGATCCACGTGGACGTGATGGATGGGCGGTTCGTGCCGCCCATCACCCTGGGGCCGCTGGTGGTGGAGGCGGTGCGGAAGGCGACGAAGTTGCCGCTGGACGTCCACCTGATGATCGTCGAGCCGGAGAGGCACATCGCGGACTTCGTGAAGGCGGGGGCGAATTCGGTGACGGTGCACGTGGAGACGTGCCCGCACCTGCACCGCACGCTGGGGCAGATCCGCGAGCTGGGGGCCACGCCGTCGGTGACGCTCAACCCAGGCACGCCGCTCTCCGCGGTCGAAGAGGTGCTGGGGGAGGTGGGGATGGTGCTGGTGATGAGCGTGAACCCCGGATGGGGCGGGCAGTCGTTCATCCCCGCGTCGGTGGACAAGGTGCGGCGGCTGCGGGCGATGCTGGACGCGCGGGGGTCGAAGGCGAGGGTGGAGGTGGATGGGGGGGTGAACGCGCAGACCGCGCAGCAGGTGGTGGCCGCGGGGGCGGACGTGCTGGTGGCGGGGAACGCGGTGTTCCGCGCGCCGGACTACCGGAAGGCGATCGCGGAGATCCGCGGCGGTTAGGCCGCCGGGTCGGCGTCGCTGGCGGCGGCAGCGGCGCTCGCCAGCCGGGCGATCTTCTGGATGGTGGCGAAGTCGAACGGCTTGATCTCGAACTCGTCCGCGCCCAGTTCCAGGCAGTCGGCGCGGAGGTACTCGTCGTCGACGGCGGTGAGCATCACCACCTTGATGTGCCTGGTGGCCGGGTCGCTCTTCAACCTGGTGAGCAGGTCCCGGCCGTCGATGTGCTGGTGGACGTCGAGGACGATCAGGTCCGGCTTGCGGGTGCGGGCCAGCTCCAGGACCTGCTCCGAGGTGGTGTCGGAGATGAAGGAGAGGCCGGCGCGGCGGACCTGGCGGGCCAGGGTGGAGACGAACAGAGGCTCGTCGTCCGCGATCAGGACGGTGGGGGTATGCGGCATGGGGGGCTCCAGGGAGATCGATCCTCAGGACGGGCCGCCCCGTCCAGTGCCGGTGGGGCGGTTGGGAGGTCACGAGATCGGATCAGGAGACCAGCTTCAGCTCGCAGCGGACGTTGGCGTGCTGGAGGGCGAGGGCCAAGTCTTCATTGACGACGACCACGACTTCATAGCCTTTGGGGCGGAGGATGGTGTGGGCTCCCGCGCGAGCGGGATCGATTCGGTACCCATAGACAGCCTTGTACTGTCCAACGCGATCGGGCTCTCCGTCCTCAGGGGTATAGCGGCGGATCCCAGCGGATCGGGCCTCGTCGATGCAGTCGCAGATCGGCAGCACGTTGACTGCCCAGAGATTCGCGTCGGACTCAGAGGCGCGCGCCGGAATGAGCTGGGCATCTTTGCCTGCATACCGGGCAAAGATCTCGGCGACGCGTTCATTCACGACGGGGACGATGTCCTCGGTAACCGTCAGCTCCAGCTGCGGTCCCGAGTGGTGGACGCGGCACGTGAGGGGAGTTGGACCTTCGTACGTGCGGCCGATCGTGAGCGCCTCGTTGAGCCACTGCCCCTCGGGACCGTACGGGCCAGCGAGGTACCACCGCTGATCCGTGCTCATGTCGTCGAAGAGGTTGAAGTACTTGGGTGACGATACCGTCATTCGGTGCTTGCTCCCGTGACGAGCTGATTGAGCACTGTGCCAGGCGTCTGGATCTCCCGCGCCAGGTCGGCGAGCGCGCGTTTGAGTGCTTCTCGATAGCTCGGAGTTCCTTCGGTATGGCCCTTGATGGCAAGACGGATCTGTTTCATGACCTCCTCGTGGTAAGCCCGTGGATGCGGGCCTTGATGCGCCTTGACCCGCACCAGGTTCTCCGGATCCTGCAAGCTCATCCCCGCCCTCTTGAAGAGCTCCTCGAATCGCGGGGTCCACGGCCCGCCCTGCTTGTCCGAGACGTAGTTCTTGTCCGTGCAGATGTGGTGAAGGTCCTCCGCCGCCATGAACACGGCCAGCGCGTTCGCCGTGATGGCCCCGGCACTCGCCAGCGCGAGCACCTCCTCCACCGTCAGCACCATCGACCGACCATCGGCCACGATCTGGACCGCCCCGACGCCACCGGCAAACCCCGCGGTGATGACGGCGGACCCCTCTCCGGTCCCTCCCAGGAACGCCAGCACCCGCGCGAGCGCCCCGGCCCCCACCCCCGCGAGCTTGACGGTCGCGATCTCCCCGCTCGTCAGGATGGCGGCGTGGGCGCCGGCGGTCATGAAGGCGGAGGCGGGAATCGACTTCCGCAGGTTGTCCCGGTGGCTCACCGCCATGAGCATGTGCCGCTCCGCGTCCCGCGGATCCTTCACGGGCCACAGCGGATCCCCACGGATGTTCTCGAACGCCCCGTTGATCCACCCCATCCCCCCCAGCGTCGTGGCGTGCGCCGTGCCACCAATGCCGCCCGCGGAGGCGAGAGCGTCCGCCTGGAGCAACCCCCACGCCACGGCCGCCAGATCCACCCGGTAGCGAGCGGCGCGGAGCTCGTCGTCCGTGAGGGCTGGCGAGGTCAGCAACTCGCAGGTCGAGAGCACCTCGTTGGTCAACTGGTCGACCCGCATCGGGCTGGCGCTCTTGCTGGACGCCTGGCTCAGGTACGGCCGGATCCCGTCGAGCTTGAGCTGAAGTCCGACCAGCAACCAGAGGCTCTCATTGGCCGGCGTGACCCGGGGCGCGCTCTCGAACGATTCGTCGCACGCGGCCAGAAGGAGCGCGGCGACCAGTGCCGCGAGGCTTGGGCGCAGGCTCACTCGTTCACCGTCCGTACCCATGGGTTGAAGGTGACTCGAAATGACTGCACCCCTTCGGGGTAGCACTTCTTGGCGATGGTGAACGTCGCCGTGGCGGGGTCGTAGTCGATGCAGCCGGGAACCCAGATGTCGTCGTCGACGTACAAGAAGTAGACGCCTTCATTCCCCGGCCACTTATGGCGAAGCGGCGGAATGGCGCGGAAGGTGTACGGCCCCGTCTTCTCCAGGTGGATCTCCTCGAGTGGGCCCACATAGAGCGTCTGGGGATTCCCCTTCGGACACCCGACCGGGCAGCCGGCCAGGGCACAGACCACCACGCAGAGGGCCAGTCGCGGCACGCCCGGAGCATCCGCGAAACAAGCCATGTCTGCCACGCGGACGCCGGTTAAGACCCTGGCATGTCGACGCTGCTCGCCCTCGCGCTGCTCGCCGCCGCGCCCCCGATGTGGTCCTACGACGTCTCCCCCAGCAACGACCTCTCGGAGCTCTCGGTGGAGGCCTCGTTCACCTCCGCCTCCCGCCTGGAGACTGACGACCCGTCCACGCCCTTCGTCCACGACGTGCAGCGGGTGGACGGCGAGAAGACCACCCCGCTGAAGGGGAATGGAGGAACGTGGGAGCTCCCCGGCTGCGCGAAAGGCTGCCGCGTCCGCTACAAGTTCCAGCTCCGCGCCGCAGCCTCTCGCCTGGATAATCCGGACGAGGTGGCCGAGTACGGCGCGATCATCGAATCCTCCCCCGGCGCGTGGCTCCTCCGTCCCCCCGGCGATCAGCCTCCCGACGCGCGCTACCGCCTCCGCGTCCGGTCGCGCGAGGGCGTGCGCTTCGCCACCGGGCTTCCGTCCACCGGCGACCTCGACACCTGGGAGGGACCGGCGGACCGGATCTCCATGGCGCCCTACAGCGCGCTGGGACCGATCAAGGTGACCACCCGGTCCGCCTGCGCCGCGGAGATCCAGATCGCCATCGCGCCCGGCCGCCGCGGCGTCTCCGACGAGGAGCTGCTGGAGTGGGCGACCACCGGCGCGCGCCAAGTCTGCGATTACTTCGGCAAGCTCCCCGTCCCCAGCGCGCTCATCCTCCTCGTCCCGGGCGACCGCGGCTTCGGCAAGACGCTGGGCGGCGGCGGCGCCACCACGCTGCTCGGCATCCCGTCGGACGCCGACGCCGAGGACCTGCGCAAGAGCTGGGTGCTGGTCCACGAGCTGGTCCACACCTCGCTCCCCTCGCTCGCCTACCGCCACCACTGGATGGAAGAAGGACTGGCCACGTACCTGGAGCCGATCGTGCGCGCCCGCGCCGGCGCCCTCCCGCCGGAGGAGGTGTGGGGCGACCTGGTGGAGAACCTGCCCAAGGCCGAGCTGCGCGCCGGAGAGGACGGGCTGGACGACGCGCCCCGCTGGGGGCCGACCTACTGGGGCGGCGCGCTCTTCTGGCTGAAGCTGGACCTGGAGATCCGCCGCCACACCAAGGGCGAACGCTCGCTGCGGGAGGCCCTGCGCGCGCTGAACGCGCAGGGCGGCAACATCTCCGACAGCTGGCCGGTGGAGAAGGTGCTCGCGGCGCTGGACAAGGGCGCCGGGTTCGCCGCCGCCGAACCGCTCTACCGCGCGCTGGGCACCCGGCGGACGCGCACCAACCTGGAGGCGATGTGGAAGTCGCTCGGCGTGCGGAGCGGGGACGACGGCGCCGAATTCGACGACGCCGCCCCCGAGGCCGCGCTGCGCAAGGCCGTTACGACCCGAACGCCTCCTTGAACATCTTCATCGACGCCTCCCAGGACGCCTTGTCCGCGGCGGCGTCGTAGGCGAGCGCATCCATCCCGTGCTTGCCGGCGTCCGGGTTGGTGAAGCCGTGCTTGGCCCCTGGATACGAGATCACCTCCACCTTCGCGCCCGCGTCCGCCATCTCCTTCTTGAACGCGTCCACCGCGGCCGGCGGCACGAACGAGTCGGCGCCACCGGTGTTCACCAGGATGCGCGGCTTGACGGCGCCCTTGGCGGCGGGCGTCGCCGGGGCGGAGAGGCCGGCGTGAAAGGTGGCGACGGCCTGCAGGTGCTCGCCCTCGCGCGCCATCTGCAGCGCGATGCTGCCGCCCATGCAGTAGCCGACCACGCCGATCTTCGCCGGGTCCACGTGCGGGTCCTTCTTCAGCTCCGCCAGCGCGGCGTCGAAGCGGGCCTTGACCGTCGCCGGGTCTTTCATCAGCTCGCCGGACATGGCCGTGGCGTCCTTGGGGTGCTCGGCCACCTTGCCCTGGCCGTACATGTCCAGCGCGAAGCCCACGTAGCCCGCCTGCGCCAGCCGGATGGCCTGGTTCCGCGCGTGCTGGTTGTGGCCCCACCACTCGTGGATGACCAGCACGCCGGGCCGCTTCCCCTTCACCGCGTCGTCCCAGGCGAAGAAGCCCTGGAGGGTGGTCTTGCCCTGCGTATAGGTGACTTCCTTGGTCTTCACCTCGGCGGCCGCGGTGGCGGCGGCGAGGACGGACGCGGCGATCAGCGCGCGCGAGAGGCACTTCTGCATGTGGATTCCTCCTGTCGAGGGACCTCGTGATACCAAGCTCCATGGGCAAGCTCATCGCCATCCCGATGCTTTTGTTCGCGCTCAGCGCCTGCCACGGATGGCGCTGGCCAGGAGACTGGGCCCCGAAGCCAGCGCGGTTTTCACTACTGGAAGGCTCGGCGGCGCCATCGTCCACGGGACGGCGCCCGAGGCCTGGGAGGAGATCATCACGATATGAGGGCTACTCGGGCTTCTGGTCCTCGCCGCCCTCGCCCCCCTCATCCCCGGAGGACTCCTCCTTCTTGAGCTCCGCGGCCGGGTCCTTCCCCTCCTTCTGCCACCCGAGGATCTTCTTGCAGGTGCCCTTGGCCTCGTCCGCGGCGTCCTCGTCCTCGCCGTTCGACGTCTTCACGATCTCCGCGAAGCGCGCGTCCTTCACCTGGTCGCACGGGTTGTGGCGGGCGCCGAACCACCACGCGGTGACGATGACCATGGCGGCGGCGAAGCCGGCGGCGAGCCCGCGCCCGAACAGCACGGTGTAGCGCTTCTCCTCCGCGGGCGAGCTGGCCGAGAGGCCCAGCACCCGCGCCAGCAGCGCGTCCAGCGAGGTCGCGCCCGCGCCCTGGACGATGACCACCACCGCCAGCGCCAGGTACGTCCACTCGGTGAAGCCGAACAGGTCGCCGTAGTGCTTCAGCTCGTCCGCCTTGGCGGTGACGGTGGCCACCAGCATGGTCACCACCAGCGGCACCGAGGCGATCCGCGCGAACAACCCCAGCAGCACCAGCCAGCCGCAGACGAATTCCGTCCCCGCCACGAAGGGCGCCTGCAGGTCGGGTCGAGGCAGGCCCAGCTCGGTGAAGAAGGCGATCACCTTCGGCAGGTTGTGCAGCTTCCCCCAGCCGCTCTGGATGAAGACCACCCCCAGCGTCACCCGCGCCAGCAGCGACGGGAGCCAGTCCAGGTGTCGCACCGTGTCCACCACGAAGCGATGCACCAGCAGCGCGCGATCTCTCAGGGTCGCCATGTCGAAATCCCCTCCTCCGATCCCTCTCTCTACGCGCGACGGCGCGCCAGGTCACGGAAGCGGCTGCAGATCGCGCAGCATCTGTTCCCGCGCCCACAGCGCGAGGGCGTCGAACGCCGCCTCCGGGCTGGTGCCGTAGGCGGCGCACACCTCCGCCAGCGGCCGCCCCTGTCGCACCCGCTTCAGCGCCCGGACGTCGCGCGGGGAGGCGGCGAGGTGGAAGACCTCCATCCCGTTCCGCCACACCAGCCGGACGCTCTTCCGCGGGACGGGCTTCGGCGCCGGCTTCCCCGCCTCCAGCGCCTCGACCAGCGAGACCGCGTCGTGCCGCAGCGGCACCAGGCGGACGGAAGGCGCGAGGCGCAGGGTGGCCGCCCCGAAGCGCTCCGGGCCAAGCGCGGCGATCGCCTCGAACGTCACCGGCGCGCCGGCGTCCTCGGCGAGGAAGGACTGGGTGAGCGCCCACTCGAAGGCGGCGAGGTCCGAGAGGTCCGGGCGGGTGAGGCCGCGCGGCTTTCCGGCCAGCCAGCGCGACAGCCCGGCGCCGAACGCGCCCAGCGAATAGTGACGCGACCCTTTGGCCCGGCCGTACGCGGCGGCCATGGCGAAGAACTTCCGGTCGCCCAGGAGCTTCACCAGGTTCGGGTGGTCCTCGTAGAGCGCGTCGTGCAGGCGCAGCGGGTACTGGTCGCTGTAGATGCGCAGCCGCGCTCCGGGCCCCAGTGGCCTGGCGCCGCGCACGTGTCGCGCAGCGGTTTTGTCGCTCGGGGTGCCCTTCTCCAGGGCGCGGAAGACGTCCCGCTGGATCTCGCGCAACGTCGCGGGGCTGCTCACGACGCGCGCCTCGTCTTCGCCCGTTGCGGCGTCCCCTTCGCCTTCGCCTCGTGCTCCGCCGCGCGCCGGCTCTCGTCCAGCAGCACGTCCAGCTCCGGCACGCCCTCGTCCCACTCGATCAAACACGCCACCGCGCCGAACCGCTTCACCGCGGCCTCGTAGAGCTTCCACACGTCCGCGCAGACCGGCCCGTCGTGGGTGTCGAACAGGTACGCGCCGCGGTCGCTGTGGCCGGCGAGGTGGAACTGGCCCACCCGATCCACCGGCACGCCCTCCAGGTACTTCATGGGGTCGAACCCGTGGTTCTTCGCGCTCACGTAGATGTTGTTCACGTCGAGGAGGATCCCGCAGTCCGCGCGGCGCGCGATCTCCGACAGGAAGTCCCACTCGGTCAGCGCGTCCGCCGCGTAGGTGAGGTAGCTGGACACGTTCTCCAGGAGGATCTGCCGCCCCAGAGCCTCCTGCACCTGCGCCACGCGCGAGGCCACGTGCGCCACCGCCTCCTCCGTGTACGGCATGGGCAGCAGGTCGTGGATGTAGCGGCCGCGGTGACTGCCCCAGCACAGGTGATCGGAGACGATGGCCGGCTGGATGCGCCCGGCCAGCGCGCGCAGGTCCTTCAGGTACCTCGGGTCCAGCGGGTCGGTGGAGCCGATGGAGAGCGACACCCCGTGCAGCGCCACCGGGTGCTCGGCGCGCGCCCGCTCCAGCACCGCCAGGGGACGGCCGCCCATCGCCATGAAGTTCTCGCTGATCGCCTCCACCCACGCGGTGCGCACGCCGCCCTCCAGGTACTGGGGGTAGTGGCGCGAGCGCAGCCCGATGCCGTGCCCGAGGTCGACGCGCGTGAAGCTCATGGGGTCGCCGGAAAATGCACGGGCCCCTCGACTCGTTCAAGAGCCGAGGGGCCCGGCGGGAGAGGCGCTACTTGGTCTCGGGCTTGGCCTCGCCCTCGGGCGCGGCCTCGGTCACGACGGTGCCCTTCTTGTCGGTGCAGGCCTTCTCGGACTTGGCCATCGTCCAGCCCTTGCCCTTGCAGCCGTTCTTGCCCTTGCAGTCGTTGTCCGCGCCCTTGCAAGCGCTCTTGCCCTTGCAGGAGTTGATGCCGGCACACTTCACGCCCTTGGCCGCGGCCTTCGCAGGTGCGGCCTTGTCGCCGGCGTGAGCCGCCTGGGCAACGAACATCGCCGCGACTGCAGAAGCCATCACCGCGCTCTTCCAGTTCTTCATCTGTGTCTTGCTCCGTGTGTGGCGTCACCGGACGGTGACGGTCTGCCCGCGGGGACCCGCGAGCGGCGCGCACCTTATTCCCGATCACCTGCTGGGGCGTCGCCAATTCCACTACGGTTCAGCCACGTGGCCGGTTTCGGTGCGACCAGCGCCGCCAATGTGGTGAACCCTGGAAACCGGGGAATGGCGTGGCGAGTCTCCCAGCCCCTGTGCTTCCATCGCACACGCCATGGCCACGGAGACTGCCGCACCCCCACGGTTCACCGCCGAGCAGCAAGCCGAGTTCCGGGACTTCTGGGAATTCTACTCGGCGAGGCGGGAGTCGCTCGCCAGGTCGTCGCTGGAGGCACTGAGCCAGATCCCGGAGCTGGCGGCGGCGATGGCGGCGGTCCCTCCGGAGAAGCGGAAGGCCGACGAGGCCGCCAGCCTGGAGTCGCAGCGCGCCGCGCTGGTGGACGGGCAGTGGGCAGCATACCTGGAGCGGTCGCGGGCCCAGGGCACCACCTACGCCAAGGCCGGGCTCAGCTTCGAGACCTGGTTCCACGTGCTGTCCATCTTCCGCCAGTCGGTCCACGCGGAGCTCGCCGGCACGGACCTGCCGGCCGCGATGCTCCTGCGGCTGACGCGCGCCATGGACCGCTGGCTGGACCTCAGCATGCGGGAGATCAGCGAGGCGTACCTGGAGACCAAGGAGCACACCATCCAGCAGCAGCAGGCGGCGATCCGCGAGCTGTCCACGCCGGTGCTCCAGGTCCGCGACCGCCAGCTGATCATCCCCGTCATCGGGCTGGTGGACACGCGGCGCGCCCGCCACCTCACCCAGTCGCTGCTGGGGGCGATCCGCCAGCGCCGGGCGCGGCTGGTGGTGATGGACATCACCGGGGTGCCGGTGGTGGACAGCAAGGTGGCCAACCATCTGGCGCAGGCCTGCGAGGCGGCGCGGCTGATGGGCGCCAGGGTCGTCCTCTCCGGCGTCTCCCCGGAGATCGCCCAGGCGCTGGTGGCGCTGGGGACGGACCTGCCCGGGGTACACACGGTGGTGGACCTGCAGACCGCGCTGGAGGACGGCGACCGCTGGCTGGCGTCCGGCGCGCTGCCGGAGCCCCCGGCCGAGGCGGGCGGAGGGGACGCGGAGGAGCGGCCGTGACCGCCCGCGTCCTCAAGCTGGAGCAGTTCCTGCTGGCGTCGCTGCCGCCCTCGCTCACCGACTCCGGCTGGCGCGAGCTGCGCGACCGGGTGCTCAAGATGGTGGGTGAGCACCGCGCCCGCGGCGTGCTGGTGGACGTGGGCGAGATGGACGTCCTCGACTCCTACGCCACCCGGCTGCTCGACGGGCTGTCGAAGATGCTCCGGCTCCGCGGCGCGCGGACGGTGGTGGTGGGGCTGCAGCCCGGGGTGGCGTTCGCCATGGCGCAGCTGGGCCTCAAGCTCCGCAGCAGCGGCACCGCGCTGGACGTGGACGACGGGCTGGCCTACCTGCGCAGGCGCGCGTCCCGGAGCGGCGATGGTCGGTGAGGAGGACGTCAGCGTCCGGATGGAGGCGGACATCCTCACCGCCCGCCAGACCGGCAAGGCGCTCGCGGGGCGGCTGGGCTTCGGCGACGGCGACACGGTGCTGATCGCCACCGCCATCTCGGAGATCGCCCGCAACATGCTGGAGTACGCGCGCGGCGGGACGATGCACTTCCGCGTCCTCCAGGCGCCGCGCCCCGGCCTGGAGATCCAGGCGGAGGACCACGGCCCGGGGATCAAGGACCTGGAGCTGGCCATGCGCGACGGCTACTCCACCGGCGGCGGGTTGGGGCTGGGGCTGCCGGGCGCCAAGCGCCTGATGGACGACTTCTCCATCTCGTCGAAGCTGGGCGTCGGCACCACGGTGGTGATGCGGAAGTGGGTCCCGTGAACGCCCGCGCCGGCGCGCTGGCGTGGGCCGTGGCGGGGCGGCCCTTGCCCGGGCAGGTGGAGAGCGGCGACGCCGCGCTGGTGCTGGACCGCGGCGGCGACGTGCTGGTGGCGGTGGTGGACGGGCTGGGCCACGGGCCGGAGGCCGCCGCCGCGGCCCGGGCCGCCTGCGCCGCGCTCTCCGCGACGAAGGGAGACCTGGAGGCGCTGTTCCAGGCGTGCCACGCCTCGCAGCGGAAGGAGCGCGGGGTGGCGATGAGCGCCGCGCTGGTGGAGCCGGACGGGAACCTGTCGTGGGCGGGCGTGGGCAACGTGGAGGGCTTCGTGGTCCGCGCCTCGCTCGGGCTGCCCCAGGACTCCGGCCACGAGCGCCTCCTGATGCGGGGCGGCGTGGTGGGCGGGGCCATGCCGCCCATCCGCCCTGGAGGGCTGGCGCTGCGGCGCGGCGACACGCTGGTGCTGGCCACCGACGGCGTGGGCGACGACGCCGCCCGGTCGTGCGACGCGCGCCCGCCGGACCTCCTGGCGCCGCACCTGCTGGACCGCCACGCGAAGGAGACCGACGACGCGCTGGTGCTGGTGGCCCGCTGGATGGGGAGCGGCCCGTGAGCGCGCGCATCTCCGCCACCACCCTGCTGACCGACCTGGAGGCGGTGGTGCGCGCCGCGCTCGCCGGCGACGCCGCGCACACCCAGGAGTTCGCCTACGCGGTGGGGCGGGCGGCGCTGGGGAGCACCGTGGGGGTGGTGGAGCTGGCCGGGCTGTTGCGGGCCGCGGTACAGAAGGAGGCGGCCGGTGGGCTGAGCGCGGATCGGCTCCAGGCGGCGCTGTCGCTGATGGTCGAGGTGCTGGCCCCGTACGAGATGGCGCTGCGCGGGTACCGCGAGGCCAACGCGGAGCTGCGGCGGCTGACCAACATCCTGGAGGCGAAGGTCGAGCAGCGCGGCCACGAGCTCGCCCAGGCCGAGGTGCGGTTCCGCGCCCTGGTGGAGCACATCCCCGCGGTCACCTACGTGGCGCCCTCCTCCCTGCCGCTGCGGATGGCGTACGTGAGCCCGCAGATCCGGCCGCTGCTCGGCTTCTCCCCGGAGGAGTGGACGGCGGACCCCGGGCTGTGGGAGCGGCGGATGGAGCCCGTGGACGCCGAGCGCGCGCTGGAGCAGTGGGCGCAGGCCGCCACCAGCGGCGAGCCGCTCACGCTGGAGTACCGGATGCGCCGGCGGTCCGGCGCCGTCATCTGGATCCGGGACGAGTCGCGGCGCCAGCCGGACGGGACGCGGCTGGGGATCTGGCAGGACGTCTCCGAGCGGCGCGACCTGGAGTCCCAGTTCCGCCAGTCGCAGAAGATGGAGGCGGTGGGGCAGCTCGCCGGCGGCGTGGCGCACGACTTCAACAACCTGCTCACGGTGATGCTGAACTTCGGGCGCTTCGTGCAGGAGGACCTGGGCCCGGAGCACCCCAGCGCCTCCGACCTGGAGGAGGTGCTCAAGGCCGCCGAGCGCGCCTCCGCCCTCACCCGCCAGCTCCTCGCCCTCAGCCGCCGCCACGTCTTCCAGCCCCAGCTGTTGGACCTGAACGAGGTGATCGGCGGGATGGAGAAGATGCTCCACCGGCTGATCGGCGAGGACGTGGACCTCCGGGTCCTCGCCAACGCCCTCACGCCGCGGGTGTTCGCCGACCGCGGGAACCTGGAGCAGGTGCTGCTCAACCTGGTGGTCAACGCGCGCGAGGCCATGCCGGAGGGCGGCAAGCTGACGGTGGAGACGCAGGACGTGGACGTGGACCAGCCGGTGGGGATCCTGCAGGCCCCGCCCGGGCCATACGTGATGTTGGCCGTCACCGACACCGGCGCGGGGATGAGCCCCGGGACGCAGGCCCGCATCTTCGAGCCCTTCTTCACCACCAAGGGCGAAGGCACCGGCCTGGGGCTGTCCACCGTCCACCAGATCGTCCGGCAGGCGAAGGGCGACCTGCAGCTGTACAGCGCCGAGGGCCGCGGGACGACCTTCCGGATCTACATCCCGCGCGCGGCCGCGGGAGGGGCGAGGGAGGGCCCGGCGCTGGCGGCGCGCGCGCTCACCGGCACGGAGACGCTGCTGGTGGCCGAGGACGAGCAGGCGGTGCGCGCCGCGGTGGTGCGCGCGCTCGGCGGGTCCGGCTACACCGTGCTGGAGGCGGCCACGCCGGAGGAGGCGCTGGCGGTCGCGCGCGGGCACGCCGCAGCGGTGGACCTGCTGGTGACGGACGTGGTGATGCCGCAGATGACCGGCGCGGCGCTGGCGGACGCCCTGGTGAAGGAGCGGCCCGGACTGCCGGTGCTCTACCTCTCCGGGTACACCGGCGGCGCGCTCGTCCACCAGGGCTTGTTCCAGTCCGGCGCGGCGTACCTGCAGAAGCCGTTCACCGGGGAGGCGCTCCTGCGGGCGGTGCGCGCGGCGCTGGACCAGGCGAAGGGGTGAGTCACTTCTTCGCCCAGCGGTACTGGGGCAGCCACTCCTCCTTCTCGCAGCAGGCGACGAGCTGCTCCAGGCGCCGCCGCCGCGTCTCCTCCTTCTTGGCGGTCATCACCCAGTGGCTGGCGGACTTGCGGTACGACGGGCGCACCGCCTCCCAGTACGCCCACGCCTTCCCGTTCGCCCGGAGCTGGTGCTCCTCCGCCTTCCCCAGCGGCGTGGTCTTGTACGCCTCGTACACGGAGCGGGACTTCTTCTCGTCGCGCGCCTCGAAGGCCTTCAGGCCCGCGGGCTTCATCCGGCCCCCGGCGATCAGCTCGCCCGCGCGCTTGATGTTCACCCCGCTCCAGATGCTCCCCGGCTTGCGCGGCGAGAAGCGGATGGTCCAGCTCTCCGCGTCGCGGTTCTTGCGGAGGCCGTCGATCCACCCCACGCAGAGCGCCGCGTCCAGCACCTCTTGATAACGGGCCCCCGGCTTCCCCGCAGAGACCTTCCAGAAGCCGACCAGCAGCTCGCTCTCCCGAGCGCCGTGCTTCTCGAACCACCGGCGGGCGTCGCCCGCGTCTTTGAAGAAGTGGGCAGTCATTCGCGTCCCAACGTTTAACCTTCCCCCATCTCCAGGGGTTCTCCACTATGAATCGGAGTGACATGACATCCACCTGGGGGCGCACGGTCCTCGCGGCGGTGCTCCTGGCCGCCGCCGGGTGTGGCAAGAAGACGTCGGAGCTGAAGTTCGAGACGGCCCAGGTGGACCGAGGCCGGATCGTCGCCCGCGTCACCGCCACCGGGACGCTCTCCGCGCTGGTCACCGTCCAGGTGGGGAGCCAGGTGTCCGGCCGCATCGCCCAGCTCCTCGTCGACTACAACTCGCCCGTGAAGAAGGGCGACGTCATCGCCAAGATCGACCCCCAGCTCTTCGAGGCCGCGCTGGAGCAGGCCAAGGCCAACGCGATGGCCGCGCAGGGCGAGCTCACCAAGGCCACCGTGCAGGCGGGGGACGCGCAGCGCCAGTACGAGCGCACCAAGACCCTGGCGGAGCAGAAGCTGGTGGCGGAGGCGGACCTGGAGACCGCGCTCGCCAACGCCAACGCCGCCAAGGCGGGCGTGAGCGTGTCCGAAGGCCACCTGGCCCAGGCGAAGGCGGCGCTCAACCAGGCGAAGGTGAACCTGGAGTTCACCAACATCGTCTCGCCCATCAACGGGACGATCATCTCGCGCTCGGTGGACGTGGGGCAGACGGTGGCCGCCGCGCTCCAGGCGCCCACCCTGTTCGTCATCGCCGAGGACCTGTCGAAGATGCAGGTGGACACCTCGGTGGCGGAGGCGGACGTGGGCAAGCTCCAGCCGGGGATGACCGCGACCTTCCTGGTGGATGCCTTCCCCACCGAGCGGTTCACCGGGACCGTGCGGCAGATCCGCAACGCGCCGCAGACGGTGCAGAACGTGGTGACGTACGACGCGGTCATCGACGTGGCCAACCCCGACCAGAAGCTGCGGCCGGGGATGACCGCCAACGTCACCTTCGTCTCCGCCGAGCACGACGACGTCCTCCGCGTCCCCAACGCCGCGGTGCGCTTCCGCCCGCCGCAGGAGCTGTACGCCAAGCTGCGGGAGGGCGGCGGTTCGAGTGGTGGGAGCCGAGGGAGGCGGGACGGAGGCAGCGGCGGCCCGGGCGATGGCGGGTGGGGGCGGCGCCAGCGCGAGGGCGGCGGGGAGAGCGCCTCCAGCGGCGGCCCGAGTGCCTCCGGTCAGAATCCCTCCGGCGGGACGGCGAACGGCGGCGGGGGTCCCATGGCGTCCGGCACCGGCGGTGGCGGCTTCCCGCGCGGCCTCGACGCCGCGGACCGGCGGACCCTCTGGGCGATGCGCGGCGGCGAGCCCGCCCCGGTCTCCATCCGCGTCGGCCTGACCGACGGCTCCTTCACCGAGGTGGTGGAGGGCGACCTCCACGAGGGCGACACGGTCGTCACCGACGCCACCGGCGGCGCCCAACCTCCACCCCAGCAGGGCGGTCCTCCGGGGAGCGGCGGACGCGGCGGCGGCTTCGGCCGCGTCTTCTAGAGGGTGACGCCATGGCCCTCCTCGAGCTGGAGCAGGTGACCAAGACGTACCGGATGGGCGACGTGGACGTGCACGCCCTGCGCGGGGTGTCGCTCTCCGTCGACGAGGGCGAGTTCGTGGCCGTCATGGGCTCGTCCGGCTCCGGCAAGTCGACGCTGATGAACATCCTGGGCTGCCTGGACCGGCCCACCACCGGGGCGTACCGGCTGGCGGGGCGGGAGGTCTCGCGGCTCGACCGCAACCAGCTCGCCGAGGTCCGCAACAAGACCCTGGGCTTCGTCTTCCAGAGCTTCAACCTGCTCTCGCGCACCAGCGCCCTGGAGAACGCGGAGCTGCCCATGGTGTACGGCGGCTACACCTCCAAGGAGCGCTACCGGCGCGCCAGGGACGCGTTGGTGAAGGTGGGGCTGGGCGAGCGGCTGGACCACCACCCCAACCAGCTCTCCGGCGGGCAGCAGCAGCGGGTCGCCATCGCCCGCGCGCTGGTGAATTCGCCCAAGCTCATCCTCGCGGACGAGCCCACCGGCAACCTCGACTCCCGCACCTCGCTGGAGATCATGGCACTCTTCCAGGAGCTGGGCCGCTCGGGGATGACCATCGTGCTGGTCACCCACGAGACGGACATCGCCACCTACGCGGCGCGGGTGGTGACGATGCGGGACGGAAAGGTCCTCTCCGACCAGCGCCAGACGCCGGTGGCCGCGGTGCCGCCCCCGGCCGCGCAGGAGGCTTCCCCATGAACTGGCTTCAGACCAGCCGCGTCGCCGGGCGCGCGCTGTTGCGCAACAAGATGCGCTCCTTCCTCACCGTGCTGGGCGTCATCATCGGCGTGGGCGCGGTCATCGCCATGGTGGCGCTGGGGGAGGGCGCCAAGCAGCGGGTGCAGGACGCCTTCGCCTCCATGGGGTCGGACCTGCTCATCGTCCTCCCCGGCTCCACCAGCCGCGGCGGGTCGTTCGGCGGGTTCGGCTCCATGCCCACGCTCACCTGGGACGACGTGCGCGCCATGCAGACCGAGCTGTCGTCGGTGCGCGCGGCGGCGGCCACCCTGCGCAGCAACGCCCAGGTGCTGGCGGAGGACATGAACTGGACCACCAGCGTCACCGGCACCTCGCCGGCCTACTTCTCCATCCGCTCGTGGCCCACCGCGCAGGGCTCGCTCTTCTCCGAGTCGGACGTGGAGGGCGCCAACAAGGTGATCGTCCTGGGCGCCACGGTGTCGGACAAGCTGTTCGGTCCGGGCATCGACCCCACCGGGCGCTCGGTGCGGGTGAAGAACATCCCCTTCGTGGTGGTGGGCGTGCTGGCCAAGAAGGGCCAGTCCCCCACCGGGCAGGACTACGACGACGGCGTGTTCGTCCCCCAGACCACCTTCCAGGCGAAGATCCAGGGCGGCCTGCAGAAGTTCGTCGGCGGATCGCTGATGGTGGGCGCCCAGCCCGGCCAGACCGCGCGCGCGCAGCGGCAGATCACCGACCTGCTGCGCGACCGGCACCACACCCCGCCCGGCGCGGACGACGACTTCTCCATCCGCAACCTCACCGAGCTGGCCTCCTCGCAGGAGGAGAGCACCAAGACGTTCACCAGCCTGCTCGCCGCCATCGCCGCGGTGTCCCTGGCGGTGGGCGGCATCGGCATCATGAACATCATGCTGGTCAGCGTGACCGAGCGGACCCGCGAGATCGGCCTGCGGATGGCGGTGGGCGCCAAGCCCCGCCACGTGGCGCTCCAGTTCCTGGTGGAGGCGCTGTCGCTCTCCGCCGCCGGCGGGCTGATCGGCGTCGGCATCGGCATCGGGGTGGCGCGGTGGCTGGCGGACTCGCTGGGGTGGCCGGTGCTGATCCGGATGGACATCGTGGTCGTCTCGGTCGCGTTCAGCGGGCTGGTGGGCGTGGTCTTCGGGCTCTACCCGGCGCTGAAGGCGTCCCGGCTGGACCCCATCGAAGCGCTGAGGTTCGAATGAGCGGCATCGGTCTCGTGCTGGTGATGGCGGCGCTGGCGGCGGACCCCGCGCCCCGGGTCCTCACCCTGGACCAGGCGCTGAAGACGGCGGCGGAGCGCCAGCCGCAGCTGCGCCAGGCGGCCGCCTCCACGACCGCCGCGCAGGCCCGCGCGGACCAGGCGCGCGCCGGGCTCCTCCCCCAGCTCCGGCTGAGCGCCGGCTACGACTACGGCACCAGCAGCTTCGGGGGCGCGGCGGCCGGGCCGGGCAGCTCCTACAGCGCGACGGTCTCCGCCAACCAGCTGGTCTGGGACTTCGGCCAGACGTGGAACCGGTGGCAGGCGGCCGGCGCCGGCGCCGATTCGGCGGCGCGCAGCGAGGACTCGGCGAAGCTGGGGGCCGCCTTCAACGTCCGCAACATCTTCTCCACCGCCCACGCCAACAAGGCGCTGGTGGGCGTGGCGCGCGACACGCTGAGCAACCAGGACCGCCACCTCCAGCAGATCCAGGGCTTCGTCCGCGTGGGCACCCGCCCGGAGATCGACCTCGCCCAGGCGAAGACCGACCTGGCCAACGCCCGCGTGCTGCTGGTCAACGCGGAGAACGCGTACGACCTGGCGCGCGCCCAGCTCAACCAGGCGATGGGCGTGGAGGGCTCCATCGACTACGAGGTGGCGGACGAGCAGGCCCCCGCGGTGGAGGGCGAGGACGGCACCACCGACGAGCTGCTGAAGACCGCGCTCCCCGCCCGCCCCGAGGTGGCCGCGCTGGAGCAGCAGATCCGCGCCCAGGAGCTCACCGTGTCCGCCACGTCGGGCGGGTACTGGCCCACGCTCGGCGTCGGCGCCAGCGCCGGCACGGGCGGGTCCCAGCTCAACGCCCTGGACCTCAACTGGAGCGTGGGCCCCAACCTGACGTGGTCCTTCTTCGAGGGGGGCCGCACCAGCGCGGCGGTGCGCGAGGCGAGCGCCCAGCTGGATTCGCTCCGCGCCCAGCTGGACCAGCTCCGCCAGTCGGTCCGGCTGGACGTGGAGCAGGCCCGGCTGGCGGTCCGCGCCTCCAAGGCCGCGCTCACCGCCTCCGCGGACGCGGTGGTCAACGCGCGCGAGCGGCTCAAGCTCGCGGAGGGGCGCTACCAGGCGGGCGTGGGCAGCATCATCGAGCTGGGCGACGCGCAGGTCGCGCTCACGTCCGCGCTCGCCCAGCAGGTGCAGGCCGACCAGCGGCTGGCGGCGTCCCGCGCGCAGCTCCTCCGCGCCCTCGGGCGGCCCTGATCCGGAAGTTTGTCCGACACCCGACGCTCCCGGAATATCCGGAGTGCGGTTGTCAACTGTCCCAAGTGGATCACCCCGAGGGGATCGCTGTATGGTGATTTTCCCCCGTCCGGGCTGAAACGACGATTTTTCGAGCGCCGGTCGCTGGTCGCAGGTGCACGTATGAAGCGCGTTTCGGGTCTGCACGTGGTGGACAGCCGCCTCGCCCAGGAGGAGGAGGAAGAGCCGTTGCCTCCCAAGAATGGAACACCGGGCAACGGCGCCAGCCGCCCCTCGCTGGACCGCAACAAGCTCACGCGGCTGCTGAAGGAGCGGCGGTACGAGGAAGCGCTGGACATGCTGCTGCGGGCCCGCCAGCAGGCGCCGGATGACCCCACCATCTCCCGCAGCGTCCGGCTGCTGAAGGACAAGCTCACCCTCAAGTACGCGGAGGCGGTGGGCAGCCTGGACATCGTGGTGCGGTGCACCATCCCGGACGCCGCGCTCTCCTCGCTGTCCCTCTCCTTCGAGGAGCGCGGGGTGCTCGCGCTGGTGGACGGCATCGCCACCTTCGGCGACGTCGTGGACGCGTCGCCGCACGGGAGGTTCGCCACCTACCGCGCCCTGGCCACGTTCCTGGAGAAGGGCATCGTGGCGCGCTCCGGCAAGGAGTCCACGCCCATCCCCACCCCCGTGGTCGCCAACCGCGGCCGCCCGCCGGCGCAGCACGCCCGCGCGCCGGTCCCGCCGCCTCCCATGCCGGAGCCCGAGCCCGAGGAGCTGCGCTTCGAGCCCGTGGGCGAGCTGGTGACGCCGCCACCTGCTCCGCCTCCGGCGCCGGCCGCCAAGCGCGCGCCGATCCGGTTCCAGGAGGTCACGCCGCCGATGGTGGCGGAGGCGCTGGGCAACTTCTCCACGCCGGCGCAGATCGTGCCGATCGACACCACCGGCGGCCAGCAGCCCTGGGACGACACGGGCGACATCGACGCCGACTACCTGGGCCGCGACCCGAAGGAGCAGACGCAGCCGATGTTCCAGCTGGCCGCGCTGGTGGCTGCCGGGGCCATGCCGGCGACCATGGCGCCCGCCGCTCCCGCGCCGCAGGCCGCCCCGGTGGCGGTCATACCCACGCCCGTCCCGCCGCCCCCCGCGGCCGGCCCGCAAGTTTCCTCCAAGCCTGGCGTGGACTATGACGCCCTCTTCGAGCGCGCCACGCGCGCCTACGTGCGGCGGAGCTACGACGAGGCGATGACCCTCTTCGAGGAGTACCTGCTGAAGCGTCCTGACGATCGCCGCGCGCTCCACAACCTGGAACAGCTGCGCAAGCGAAGGAAGGGTTCATGAAGGTCGTAGGTGTGGTGAGTCAAAAGGGGGGTGTCGGCAAGACCACGCTGGCGCTCAACCTGGCGTACGCGCTCGCCAAGCGGGGCCACAAGACGCTCCTGGTGGACACCGACCCGCAGGGCGCGGTGGGGCTGTCGCTGCAGCGGCCCTCCACCGACGTCGGGCTGGCGGGGTACGTGGCGGACCGCTCACCGCTGGACCAGGTCGTCATCAAGACCCGCATCCCGGAG
>DASRBA010000264.1:0-8052 GCA_035637895.1 Myxococcaceae bacterium
GTCGCGGTAGCTGAAGTCCACCTCGATGGCGTTGGCCCCCAGCCGGATCGACTCCCCCACCTGCTTCGGCGTGTTCCGGTTGTGGCCGATGATGTAGATGGGCCGCCGCCCGCCCCGCGTCAGGTGGAGCAGCCCGGTCCACACCGGGGTCCCGCCCTCGTAGCGGAACCGGATCCGGACCTTCGCCGAATCCTTCAGCTTGAAGCCCAGGACCACCCGCTGCCAGTCGCCGAAGTCCTCCGGCGCCGTCACCACCGGCTCGATGCCGATCACCGTCCCGCCGTCCGTCTCGGCGATCAGGTGGCCCACCGCCTTCCCCTTCTCCTCCGACCAGAGCTGGAGCAGGGCCGTGTACTCGCCAGGGGGAAGGACCTGCCATGGGGAGGACGCGAGATCGCCCGCCGCGCCGTCGTGGTCCGTCCACTCGGTCCCGCGATGAAAGTCTCCGTGGATGAGATTGAAGATGGCCTCTTTCCCAGCGGCGTGGAGTTGCTGCTTCACCAGCCACGTCGACTCGAACCCGGGCATCTCGTTCTCCTCGCGCGGTGAGAAGCGCTGGAAAGCGGCTTCTCGTTGAGCGCGACAACAGGCACCACTCGGTGGGCGACTATCTCACTGTCGCTCCCCCGGCGACGCAATCCCCGCAGCACTTTCTCGCCCCAGGAGCTTCCCCATGAACGTCAACGCCAATGCCGGCGCGGTCCAGTCTCGTCCCTCGAACCCCACCACCGCCTCGGCCGCTCCCGCCGCGGACACCACCCCGAAGGCGCAGACCGGCAAGACCAGCTTCAACGACGTCTTCCAGCCCGCCGTCCAGCGCCTCGCCCCGGTCGCCCTCCACGCGCTCAACTTCACCGGGCAGCTCGGCCAGGCTTCGGCCCCGCAGACCCGCGGCGGCAACCCGGACATCGGCGTGGACCGCGTGAAGGACGCCAAGTACGGCCACGTGGACGGCACGCCCTTCATCCAGGGCTCCGGCGACGCCAACGCCGCCGACTGGAACGACGTCCAGCAGGGCAACCTGGGCGACTGCTACTTCATGGCCTCGGCGGGCGAGGTCGCCAAGCAGAACCCGCAGCTGATCCAGAACGCGATCAAGGACAACGGCGACGGCTCGTACACCGTCCGCCTCTACGAGAAGAAGGGCGACGGCCTCTTCGGGTGGTTCGGCCACCACTACGAGCCGAAGGACATCCGCGTCACCCCGGACTTCCCGGTGGACGCCAACGGCAACCAGGTCTTCGCGGGCCCGGGCGACGCCAACGGCGCGCAGAAGGAGCTGTGGCCGTCGCTGATGGAGAAGGCCTACGCGCAGTGGAAGGGCAGCTACCACGGCATCGAGGGCGGCAACCCCGGCGACGCGATGTCCATGCTGACCGGCAAGGACAGCGAGGAGAAGGCCGGCAAGGACTTCTCGATCGACCATCTCGACCAGGCGCTCGCGAGCGGCAAGGCGGTGGTGGCGAGCACGCCCGGCGGCGAGGGCGAGAAGGTCGTGAGGCCCGGCACGTCGCTCTACCTGGACCACTCGTACATGGTGACCGGCGTGGACAAGAACGCGGGCACCGTCACCCTGCGCAACCCGTGGGGCACCTGGACGCCGGACGTGGTCCTCTCCATCGCGGACTTCAACAAGTACATCGACCACGTGGACACCAATCCCACGCGCTGAGAAGCGCCTGCAAAGCGCCTTGACGCCGGGTGGTCACAACTCGCGCCACCAGGCGCCGATCATCCCTCTGTCTCCCCCGGCATCGCAGCACCCACTCTGTTCTCCCCAAGAGGTCTCCCCGTGAACGTCTCCGATGCCGGCGCCGCTCCTGTTCGGCAAAATCCTCCAGCAACTCCGAAGGCTTCCACCACCGCTCCGGCGGCCCCTCAGGCCCCCGCGGCCCCGGCGCCCAAGGCTGACGCGGCGGCTCCGGCGACCCAGCCGGCCAATGACAAGTTCGTCCAGGCCAAGGCCACCGGCGGCGGCGGCGCGAACGGCAACCCGAAGATCGACGTCGACTCCGAGAAGAACGCCCAGTACCAGCACCTGGACGGCACGCCGTTCATCCAGGGCAGCGGCGACTCCAACGTGGTCGAGTGGAACGACATCCACCAGCAGGACCTGGGCGACTGCTACTTCATGTCCTCGCTGGGTGAGATCGCCAAGGCGAACCCGCAGCTGATCCAGAACGCCATCAAGGACAACGGCGACGGCTCGTACAACGTCCGCCTCTACGAGAAGAAGGGCGACGGCCCCTTCGGCTGGTTCGGCCACCACTACGAGGCGAAGGACATCCGCGTCACCCCGGACTTCCCGATGGTGAACGGCAGCCCGGTGTTCGCGGGCACCACCGGCGACACCGACGGCGCCAAGCAGGAGCTGTGGCCGCTGCTGATGGAGAAGGCGTTCGCGCAGTCCAAGGGCTCGTACAACGCCATCGGCAACGGCGGGAACCCCGGCGACGCGATGGCCATGCTCACCGGCAAGGACAGCTCCGAGAAGAGCGCCAAGGACGTGTCGCTGGACCAGCTCAGCCAGGCCCTGGCGAGCGGGAACGCGGTCACCGCCACCTCGCTGGAGAACGGCAAGGGCAAGCAGCCCTACGACAACGGGCAGCTCCACTCGTACCACGTGTACATGGTGACCGGCGTGGACAAGCAGGCCCAGACCGTCACCCTGCGCAACCCGTGGGGCACCTGGACCAACGACGTGGTCCTCCCCATCGCGGACTTCAACAAGTACATGTCCGCCGTGGACTTCAACGCCACCCGGTGAGCGCTCGACCGATCTCCATTGCGGCGGCGCTGCTGCTCGGGCTCTCCTGCGCCCGGGAAGCGGCGCCAACGCCCACGGGTGACACCATGAGCCAGAACGAGCGCAGCATCGTCGAGGGTGGCCAGGCGATGTTCGGAGACCTCCACGTCGGCGCGGGGAACTTCTGGGAGGAGGGCGGTCAGCTCACCTGCCAGCTCTCGCTCTCCGGCCCCTTCCGCAACGAGCGCGTGAAGCCGGGCCAGGTGCTGGACCAGGCCGGCCGGAAGATCGAGGTCCTCCGCATCGAGAAGGGCGGCAACGGCAAGGGCGTGGTGACGGTGAAGGTCACGCCCTGACGCGGCCGGTCCCCTGCCGCAGCAGCGACGCGAACGCCCACAGCCCCAGCCCGCCGAGGATGACGTTCGCCAGCTCCCCGGCGACGGCGACCGGCAGGTGGCCCTTGAAGGCCATCTGCTCGAAGAAGCGGTAGAGGATGTAGTAGCTGGCGTACCCCGCCAGGGCGAGCAGGTACCCGCGCGCTCTCCCTCCGGGTCTCCTTCGCATCGCCAGCGGCGCCGCCAGCAGCGCCAGCGAGAGCGGCGACAGGGCCTGCCCCAGCCGGCGGTGGAACGCCATCCGGAGGCTGGTGGGGTCCTCCCCTCTGGACTCCGCCTCCCTCGCCAGCTCCAGCACCTCGAAGGGCGTGAGCGCCTCGCTGGGCGCGCCGAAGCGGTTCTTGCGGGTGATGGACTCCTCCAGCCCGACGGAGATGTCCCCGCGCTCGAAGGTGATCACCGCGTAGTCGCTGGAGGCGCGGTCCGCGCGGTGGACCTGGCCGTCGGCCAGCGTGAGCCGCAGCGCCTCGCCCTTCGCCGCCGGGCTGACCTTCCCCTGGTGGGCCAGCACCAGCACCGGGGAGGCGGGGTCGCGGTCGTCGTGGATGAGGACGTTGGTCCACTTTCCGTCCGCGGCGCCCACCTGCTCGGCGTAGAGGGTGAGCTGGCTGAGGTCCTCGTAGAAGACGCCGGCCTTCACGTCGCCGATGACGTTCTTCTTGATCACCTCCGTCACCATGCCCTGCAGCGCGGTGAGCCCCCACGGCTGGCCGGTGCACGCCAGGAGCCACAGCAGCCCGGACACGCCGGCCGCCATCGCCAGCGCGCCGGCGAGCACGCTGCCCGGGCCCACCCCCAGCGCCTGCATCGCGGTCAGCTCGCGGTCCTCCGCCAGCCGGCCCAGCCCCAGCAGGATGGCCAGCAGCGAGGCGATGGGCAGCGCCATCACCAGGAAGTGGGGCGTGAGGTAGAGGAGCAGTCGCCCCACGTCGCCGGGCGTGACCGCCGACCCGAGGAGGATCTCGCTCCCCTTGAGCGCCTGCATGGTGAACAGCAGCGCCCACAGCGCGCCCACCCACACCAACAGCGGGACCAGCAGCTCCCGCGCCACCGACCGCAGCAGCAGGCCCCTCACGCCAGCGCCCGCGATCCGATGTCGCGCCGGTACTGCGCCCCCTCGAAGCGGATCATCGAGCACGCCCGGTACGCCGCCTCGCGGGCCGTCGCCACCGTGGACCCGTGAGCGCAGACGCTGAGCACGCGCCCGCCGGCGGTGACCAGCTGCCCCGCCAGCGCCTTGGTGCCCGCCTGGAACACCTGCGCGCCGGTGGCCTCCGCCTGGGGGATGCCCTCGATCAGGTCGCCCTTGCGCGGCGAGCCCGGGTAGCCCGAGGCCGCCATCACCACGCCCACGGTGGCGCCCGCGCGCAGCCGCAGCGGGCGGTCGGGCAGCGCGCCGCGGGCGGCGGCGTGGAGGAGCGGGAGCAGGTCCTCGTCCAGCTGCATCACCAGCGCCTGCGTCTCCGGGTCGCCGAAGCGGCAGTTGAACTCCAGCACCCGCGGGCCGCGCGGGGTGAGCATCAGGCCCGCGAAGAGCGCGCCGGTGAACGGCGTCCCGCGCCGCTTCATCTCCCGCAGCGCCGGGCCGATCACCGCCCGCCCCACCTCGTCCAGGCCGCGCCCGTCGAGGAACGGCGCCGGGGCGTAGGCCCCCATGCCGCCGGTGTTGGGGCCCTGGTCGCCGTCGAAGATGCGCTTGTGGTCCTGCGCCGCGGGGAAGAGCTGGTAGCGCTCGCCGTCACACAGGGCGATGGCGGAGACCTCCTCGCCTTCGAGGAGCTCCTCCAGCACCAGCGCGGAGGCGGCCTGGCCCATGGCGGCCACCTGGTGCACGGCTTCGGCCGCCTCCAGGCCGGTGCGGGCCACCACCACGCCCTTCCCCGCCGCCAGCCCGTCCGCCTTCACCACCAGCGGTCCCTGCGTGCGCGCGTACGCCGCGGCCTCCGCGGTGGAGCGGAACACGCGGTGGGAGGCGGTGGGGATGCCCGCCGCGGCCATCACCTCCTTGGCGAACGCCTTGGAGCCCTCGATGCACGCCGCCGCCGCGGAGGGGCCGAAGACGGCGACGCCCGCGGCGCGCAGCGCGTCCGCGACGCCCTTCACCAGCGGCGCCTCCGGGCCCACCACCACCAGGTCCACCGCGCGGGCGCGGGCGGCGGCCACCACCGCCTTGGGGTCCTCGGCGTCCACCGCCAGGTTCTCCCCCAGCGCGCCGGTGCCGGGGTTGCCGGGGGCGCAGAACAGCGCGGTGAGGTCCGGGCCCTGCTTCAGCTTCCACGCCAGCGCGTGCTCGCGCGCCCCGCCGCCGAGGAGCATCACCTTCACGGGGTGACTCCCTCGTGACGCCGGGGCGCACGGCCGCGCACCGGTTCGCGCGCGCCGGATCGGGCGCCACTCGTCACGGCTTCTCCTCGCGCTTCTCCCGCTGCTCCAGCGCGTAGAGGGCGCGCTTGGCGGCCACGTAGGACGGGTCCAGCGCCAGGCAGCGCACCAGCCGGTCCCGCGCCGCTTGCACCTCGCCCGGCTTGCGCGCCTCCAGCTCCGCCAGCCGGACCTCGGAGGCGAGCACGTTGGGCGAGAAGGTGGAGGCGTCGCGCAGCTGCTTCTTCGCCTCGTCCACCTCGCCCCGCGCCGCCAGCGCCATCCCGAAGGCGTAGTGGGAGACGCCCATCCGCGCGCCGTTGAGCGACGCCTTCTGGGCGAATGCCAGGGCCCTGCCGCTGTCGCCCCGGTCCAGCGCGCACAGCGCCCGGAAGGAGAAGGCGAGCGCGTTCTTCAGGTCCTCCTCCACCACCCGCGCGAAGAAGCGGTCCGCGTCCGCGATCGCGCCCTGGTGGAAGCGGATCAGCCCCTCGTAGACCAGGGGCATGACGTCCGCCGGGCCGGTGGAGAGGCCGGCCACCGTGCCGTCCAGCCCCTCCAGCGTCTCCCCGTCCGCCAGCCAGAAGCGCGTCACCGGCCGCCGCGGCGCCGACCGCGTCGGGTCCGCCTGCACGGCCTTGAACAGCGCCGCCAGCGCGTCGCTCTTCTTCTTGGCGCGCGCCCAGGCCACCCCCGCCCCCAGCATGGCGTCCACCCGGCGCTCGTCCTGCTCGGCGGCGGCGGCGTACTCGCGCGCGGCCTCGGCGAAGCGGCCCTGCGCCATCGCCACCTTCCCCGCCACCACGTGCTCCAGCGCGAGGTCGTCCAGGTGCCCGCGGAGGAACGGCAGGTGGGCGGTCGCCTCGTCCGGGTGCCCGCGCAGCAGCGCCACCAGCAGCAGCTGCAGGTGGGCGGCGGCGTCGTCCTTGCTGATGGTCAGCGCCCTCGAGCCGGCGGCGGCGGCGCCGTCCAGGTTGCCCGCCCCGCGCTCGGCGGAGGCCAGGTGGACGTAGGCGTCCAGCGCCACCTCGCGCTCCAGCCGGTCCTCGTCCTTGAGCACCGCGCGCAGCGCGGCGGCCGCCTCGCGGGCCTTGCCCTCGAACTGGTACTGCAGCACCGCCAGCTGCACCGGGATGCGCGCGTCGTCCGGGTCCAGCTTCTGGGCCCGCAGGTAGACCGACCGCGCGTGCTCCGGCGAGCCCAGCTCCTCGTAGATGCCGGCCAGCGCCGCCAGCGCCTCCGGCTGCCCGGGGTCCAGCTCCAGCCGCTTCTCCAGGTCCGCGATGGCCTCGCGGAACTCGCCCACCGAGGCGTGCGCCAGGCCGCGGTAGTAGTGCGTCCGCGGCGGGGCGAGGGCGGACTTCAGCGCCTGGTCGAAGTTGTGGACCGCCAGCTGCCCGGAGGTGGCGACGTAGCTGCGGCCGATGGCGAGGTAGGCGTCGCCCTTCTCGCGGTCGGAGGCCAGCGCCAGCGCCCGCTGCGCCAGCTGCCGCGCCACCTGCAGGTCGTCGCCGGAGGGGTTCTTCGCCAGCAGCAGGTGCACCTCCGCCAGCAGCTCCTCCACCGTCTCGCCGCCGCGCTGGCGGGCCGCCTCCTCCAGGGCCAGAGCCTCGCGCCGGGTGTCGTCGTCCACCATCGACCCGCGGCCCAGCGCCAGCGCCAGCCCGTAGCCGGCGATCGCCTCGTCGCTCCTGGGGTCGAGCAGGAACGCGCGCTGGAAGTCCTCCTCCGCGTCGCGGTACGCCGCCGGCCGGTCCTCCTTCAGCCGCTTGCGCCCCTCCGCCAGGAGCTCCTTCGCCGAGGACCCCTTGAGGTCCGTGAACTCCAGCCGCCAGCGCGGGAGGACGTCCAGGATCGCCTTGGGCGTCTCGCTCTCCTTCGCGCGCCGGGCCGCGGTCACCGCGCCGAAGGCCGCCCCGCCCAGCACCACCAGCACCCCGGCGGCGATGGCCACCGGCTTGAACCAGGTGGGCAGGCCGCGGCGGACGCTCATCGCCACGCCCTGGCGGGTGTCGTAGGTGGGGGGCTTGGGGAGGCCGGGCTGGGAGTTGCGCGGCGCCGAGGACGCCGTTGGCGTGCCGTGCGGCTTGCTGGTGGCGCGCGCGGGCTTGGGCGGTCCGTCGTCCAGGGCCGCGAACGGGTCGTTCGGGGGAGGCGTGGCCCGGCGCGGCGCGGGCGGGGCGCTGGTGTCCAGGGACGTGCCCGACGGCGTGCCACGGCCCGGCGTGGTGCGGGGGCGGGCACCGGCGCCCAGCGCCTCGCCCAGGCCGCCGGGCTTGGGCGGGGGGGCGGCGCCGGCGCCGTCAGGGTAGACCGTCTGCTGGTGCTTGCAGTTGGGGCACTGGCCGCGCACGCCACGCACGCCCATCAGGCGTTCGTCCATCTCGTAGGTGGCGCTGCATTTCTGGCAGACGATGCGCATCGAATCGGCCGGCCCCGGACTGTCTCTGGCAACCGGGGGTTATGACATTGGAAGGGTCAGTGCCGGAAGTGCCGGACGCCGGTGAAGACCATGGCCAGGCCGTGCTCGTCGGCGGCGGCGATGACCTC
>DASRBA010000265.1:0-11155 GCA_035637895.1 Myxococcaceae bacterium
CATCGGGATGAAGAACGCGCCGCGCGTCATCTCGAGGGTGGGGTCGATGCAGAACCTGGTGGACCACGTGCTGCAGCCGACCGTGGCCAACTACTTCCGCAACTCGGCGCAGGAGGTGACGGTGCTCGACTTCCTCTCGGCCAGGAGCGAGCGGCAGAACGAGGCGTTCCAGGCGATCAAGTCGGCGCTGCAGGCGTACGACGTGGAGTGCATCGACACGCTGATCGGGGACATCGTCCCCCCGGCGGAGCTGATGAAGACGCAGACCGACCGGAAGATCGCCGAGGAGCTCAGGCGCACCTACGACGCCCAGCGAGAGGCGCAGATCAAGCGCCAGGAGCTGGAGCGGGAGACCGCGGTGGCCAACATGCAGGCGGAGGTCGTCCGCAGCGAGCAGATGGTGCGCATCACCGAGAAGCAGGCGCTGGCGGCGGCGGAGGGGGCCAAGGGCGAGTCGGCGGCGATCCGGCTGAGGGCGGACGCCGAGGCGGACGCCACGCGGGCGGTGGGGGCGGCGAAGGCCGAGGCGTACCGGCTGGGGCGGGAGTCGCTGGGGGCGGAGAGCTACACGGCCATGCAGCTCGCCGCCATCCTGGCCGAGCACCAGGTGAAGCTGGTGCCCGACATCTCGGTGTCGAGCGACGGGTCCGCCAACGGGCTGGCGTCGGTGCTGATCGGCCGGATGCTGGCCGGGTCCTCGGGCGCGGCCGGCCTCAACGGGTCGGGCGGCCCGAAGACGTGAGCTGAAGAGGTGAGCGAGGCCGGGGCGGAGAGGACGTCACCGCCGCCCCGGCCCTCGCGCTCAGTTCAGGCAGCAGGCGTAGCCGGCCGGGGTGGCGGGGTTCGGGTTGTCCGCCATCGCGCCCACGCCGACGGAGGCGTTGAAGCCGTCGTTGTCAGAGTGCGAGTTGGTCCACACCGGCACGCTGAGCGCGTTGTTGTTGCGGAGCACGGACGCCTGGGCGATGGAGCAGAGGTCGGAGCCGGCCCCGGCGCAGGCGGTGGCGGCGGTCTTGAAGTCCGCGTCGGCCGTGTTGTGGACGACCGTGGCGCAGACGCCGAAGGTCCGCGCGACCGGGCAGGACAGGTCCGAGGGCCGCAGCGAGGGGCAGCAGGCGAAGCCCCAGGACTGACCGGGGCTGGTGTTGTCGCTGGTCCCACCGTTGATGGCGTCGTAGAGGTTGGCGTCGTTGTCGGAGTGCGAGTTGGTCCACGACGCCACCGTGAGCAGCCCGCTGACGTCGCGGAGCAGCAGGGTCTGCGAGTCGGTGCAGAGGTCGGCGCCGAACGCCGCGCAGTACGCCACCGCGCCGGACCAGGTGGTGTCCTGGATGTTGTGCACCGCGAGGTACTTCACGCCGGTGGGCGTGGTCTGCACCGGCACGCGGGGCGTGGGCGGGGTGTAGCCGCCGCAGCAGGCGTACCCGTAGGAGGAGTTCGCGCCGTGGTCGTCGCCGGTGCCGCCGTTGGCGCTGCCCCAGTTCAGGCCGTCGTTGTCCGCGAAGGACGCGGTCCAGTGGACGGTGTTCAGGACGTTGGCGTCGTTCTGCCCCAGCAGCCAGGACTGGGAGTCGGTGCAGATGTCGCCGCCCGCGGTCGCGCAGCGCTGCGCGGCGGCCGCGAAGGCCGTGGCCTGCGTGTTGTCGTACTGGAGGAGGCACACCCCATGGATGCGCGGGCCGGGGCAGCCGCTCTCGCCGGAGGTGCCTTGCGGGCCGATGGGCCCCTGCGGCCCCACCGGTCCCTGCTGGCCGGTGGCCCCCGTGGGACCCGTGTCGCCCGGATCACCTTTGTCACCCTTGCAACCGGCAAGGACGGCCAGCGCGGTCAGCGCCGCCACCGAGACGAACACGCGTGTCATGGGCAAACCCTCCCGAGTGAGCCGGGAAAGGGTCCGGCTCAGGCCGCGAGGCTATCCGCGCACCAGCGTCGGATGAAGTGAATCCACCGCCGCTCGTCGATCTGCACCTGCCACTCGGTGTTCGGCAGCAGGGGCAGGCGCGCGCGGAGGAACTGCTCGAGGTGCTCGGCGGCCTTCACCGGGGTCAGCTTGGGGGCCCGGAAGGCGATGCGGAGGAAGACGCCCAGGTCGGCGGTGACGTCCACGGACGCGCAGATGGCGACCGGGCCCACGCGGCGTTGGTAGTTCGCGTTGGCGCCGGGGCGCTCGTTGGGCCGGTCCGCCAGCCGATCCAGCACCACCCAGTGGGGTGGCTCGAGGATGAACCCCAGGAGATCCTGGCCTGCTTCCTCGATCGTCGCGCTCTGGGTGACCTGAAGCATCACCGGCCTCCCTCGCTGATGCCGGACCAAGGATTGCCAGCGCTCGGCCCCTCCGCAAGGGGGCACTCGTCACTTTCGTCCGGCCAGGCGACGGATGGTGCGGAGCGGCTTGACGGGAGGGTGGCGGTCGTAGTCAGCGGGTCTTGGCGACCTTGACCTGCGGTCTTTGAGCGGTAGGGGACGGCTTCCAGCACAGCTCCTCGGCCAGCTCGCTCGCGGTGCGGATGCAGTCGTTCATCCCGACGCCGCGGAAGGAGTTGCCGGCGAGGTGGAGGCCCGGGAGCGCGGCGGCGCGGCGGAGGATCCGGTCCAGGCGCGAGAGGTGGCCGACGGTGTACTGCGGGATGCCGCGCGGCCAGCGCTGGACGCGGGCGTAGGAGGGGCTGGTGTCCGGCGGGACGCCCAGCGCGGCGCGGAGCTCCTCGAGGGCGAGGGCGCGGAGGGCGTCCTCGTCGAGGGCGGCGAGGTCCGGGCGGGTGGCGCCACCCACCATGCAGGTGAGGAGGCACTGGTCCTCCGGGGCGCGCCAGGGGAAGACGCTGGAGACGTAGATGCAGCCGAGGACGCGGCGGTTCTCGACGCGCGGGGCGAGGAAGCCGAAGCCTTGGGGGACGGCGGGCAGGGCGCGCCTGGGGAAGGCGAGGTGGACCACCGCGATGGGGGCGTGCTCGATGGAGGCGACCTCCTCGGCGAGCGCGGCGTCCAGGGGTTGGAGGAGCGGGGCGGCGGCGTAGGAGGGGACGGCGAGGATCACCTTCTCCGCGTCGACCGCGTCGCCCTCGAGGTCCACGCGCCACTGATCGCCCTGGCGGGAGATCCGGCGGACCGGGGCGTCGAGGCGGAGCGCGGGGCCGAGGGAGGCGGCGAGCGCGTCGATGAGGGTGGAGAGGCCGCCCTCGAAGCTGCACAGCTCGCCGGGGCCGGGAGGCGGCTCCTTGGCGGAGAAGGTGGCGCGCTCCGACTTCTGCCGGCGCTCGCGGAGCTGCCCGAGGATCAGGCTGCGGTGCTCCAACTCCAGGGCGGCGAGGCGGGGGAAGCAGGCGAGGAGGGACAGCTTCTCGACGTCGCCGGCGTAGATGCCGGTCTGGACGGCGTCGGCCAGGGGGAGGGTCTCGGGGCCGAAGCGGCGGCGGAAGAAGGCGGCGACGGATTCGTCCTCGCCCTGGTCCGCGCGGTCCACGAAGACCTCGCGCAGGGCGCGGAGCTTTGCGCCGAAGGGGAGGAGCTTGCTGCGGAGGAACGCGGGCGGGGAGGCGGGGACCGGCTGGAGGGCGCCGTGGAGCCAGATGAAGCGCGTCTTGGTGGTGGGTTCGGCGGTCTTGACCTTGCCCGCCAGGCCGAGCGCGGCGATCAGCCGGCCGGTGGCGCGCTCCTTGTCGAAGAAGCCGTTGGGGCCCGCCTCGGCGAGGAAGCCCTGCTCGCGGAAGGTGTGGATGGTGCCGCCGGGGCGGGAGGCGGCCTCCAGCACGACGACCTCCTTGCCCTTCGCGCGCAGGCCGTGCGCCAGCGCCAGGCCGGTGATGCCGCCGCCGATGATCGCCGCGAACGCCATGAGCGCGCGGATAGCGTGTGGGGTCGCCGCGCGCAAGGGACAGGCGCCCCCACCTCGACGCGTCACTTCACTTCGTCAACCACTCCTGGACGCCGCCGTGGTGCGAACACGCGCCGGGGCGGTCAGGTGGTGGCGCGGCTCCAGGGCCGCCGGGTGCCCGGTCGCCGCGCGCCCGAGGATCCGCTCGGCGATCTCCTTCGCCTGCACCCGGATCTCCGGGATCGCCGTCGTCTCCCACAGCTCCGCGCGTCGCAGTGGCCCCACCGTCATCAGCCGCGGCGCCGAGAGGCCCCGGGCATCCACCAACACCCCACCCTGCGTGCGCAGCCCCAACCCGGACCGGTCCACCGACGCCAGCCCGTCCTCCAATAGCCCCCGCATCAGCGGCGTCCCCAGCATCCCCGCCACGGACGGCCCCGTGCAGTTCACCAGGAGCTCCGCCGCCTGCGACCGGAGCCGCGCCTCCCCCCGCTTGTGGATCCGCACCTGCATCCCGCGCCTTCCGGGCACCGCGCCCACCATTCGCCCCGCGATCACCTCGAGCCGCCCCGCCTCCAGCAACTCCCGCACCACCGCGTGGATGCTCGGCGGCGCCCGGTGCCGGTGCACGTCCCAGTGCGCGCGCAGGTGCCGGAGGAACCTCGCCCGCTCCCTGCGCGTCAGCCCGCCCCACAGCTCGCCCGATGCCGGGCGGATCGCATCCAGCGCCGCGCGCCACGCGCCTCCGGACTCCCGCAGCCACGCCAGCAGCCCTCGCAGGGTCCGCCTCCTCGGCAATCCCCCGCTCCGCACCGGCGCCACCGCCAGGTGCGACTTCGGCAACAGCCCGTGCCGCGACACCGCCACGATCTTCCCCCGGTGCCCCCGCGCCCGCAGCGTGGCGACGGCGTCCAGCGCGGTGAGGCCGCTCCCCACCAGCACCACCGTCCCCAGCTCCGGGACCTCATCCAGCGCCGCGCGCCACGGCTCCTCCACCACCGCGCCCCGCGCCCGCAGCGCCGGCGCGATGCCGGGCAACGGATCCGGCGATGCGTTCCCCGTCGCCAGCACCACCCACCGCGCCAGGAGCGCGTCCCCACTCCCCAGCTCCACCCGGTACCCGCCCCGCCGGCGCCGGATCCGCACCGCCTCTCCACGCACGCGCACCAGCGCCGCGCCCGCCGGCGCCGCCTGCTCCGCCACCTCCAGGAACGACCGCAAGTACTCCCCGTAGAGCCGCCGCTGGAGGAACGCCCCCGGCGACACCCCGCGCACCCGCGCCCGCGCCCAGCGCACGAAGTGGAACGGGTCCGCCGGGTCCACGCTCATCCGCCCCGCCGGGACGTTGAGCAGGTGCTCCGGCCGCTTCGTCCCGTACGCGACGCCGGCGCCCGCGCGCGCCCGCCGCTCGATCAGCGCCACCGAGAAGCCGTCCGGCCCGCAGTGTCCGCACAGCCGCAGCAACCACGCCGCGGTGAGCGTCCCGCTGGCCCCACCTCCGACCACCGCCACGTCGACCCGTCGATCCACCCGGGGACTCCAGGCACTCGCCGTGCCAGGGCCACGCCCGAGGCGCGAGACCGCCCGCCGAGCATCCGGCCTACCGTTCGAGCGGAACCGGAGCTCCCACGGTGGGAAGCGGAATCATCACCTCGCCGCCGCGGGCCGACGCCTCCAGCGTGCCGCACGCCGCGCCGATCTCCTTGCCCCCCGAGTACCTCCGCACCACCGGCGCCCGGAGGACCTGCAGCTCGTCGCGGAAGCGCGCCAGCTCCTCTTCGCCCGGCGGCAGATACTTCCCGGTCGGGTCGGTCACCTCGATCAGGTCCACCATGATCGGGATCCCCTCGAACGCCCGCCGCAGCGCCTCCGCGTCCTCGCGCCCGGTGTTCACCCCGCGGATCGCCACGTACGCCAGCATCGCCCGCGTCCGCCGCGACGCCGCGTGCTCGCGGATGGCGTCCACCAGCTCCGCCAGCGGGTACGTCCGCTCCACCGGCATCAGCGCCGCGCGCTTCTCCGGGATGGCGGAGGTGATGGAGAACGCCAGCCGGTACGGGTGGTCCTCTCGGGTGAAGCGCCGGATGCCGGGCACGTGTCCCGCGGTGGAGAAGGTGATCGCCTTGCCGGAGATGGCCAGCCCGGCCGGGTGCCTCAACACCTCCGCGGCGCGGATCGCCTCCGCGTAATTCAAAAGCGGCTCCCCCATCCCCATGAACACCACGCCGCGCACCGGCCGGTCCGCCTCCGCGCGCACCGCCAGCACCTGGTCGACGATCTCCCACGTCTCCAGGTTCCGCGTGAACCCCAGCTTCCCGGTCATGCAGAAGTCGCACGCCAGCGCGCACCCCACCTGCGACGAGACGCACACCACGTACTTGGCGTCGAAGATGGGGATCCGCACCGCCTCCACGCGCCCGCCCAGCGGCGACTCGAAGAGGTACTTCACGAACCCGTCCGCGGCCCTCCTCCGCTCGAGCACCTTCAGCCGCGGCAGCGACGCCCGCTCCAGCAACACCTGCCGGACCTCGCGCGGCACCTGGGGCGCCCAGCCGACCTCCTCCACGGAACAGGCGTTCCGTGCGAACACCGCCGCGAAGATCTTGAGGACCGCCGTCTCCGAGGCGCCCAGCGGCGACAGCGCGGCGCGCAGCTCGGGGAGGGACAGGTTCTTGAGGTTCACGCCGGCTTGGTCTTGTCCCGGAGGAACGCCTTCAACTTGTGGGACAGCTCCTCCGGCATCTTCGCGGCCAGCGCTCTTTTGCACAGACCCGGCGTGGCCTTGTACTGCTCCACGAAGTCCACGCAGGGGGGGCAGTCGCCGAGGTGCGCCTTGAGGTGGGCCTCCTCCTCGGGGGTCATCTCCCCGTCCAGGAACGCCCGAAGGACATCCACGCACTCTTTGCAGGAGAACTGGCCCATCAATCCCACGCTGGGGTCTCTCGCGTCCCTCGGTCTTGGCCTTGGATGCCGGCCGGAAATACCCGTTTCACTTTTCACTATAGAACTGGTCGATGGCCTCTCGCAGCGCCAAGCGGGCCCGGTGGAGGCGGCTCTTGATGGCCGGCACCGAGTCCCCGGTGATCTCCGCGATCTGCTCGTAGCTGAGCCCTTCCACGTCCTTGAGGAGGAAGACCTCCCGGTAGCCCTCGGGGAGGCGGTCCGTCGCCCGCTCGATGGCCGACCCCAGCTCCGCGTCGATGACCTGCTCGTCGGCGGGGCGCTCCCACTGCTCGGGCGGCCGGAGGAGGATGCCCAGGTCGGTGAACCCCGGCTCGACGAGCGCCCCCTCGCTCTTCTCCACCACCCTGCGGTGGCGCAGCCGCATCAGGGCGTTGTTGGCGGCGATCCGGTGGACCCAGGAGCCGAACGCCGCCTGCCCGCGGAAGTCCTTGAGGTGCTGGTAGGCGGAGAAGAAGGTGTCCTGGGCGATCTCCGCCGCGTCCGCCTCGGAGCGGGTCATGCGGAGGGCGAGGCCGTAGACCTTGTCCTGCTCGCGCTCCACCAGGGACTCGAAGGCGGAGGTGTCGCCCTCCTGCGCGCGCCGGAGCAGCTCGTCGCCGGCGTCACCGGCGCCGCCCATCCCCGCGGTGCTGTTGCCCTCCGCCGCCGTGTTCATGCCCATCCATGAAACTTTCAGCGGCGGAAGCCCTCGTCAAGCGCCGCGCGCGGGGAGTGGGGCCGGAGGTCTGGATGGCGAACGGCTGACGTGGGGATGGCCGCGGATCCACAGGCGATAGGGCTTGTGGGCCCACTCCTTGGCGTAGTCCACGCCGATGCGCGGGCCGCGGGCGACGGCGGCGGCGGGCACCCGCGGCGCGTCGAGCAGGAAGAGTTGGTCGCCCAGGAGATCCATCCGGTTGTGGGAGAGGGTGATCCCCAGCGCGTCGCACAGCCGGCCCGGGCCGTCGGTGCGGGACTTGGGGGGGAGCCCTTCCAGAGGCTCCACGCCGCGGACGAGGACGGCGGCGGCGCGGCCCTCGCGGGAGGCGACCACGTTGAAGCAGTGGTGCATCCCGTAGATGAGGTAGACGTAGGCGTGGCCGGGCGGGCCGAAGAGCACCTCGGTGCGCGCGGTCCGGCCCTTGGCGGCGTGGCAGGCCAGGTCGTACTCGCCGACGTAGGCCTCCACCTCGACGATGCGGGCGGCGCGGCGGCCACCGGGGGCGTCCAGGACCAGATGTTTTCCCAGGAGGTCCCTTGCCACCGCCAGGGCGGGGCGGTCGTAGAAGCGCCGAGGGAGCTTGTCGGATGGCGCCGCGATGTGATGCAACGTGCTCGTCATGGTGAAGACCGGCCGGATCTCCGGCGTTCTACTGCCTCTCTTCTCGCTTCGCTCGCGCACCGACTTCGGCATCGGGGATTTCGGGGCGATCGGCGGCTTCCTGGACTGGCTGCGCGACGGGCGCCAGAGGCTCTGGATGATGCTGCCCTTGCTGCCGACGGCGCCGGGGGACACCAGCCCCTACGCCACCCGGAGCGCCTTCGGGTTGAACCCGCTGTTCATCCACCTGGACGAGGTGCCGGAGTTCGCGGAGGCGGGGGGCGTCGGGGGGTTGTCCGGGGAGGACCGGAAGAAGCTGGACGAGGCGAGGGCGGCGCCGCGGATCCGCTACGACCTGGTGATGCCGTTGAAGATGGCGGCGCTGCGGCGGGCGTTCGAAAGGTTCCAGGAGCGGGAGTGGGCGAAAGGCTCCGAGCGCGCCAGGGCGATGCAGGCGTACGTGGCGGCGGAGAAGGCGTGGCTGGAGTCGTACGCGGTGTTCTGCGCCATCTCGGACGACCAGCGGCACCTCGGGTGGTGGGACTGGCCGGAGCCGCTGCGGGACGCGAAGTCGGCGGCGGTGGCGAAGGAGCGGGAGCGGCTGGGGAAGGACGTGCTGTTCCACCAGTGGTGCCAGTGGGTGGCGGAGCAGCAGTGGGAGCGGGTGCGGGCGCAGGCGAAGGCGCGCGGGGTGTTCCTGTGCGGGGATGAGCCGTTCATCGTGGGGCAGAACAGCGCGGACGCGTGGGCGAACCCGACGCTGCTGCGGCGGGACGCGCGGCTGGGGGTGCCGCCGGATGCGTTCTCGGCGGATGGGCAGGACTGGGGATTGCCGTACTTCGACTTCGAGGCGATGGAGAAGGAGGGCCACGCCTGGCTGCGGTTCCGGGGGAAGAACGCGGCCGAGTACTACGACCTGCGGCGGGTGGACCACGCGGTGGGCTACTTCCGGCAGTGGATCCGCGACGCGAAGACGCCCAAGGGGCGGTTCGTGCCGGCGGAGGAAGCGGCCCAGAAGGCGCTGGGAGAGAAGCTGTTCAAGCTCTTCCTGGAGTCGGGGACCGGCATCGTGGCGGAGGACCTGGGCGTCATCCCGGACTGGGTGCGGGCGACGCTGAACGAGCTGGAGCTGCCTGGGTACAAGGTGATGCGGTGGGAACGGGACGAGAAGGTGTACCGCGACCCGAAGAAGTACCCGAAGGTGTCGCTGGCCACGACGGGCACGCACGACACGGAGACGATGAAGGAGTGGTGGGAGTCGGCGCCATCCGGTGAGCGGGCGCAGGTGGCGGAGGTGTTCAAGGAGTTGGAGAACGCCACGCTCACGCCCGCGTTCACGGAGACCATCCACCACGGGCTGCTCGGCGCGGCGCTCAATTGCGCCAGCGACCTGTGCGTGCTGCCGTACCAGGACGTGCTGGGGTCGGCGGACCGGATCAACCTGCCCGGGTCGATGACCGCCGCCAACTGGAGCTACCGGCTGGACGTGCCGTCGGAGCAGCTCACCACCGCGGAGCACACCGCCTACGCGGCGAAGGTGCTGGCGGCGCTGACGCAGGCCGGGAAGCGGTGAGCGTGGAGTGAGGAGGCGCGCGGTGATCGGCTTCGTGGTCGCCGCGTGCTGGTCGATGGGGTGTCCGGTGGGATGTCCCGAGGGCAAGCCGCAATCCACGTTTCTCGGCGGCCCGGAGTTGGTGCCCACTCGGCGGGTTGGCCCTTGCTCGGTGCAGTTCGAGGATGGCATCGAGTACCCGCGATCAGACGCCGGCTTCTACGCGGTGGAGATCAATGGGTTGTCGGAACTGCCCGAGGCGTTCGTCTATGACGCGCGCCATCGCGAGCTGACTGCACAGCCGTCGTGGTGCCCTGGCGACGCCGGCACCATCGAGGTGAAGCGGTACCGCTGGGTGCGAACGGTGCGCGAATGAAGAATGGGTATCGGCTGCTCACCGCGGCGCTCCTGATAGTCGCTTGCGACCATGATGTGGCCCCGGGTCCGCGCGTGACCCCGGCCCGCGAGAGTCTGTGGATGCTGGTCCAGCTCCAACTCGAGCTCGACCAACTCCAGCCCGTCCTCGCGTCGCTCGAGGGTCGGTCCTTCTCCACAAGACGGGTAGAGAAGCTCACCTCGGAAGTCCTGGCTACGGCCGAATACCTCGCAGGCCCTCGCCTCGATGAGGATGGGCTCAGAGCGGCTCGGTACCGCGTCGACTTGATCGGCGTCGCGTATGACCTTCTGAGAACCCATGCGGAGTTGTCAGCGAGGGGCCTCGGCGGAGTGGTACGGACACCCTGCTCCGCTGGGATGACGGTCATCGCCGAGGCTCAAGCGCACCTGGCTGTGAATCCACGCTGGCTTGTCGAATCGCCCCGCGAGGCAGACCGACTCCTATTGACGGCGGTCGATCACCGTTCGAACGCGATGCGCGTGGCCCCGGCCGTCAACGTGCTGCGGCCAGGAGTGCAAGCCGCCGCGTTCACCAGTGGAGTTGCCTCGACCATCCAGCTCACCAGGACCGGCCTCGCGGTCCTCACGCGGCTCGCCCAGTTCCTCGCCGATGGCGGCGGTATGGGAGTCCTGGAAGCGGGCGCAGTGGCGGGCGTGGGCTCTGTGCGGCTCGTGGCTTCAGGAAGAGCGCTTGTCCTCACCACGGAAGAGCTGGTCGGCCTCGTGAAGGCTGGAGTGATCTCGACGGCTTCGTTCGCGGTCTACCTGGAAGCCGCCGAGCTCCATCACATCTGCACGGACAAGAACTCCATTTCGGACCGCACCGGCGGTCCCTGGACGCCGCTGTTCGAGGACCTCTTCCGAGGAGCGGGTAAGACCCTGGACGATCCCGACAATCTGGTCCGGGTGCCCGGCCATCGCGGCCCTCATCCGCAGGCGTACCATGAGGCCGTGATGGACACGCTCTCACAGGCGACCCGGAGGTTGCAGCCAGGGACGCCGGAGTACCGACAGGCGCTGGAGAAGGCGCTTCGAGAGCTCGCGAAAGAAATCACGACGCCCGGAACGCCACTCAACGATCTGGTCATTGGCCTTGCGCACGAGTGAGCAAGCACATGGCGCGTTTCTT
>DASRBA010000266.1:0-52753 GCA_035637895.1 Myxococcaceae bacterium
GCCGCCTCCGCTCCCGCCGCATCCATGATCGTCGCGTGGTGCGCGCTTGTCGCCGCGGCGGGCCTCGGCTCCGTAAGCGGAGCTGACTCGTCGCACGCGCTGATTCCAGTCACACGCCAGCGCGCAATCCTCACTACTCGCGCGCATGCGTCACTCATGCTCGCGCGCCAGCGAATGACCCTCACTCGTGTGAAGGGGCGCGCACCCGTCATACGCGCTCACACACGCGTGACGCTCCTCGCGGCGAGCACCACGGCTGCAGATTTGCTCACCTCGGCGCAAGCCGCGCTCGCGCGCGGTGACTACGCCGTCGCCGAGCGTGCCGCGCTCGACGCGCTCCAAGCAAACCCGAACAGCGGCCCTGCCCTCCTCGTCCTCGGCCTCGCGCGCTTCAAGCAGGACCGCCCCGCAGATGCGCTCGAAGCATTCGACCGGGCCGCCGCGGCGCCCGACGTCCCCGACCCGGCCCTCGTCGACTACGACCGCGGCTCCTGCCTGACCGCCCTCGGCCGGCCCGAGGAAGCGGAGCAGGCCTTCCTCCGCGCCGCCGCCCGCGACACGGACCTCGCCCCGGTGGCGGAGGTCTCCGCCGGCCTCGCCGCCCTCGACGCCGGCGCCCTCGACCGCGCTCGCGCCGCCGCCGATCGCGCCGCCGCCCGCTCAGGACCCGCGGGGCTGGCCGATCTCGTCGCCGACCTCCGCTCGCAGATCGACGCCGCGGAACGACGCGCCGACGACGAGGCGGCCGAACGCGCCGCCGAGCTGGCCGGCGCCGCCGCCGACGAGGGGATGACGCACTTCAGCGCCGAGCGCTACGCCGAGGCCGAGCGCTCCTTCCTCCGCGCCACCGAGTTGGACCCCTCCGCCGGCATGCACCACCTCATGGCCGGCGCCGCCGCCTTCCACAACGGCCACCGCACCACCGCGCGCGCCCAGCTCGAGGAAGCCCTGCGCCTGGGCCTCGACCCCGCCGCGGCCGCCGCCGCCCGCGAATACCTCGACGGCCTCTCCCCCGGCCTTCGCGGCCGCGGCGAGGGACTCGCCCTCCGGGCGGCGCTGGACACCGGCGTGGACACCAACGTCCTGCAGAGCGGCCTCGGCTTCACGGAGCTCCTCGGCCGCCCGCCCGGCCCGGGGCGTCCCCCCGGCGCCAGCCCCTTCGCCTCCGTCCTCCTCGGCGCCGCCTACCGCCACGGCCTGGGCGGCGCCCTCTTCGGGGAGCTGACCTACGCGCTGGACCAGGTCGCCTACGCCGCGCCCCCCTACGCCGAAGACAGCCTCCAGCAGCACGCGTTGGCCGGCACGGCGGAGCTCACCCTCCAGCCGGGAACCCGCCTCTCCCTCGGCGTCCAGGCGGATGCCCTCTCCCAGGGCCTGTTCAGCTTCCATGGCGTGCAGTGGGGCGCGGGCGGCGCACTCGGCGGCGCACTCGACGAAGCCGACTGGCTCACCGCCCGCCTCAAGCTGGAGATCACCGCCAAGCGCGCCTTCTCCAGCGCCACCTCCGAATACTCCGGCGCCCGCATCGACGCCACGCTGGCCCAGGACCTCCGCTGGCCGCGCGCCATCCTCACCGCCGCGTACCGCTATCGCGAGGAGCGCATCGGCACCCTGCTCCAGACCGAGGAGCGCGCGCCGCCTCCGGCCCTCTGTCCACCGCTCGGTTGCGACCAGATCACCAGCCAGGTCGACGTCATCCCCTTCGCCTACCGCTCCAGCCTCCTCGGCGCGACCGCGGCGGCCGTCCTCCCCTGGCGCCTCCGCGCGACCGCCGAGGTGGGCCTCGAGTGGCGCCACTACCTCGCGGACAGCTACCTGCTGGTGACGTTCGCCGACGGCAGCACGCTGGAGGCGGACCACCGCCGCCGCCAGGACCTCCGTTTCACCGGCAGCCTCACCGCCGCGCTTCCCCTCGGCGGAGGTCTGGAGCTCGGCGCCCGCTACGACCTCTTCATCGTCGGCTCCAACGTCGACAGCCGCATCGTCGAGCTCCCGTGCGTGGCTCCGGACTACTCCTGTCACCAGCTGGACTACGGCAGCCAGAGCTTCCACAAGCACGTGCTCTCCATCTCCCTCAGCTACACGCGCTGAGTCACCCCGGACCCAGCACCCCCAACCGTCCGGAAACGCACGCCCGCCGCCCGGAAACGGACTCCTCTCGTTCGCTGGTTTCCAACACCTCCCCCTCGGGAGCCCGCGTCTTTCGCCTCCCGTCCGGGCGCTGCTACCCTTCCAAGTGGGGCATGACTTCTGACATCTCCGCGAGCTTCGCCCCCGGGACGTTGGTGGGGGGTTGCCGGATCGAAGCCTTCGTGGCGGTCGGCGGCTTCGGCGTCGTGTACCGCGCGCGCACCGGCACCGGCCGCCGGGTGGCGATGAAGATCGCCCGCATGCCGTCCAGCGCGCTCTCCAACCGCGAGCTCCTCCTCCAGCAGAACGAGATCGAAGCCCTGATCCGCCTCAAGCACCCGTCGCTGGTGGAGGTGGAGAGCTACGGCTTCCTCGACGACGGCCGGATGTACCTGGTCACCGAGTTCGTGGAGGGCATGGTCCTCAAGAACTACCTCGTCCAGCGGGGCGCGCTCGACGTGCTGGAGGCCACCCGCCTGTGCCGGCGGATCGCCGAGGCGCTCGCCTACTGCCACGACGCCAACGTCCTCCACCTGGACCTCAAGCCGGCGAACATCATCATCGCCGACCCCTACGAGCCGAAGATCAAGGTGCTGGACTTCGGCCTCGCCCGCGTCACCGGCGGCTTCCGCAAGCGCGGCTCCATCGCCCGCGGCGGCACCGTGGAGTACATGGCGCCCGAGTGCTTCACCGGCGGCGGCGACCCCTACAGCGCCCGCGCCGACCTCTACGCGCTGGGGACCATCTTCTACGAGATGCTCGCCGGGGCCCTCCCCTTCCCCACCGGCCTGTCGCTCGGCGCGCTGATGGAGGCCAAGAAGCTGGGGCGGATGCTGCCTTTGGACGACGTGGCGCCCCAGCTCCCCCGCCCGGTGGTGAAGCTGGTGCACTCCCTGCTCTCCGCCGAGCCCGACCGCCGCTTCTCCAGCGCGGCCGCGCTCGCCACCCGCCTCAAGGCGCTCTACTACGACGCCCTGCACGGCGACCCGAAGTCGCTGGTCACCTCCGAAGGCCCCCCCGGCGCGCCGGAGCCCGCCGGCACCCCCTTCGTCGGCCGGCGGCTGGAGCTGCGCGCGGTGCGCTCGGCGCTGGACGCGGTGGCGCTGGGCAAGACCGGCGCGCTGGCGATCATCGGCGAGGCGGGCATCGGCAAGAGCCGGCTGGTCTCCGAGGCGCTGGCGGGCGACGTGGCCGCCGGGATGCTGGTGGGCTACGGCCGCTGCCGCCAGCTGGGCGAGCTGGTCCCCTACTCCCCTCTGCGCGAGGCGCTGGGCTACCTGGCCACGCTGCTGGAGGACATGCCCGAGCTGCGCGGGCGCGCCGGCGAGGCGCTGGTCGGCGAGGGCGCGGCGCTGCTCCGCCTGGTCCCGGAGCTGGCCCACCTCATCCCCCGCGCCAAGGTGGAGGCGGAGACCCCCGCCGAGGGCGCCATCGTCCAGGGGATGGGCGCGGACCTCGTCACCCGCGCCCTGTCCCACTTCCTGGCCAAGCTCGCCTCCCGCCGCCCGGCCGCGCTGGTCATCGAGGACGTCCACTGGGCGGACGCGGGCACACTCCAGGTCATCAAGCAGCTCTGCGGGGGCCTGGCGCCGGCCGGCGCGCTGCTGCTGGTCACCGCGCGCCCCGGCGTGGCGCTCCCCATGGGCCCGGGCCTGGAGGCGCTCTTTTTGGACCCGCTGGTCCCCGAGGAGAGCGAGACGCTGCTGTCCAACCTGCTCGGCGGGGCGCCGCCGGAGACCATCGGCGCGCTCAAGGAGGCGGTGCCGGTGCTCTCCACCGGCAACCCGCTGGCCTGCGCGCAGATCATCCGGGACCTGCTGGCGGAGGGCTACCTCGCCCGCGAGGGAAACGGCCCGCTGGTGCTCTCCCCGCGCATCCGCGACCAGTACGAGCCGCCGCAGTCGGTGGACCGGGTGTTCGAGCGCGCGCTGGACCGCGTGCCGTCCAGCGTCCTCCAGGTCCTCCGGGTGGCGGCGCGCATCGACCGCCAGTTCCGCGCCTCGGACCTGTCGGCGCTGGGCCTGTTCCAGCCCGCGGACGTGCAGAAGGCCCTGGGCATCGCCTTCGACGAGCACCTGGTGGTCGGCTCCGGGGACGCCTACAGCTTCGTCCACGACACCCTGCGCGAGAAGCTGGCCGGGCAGCGGCCGGTGGGGCACGTGCAGGACGTCCACCGCCGGATCGCCCTCCGCCTGGAGGAGCGCGGCGCGTCCGCGGGCGTGCTGGGCTACCACCTGGAGCAGGCGGGGGACGACCTCGCCGCGGCGCAGGCCTTCCTCCGCGCCGGCCTGGAGGCGGACGACCTGCGCGACCCCACCGGGGCCTCCAGCCACCTCCGCCGCGCCTTCACCCTCCTCTCCGAGATGCCGCGCACCGCCGCCCGCGACGACGCGCTGGTGCGCGCGCTGCACGAGCTGGTCCGGGTGGCCTGCCTGTTCGGCGCCGCCGGCGACACCCTGGCGCTGCTGGAGAAGGGCGACGCGCTGCTGGAGAAGAAGACGCCCGCGCAGCAGCTGGCGCTCGACTCGGCGTACGCGCGCATCTACTTCGCCCAGGCGGACTTCCCGCGGGCGGCCGTGTACAGCGAGCGCTGCCTGCACACCAGCGCCTCCTCCGACCCGGCGCTGCGCAAGTACCAGTACATCCCGTCCAGCGTCGTCGGCCGGGCGATGGCGTCCTCCGGGAAGTTCGGGCCGTCGCTGCCGGTGCTCACCGAGGCGTACGAGCTGGCGCGCGAGGCGGGCGAGCTGGTGGAGCAGGCGCACACCGAGGGCATCATGGCCATGGCCCTGGGCTTCGTGGGCCAGTTCGAGCTGGCGCGCGACCACGCCCGCGCCGCCGCGCTCAGCGGCCGCCGGCTGGGGAACCCGGAGCGGATCGCCGCCTGCCACTCGTACGAGGCCGCCATCGCCGAGGCAGGGTGCCGCTGGGACGAGGGCGTGCAGCGCACCGCGGAGCTTCTGGCCTACGCGGAGGAGCAGGGCATCTCCGGCCTCTACCTCTGCGTCGGCACCATGTGGGCCGGGCGGCACCAGTTCCACCTCGGGCGGCTGGAGCGCGCCCGGCTGCTCCTGGTCAACGGGATGAACCTGGCGCGGCAGTCCGGCACCCAGTTCGGGATGGCCTGGGCCTCCGCCTTCCTGGGCGACGTGGAGCTGGTGGCGCAGCGCTACGACCTGGCGCTCGCCGCGTACACGGACGGGCTGCTCCTGGCCAACACCGGCGCCACCGACGAGTACGCCGCGCCGCTGTGCCTGATCGGCCTGGCCCACGCCACCGCGTTCACCGGCGGGGAGCTCGCCGACATCCAGCGGTGCGGGGACGAGGCGCTGGCCCGCCTCGCCGACGTGCAGAACGAGACCGCGCTGGCGGTGGCGCGGCAAAGGTACGCCGAGGCGCTGGACCTGGCCGGGCAGCAGGCGCTGGCGGAGCCGCACCGGCAGCGCTGGACGGAGCACGCCCGGCGGCAGGACGTGGGCGAGTGCGACTTCTGGCCGCGCCCGCCCGAGGGCGACGGGCCGTGGCCCTCCCGGCGCGAGTACTGGAAGGACCACCCCGCCCGCTCGCAGCCGCGGCGGCCCTCAGGCGAGAAGAACACCAGCACCATGCTGCCCAAGACGGGGCCGTAGCCCTCAGGTCCCCTGCAGGCGCCTCATCAGCCCGGGCAGGTCGTAATACGTCAGCCGCACGTCCCCCAGCCGCAGCTGTCCGCCGCTCTTCATCTGGATGGGGTCGGCCGGACGGAGGTCCATCTCCGCCAGGCGGGTGAGCGACTTGACGCCCTGGCCGATCTCGATGGCCCAGGAGCCGCCGGGCTGCGCGCGGAGCACGGCATGCTGGCGGGACACGGTGGCGTCGTTGATGACGATGTCGTTGGTGTGGTTGCGGCCGATGCTGAGGATGTCCGGCCGGCCCAGGCTGGGCTTGAGCGCGAAGGAGAGCGCGTCCCCCCGCCCCACCCCGCCGGCCGGCGTGTGCCGCGGATCCACGTGCACGGTGTCGTGCGCGGAGGCCGGCGCCGTCCACGTCCCCGGCTCCCAGATCAGCCAGTGGTACGGGTACCTCTCGCCGAACTTGTCACCCATGGCGACGGCCTGCACCTTCAGCAGGGAGAGGAGGTACGACGGAACCATTGGGCTGCACCATAGCGTGATAAGGCAGAGGGTCATGAACGAACCCGCCAAGCCGGGGCGCTACCCCCGACAGACGTTCTTCATCGTCGGCAACGAGGCCGCGGAGCGATTCAGCTTCTACGGGATGACGTCCATCCTGTTCATCTACATGTCGAAGGACCTGGGCTTCGGGGACGGCGTCGCGACCGCCAGGTACCACTTCTTCACCGCCGCCGTGTATTACATGCCCCTGTTGGGCGGCTTCCTGGCGGACCGCTTCTTCGGCCGCTACCGCATCATCCTCTGGGTCTCGTTTCTCTACCTGGCGGGGCACGCCACGCTGGCGGTGTGGGACGGGCCGTGGGGATTGCTCGCGGGCTGCGCGCTCATCGCCCTCGGCGCGGGCGGCATCAAGCCGTGCGTCTCCGCCTTCGTGGGCGACCAGTTCACCAAGGACCAGAAGAGCCTGCTGGAGCGCGCCTACGGCTGGTTCTACTTCGCCATCAACGTCGGCGCGCTCATCGGCCAGCCCCTCATCCCGTTCCTGAAGGACCTGTCCGAGCTAGACAAGGCCGGGCACGCGTCACTCACCCGGCACCAGGCGACGCAGCTCGCCTTCGGCGTCCCCGGCCTCGCGATGGCGCTGGCCCTGATCATCTACGTGGCGGGCCGGAACCTGTACGTGAAGGCGCCGCCCACCGGGCGCAACCCGAACGGCTTCCTGCGCGTGCTGTTCGGCAGCGGGTTCGACCTGAAGGCCGCCGAGCAGAAGTTCCCGCCGGACGTGGTGAACGGCGTGCGCGCCGCGCTCCGGGTGGCCGCGGTGTTCGTCCCCTGCATCGTGTTCTGGTCGCTCTTCTACCAGTACGGATCGTCGTGGGTCGGCCAGGCGGAGGCGATGGACCGCTTCTTCCCGGGCTTCGAAAAGCCCTTCCCCGCCTCGTCGATCAGCACCCTGAACGGCCTGTTCGTGCTGATGCTGATCCCGATCATGAACCGGATCTACGCGGCGCTGGAGAAGAGCGGGCGCAACGTGACCCCGCTGCGCAAGATGGCGATCGGGATGTTCATCACGCCGCTCGCCTTCGTATCGGCGGCGATCATCCAGATCTGGATCGGCCAGGGGTCCCACCCGCACGTGGCGTGGCAGATCATCCAGTACTTCCTGCTCAGCCTGGGCGAGGTGCTGGTCTCGGTCACCGCGCTGGAGTTCGCGTACACGCAGGCCCCACCCAACATGAAGAGCGTCATCATGGGCCTGTGGTTCGTCACCATCGGCACCGGCACGCTGCTCACCGGCGTGATCGCGGAGCTCAACGTCTTCTCCGGCGCGACCTTCTACTGGTTCTTCACCGGGCTGCAGCTCGTGGCGGCGGTCGCCTTCACCGCCGTGGCTGCCTGGTACAAGCCCGCGTTGAAGGAGACCATGGTGGAACAGCCCGCCCAGCAGGCCGCCTGACGACCTCCTGGCCACGGGATCCACTCCCGGTTATACATGGGCGAGGAGGTAGAAGATGTCCTACGCGCTCGCCGATGCACCTGCACCGGCCGACCTCGAGGACCGGATCCTCGCGCTGAAGAAGAAGCTCAACGCCGTCATCCTCGCCCACTACTACCAGGAGGGTGAGATCCAGGACGTCGCGGACTTCGTGGGGGATTCGCTGGCGCTCGCCCAGCAGGCGGCCAGGACGTCCGCCGACGTCATCGTGTTCTGCGGCGTCCACTTCATGGCGGAGACGGCGAAGATCCTCAACCCGGCGCGCCAGGTGCTGCTGCCGGACCTCAACGCGGGCTGTTCGCTGGCGGACCGCTGCCCGCCGGACGCGTTCCGGTCCTTCCGGTCGAAGTACCCCGACCACTTCGTCGTCACGTACGTGAACAGCTCGGCGGCGGTGAAGGCGATGAGCGACGTCATCTGCACGTCCTCCAACGCCGCCAAGATCGTGGCCCGCATCCCCGAGGGCCGGCCCATCCTCTTCGCGCCCGACCAGCACCTCGGCCGCTACGTGTCGAAGCAGACCGGCCGGGACATGGTGCTCTGGCCGGGCTCCTGCATGGTCCACGAGATCTTCTCTGAACGGGAGCTCGTGAAGCTGATGACGCTCAACCCCGAGGCCGAGGTGGTCGCCCACCCGGAGTGCGAGGAGCCGGTGCTCCGCCACGCGCACTACGTCGGGTCGACCAAGGGCATCCTCGAGCACGTGGTGAAAAGCCCGAAGCGACGGTTCATCGTGGTGACGGAGGCCGGGATCCTCCACCAGATGCGCAAGCAGGCGCCCGGCAAGGAGCTGATCGCCGCGCCGCCGGACAACGGGTGCCCCTGCAACGAGTGCCCGCACATGAAGCTCAACACGATGGAGAAGCTCTACCGCTGCATGCGCGACCGCGCGCCGGAGCTGACCTTGCCCGCCGAGCTGCAGCAGGCGGCGCTCCGCCCACTGCAGCGGATGCTCGAGTGGTCCTGATGACGCGAGAAGACATGACTGTAGACGTGACCCCACCCGTGGCGCAGCCGGTCTTGCCAGGAACCGCCGCGGCTGCGATGCCTTCACCCGTGCCGTTCCGCTTCATCGCCGTCCCGGGGCACCGGCTGGCTACTGGTGCGGGAGTGACGCCGGAGGAGACACTGGAGCCCGACCTCCCGCCGCTGCTGGGCGCCATCGAGCGCGCCCTGGCCGGCGCCGAGTTCCGGGACATGCGCGCGCGGGACCGGATGCGCGCCGCGCTGGCCGACGACCAGGTGTCGGCCGCGCCCGGCGGGCTGGAGCAGTTGGGGCCCTCCGGCGTGTTCGCCCGGCCGCCGCAGGACCTCCCGGCCCTGCTCCGGCTGGCGGACCAGTTGGAGAACCTGGCCGCCGTCGAGGCGGGCGAGCGGGCGATGGTCTGGCGCTGCCCCAGGTGCAGCACGCGCTACGCGGTGCCGGTCGCGCTGGCCCGTCCGGTGGTCATCCCCTGCGAGCGCTGCGGCGCCGCGGTGGACCTGGCGCCGGAGAAGAGCGTGGGCGAGGAGGCGTTGCTGGACCCGTTCGCCGGCGCGGTGAACGTCACGCGACGCCAGCTGGCCGGCTTCTTCCGGGAGGCCATGGCCCGCGGCTTCACCGTGCTGGTGGCGACCAAGGAGCAGTTGTAAGGCCCAGCCCGGTGCGGCGCGCCATCATCAACCTGCTGCGCTGTCCCCGCTGCCATCGGGGCGCGCTCCTGCCGGAGGCGGACACCGCGGAGGTGGTGTTCGGGCCGCTGCGCTGTCCGGAGTGCCAGGCGGGATTTCCGGTGGCGGAGGGCGTGGCGGACCTGGTGACGGACCGCTCGACGTCGTCGCAGGGGGCGATGCAGCGGGGGTTGGAGCAGCCGCTGGCGGCGCGGTCGTACGAGCGGTACCTGCGGCCGGCGATGCAGTTCGCGGTGGCCCGGCGGAGGTACGACCGGGAGAGCGAGTTGCTGTTGTACCGGTCGCTGCTGGGGACGCCGGACGGGCCGGTGCTGGACGTGGCGTGCGGCACGGGGCTGTTCGCGCGCACGCTGGCGCGGGAGCTGTCGCTGCCGCCGGTGGTGGGGATGGACGTGGCGCGGGCGATGATCGAGGAGGGGATGGCGCAGGCGCGAGAGGCGGGGGTGATGGTGGACTTCGTGCGCGCCGAGGCGCCGGAGCTGCCGTTCCAGGACCAGAGCTTCGGGGCGGTGCTCCAGACGGGCGCGCTGCACCTGATCGCGGACGCGGCGCGGATGTTCCTGGAGGTGGGCCGCGTGCTGCGGCCCGGAGGGCGCTACGTGGCGAGCACGTACACGCCGCCGGGGCCGTTGTTGACGCGGCTCCATCGCCGGGCGGGGCTCCACCCGCGGACGGAGGACGAGCTCCGGAGCGCGATCGCCGCGGCGGGGCTCGTCAACTTCGAGCGCTTGATCCTGCCGCCCTTCATCCTGGTGAAGGGCGAGAAGCCGGCGCGCAAGTAGAGGGGGTCAAGGGGCGGAGCCCCCCTCGTATCTAGCCAAGCCAACGACCGCGAAACGTCGCGGGTCCACACCACTCGCGCGGCGCAGCCGCGACTAGATGAACGCGCCCGCGGCGGCGTTGCGACGCACCGGGCGCTCGTGGGAGCCGGGGCGGTCGCTCAGCGACTCCATCACCTTGTACTTGGAGGCCTTGCCGCACTTCGCGCACTGGCACTTCCCCTTCGCGCAGGTGCAGTCCCCCGGCCCGTCGCACTTGCACTTCTCCGCCACCTGCGCGGGCTTCTTCGCCTCGGGGGCCGGAGCCGGCGCCTCCTTCGCGGCGGCCTCCTTCGCCTCCTGGCTCAGCTTCGCCTCCGCCGGCGCCTTCACCGCCGCCGCGTGGGCGTCGCACGCCCGGGCCGGGACCGGCATCACGAGGAAGAGCGCCACCGCCCCACCCGCGAGCCACGCCATCATCGAACCAGTCCGAGCCATCGCGATACCCTCGTCGTCCCTGCAGAAACTCCTGAAATCGGCGCGCTCATACCCCAGTTCCCCGTAGAGGGACAACTACGGTGGTGGTAGAGCGACTCCCGTTTGACTCCCGCCGTCCGCGACCGCCTCATCACCTGCGCCGCCCTGGTATTCGGAGCTGCGCCGCTGTGGGTGACCAGGCAACTCCCCGTCGTGGACCTCCCCCAGCACCTCCACCTCATCTCCGTCCTGCACCGCCTGGGCGATACGACGACCCTCTACCCCGAGATATTCCAGCGCCGCCCGGAGCTGACCCCATACCTTGGCTACTACTACACGGTCAGCCTGCTCCACTGGCTGCTCCCCCTGGAGCTGGCCAACCGCCTGTTCCTCACCGCGTACGTGGTGGGCCTCCCGCTCTCCCTCGCCGCGCTCCTCGGCTCCCTCGGGCGCCCCACCTGGCCCTCGCTCCTGGCGCTGCCGTTCGCCTACGGCGACAGCTTCGCCTGGGGCTTCATCAACTACTGCTCCGCGATGCCGCTGGCGCTCCTCTGCTGCGCCCTCATCGTCCGCTCCCTCCGGGACCCTGACCGCCGCGCGCGCTGGGCGCTGCGCCACGCCGGCGCCCTCGTCCTGGTGCTCCTCTTCCACGTGCAGGTGTTCGCCTTCCTCGCGCTCGCGCTCCCGTGGCTGCTGCTGATGGTGAAGGCGGAGTCCCCGGACGGCTGGTGGCGCGCGCGCCTCCCCGCGCTGGCGTCGCTCGCGCCGGCCGTCCTGCTGTTCCTGATCTGGGTGGTGCTCCGCGCGGGCGAGCCCACCGAGGTCGTGCAGGGCGCGCCGTGGAAGGCGTGGGGCCCCATGCTCTCGGAGCAGAACGTGCTCTACAACTCGTTCGCGCAGAACCAGCAGGAGCTGTGGCTGAAGCTGGCCAACGCGCTCAAGGACGGCTCCGACCGCGACGCGCTCTGGGTGGTGGTGGTGGTCGCCATCGGCGCCGCGGTGCTGGGGGCGACCTTCGAGCTGGCCAGACCCACCGCGCACACCCTCCGCTCGCTGGGCGCGATGCTGGGGCTGGCGGCGGCGGCGCTGGTGCTCTTCTTCACCCTCCCCTTCGACATCCGCGGGTACATCTACTACCTGAACACGCGCTACGCGCACCTGGCCGCGGTGGCGCTGGCGGGCTGCCTCCCCGCGGCGCACGAGCGGCTCCAGCCCTACCTCCGCTGGGCGGCGGCGGCCGCGGTGGCGTGGTTCGGGCTGACCCTGGCCCGAGGGTACGCGCGGTTCGACGCCGAATCCCTCCCGCTCCGCGAGCTCTCCGCCGCGGCCGCGCCCCGCCCGCGGGTGATGGGGCTGATCTACGACACCTCCTCGAGCGCGGTGACGCACCCGGTGTTCCTGCACTCCGCCTGCGTGGTGGCGCGCGAAGGCGGCGGGCTGTGCAACTTCAGCTTCGCGCTCACGCCTCACTCGCCGCTGGAGTACCGGGTGGCGCCGCCGCCGACGTTCCCCTCCGAGTGGCACCCGGAGAAGTTCCGCTGGGACAGCATGGGCGCGGCGTACGACCACTTCCTGATCCGGGGCGCCCCGCCGGAGAGCGTCCTGGGCCGGCACGCGGGGACGGAGCTGGTGCCCGTGGCGCAGTCCGGGGGATTCTGGCTATTGCGCCGGCGCTGACCGGTGGTATGCGCCCTGGAAGCGTGAAGACCACCGACGACCCCAAGAAGGCGCTGAAGGCGCTGCTGGCCCAGGAGGCCCTCCCGTTCGACGCCGCGGCCCAGGACGCCGCCCGCGCGATGGCGAAGGCGCCGGAGACCGCGGCGCGCGAGGCCGTGGAGGCGTTGCCGGAGCCGCTGGCGCTGGCGGTGCTCGAGGCGACGGTGAAGGCCAAGCGGATCGAGCTGGCGGCCGCCCTCCAGGAGTCCGCGGTGAAGGGGCTGGCCAAGGCCGCGCGCAAGGCGCTCTATAGCCTGAAGTCCGCCGGCGTGGCGGTCCCGGAGCGGTCCAGGCCCGCCGAGCCCGCCCCCGCCGCCGCCGGAGAGGACGCCGCCGACGACTTCGAGTGGCTCCCCTGCTGGCTCTCCGCGCCCACCGGCCTGGGCGAGCGCGGGATGCTGGCGGTCCGGCCGCAGCCGGGCGGCGGCCTGGAGATCGCGCAGGTGGTGATCAGCGACGAGAAGGGGATCACCTCGGTGCAGACGGCGGAGGTCAACCGCTCGGCGTACCGCAAGCAGGTGCGCGAGATGCGCTCCGAATTCCCCATCCGCGCGCTGGAGATCGCGCTCGAGGAGGCCAAGGCGATCCTGGCGGAGAGCGCGGCGCTCAACGCGGCCTCCGGGCACCCGTACCCGCCGAGGACGGAGCTGGTGCTCCGGCACTTCGGCATCACCCCCACCAAGCCGCCCGCGGACCTGCCGGCGCCGGCGCCGGAGGACGAGCGCACGGCGACGCAGGCCGCCTCGCTCCACCACGAGCCGGAGTCGCAGGGCTGGCTCCCGCCGGAGCCGGAGCTGAAGGTGCTGGCGCAGAAGATGGACGTGGTGGTGACCAGCCCGCTGCAGCTCACGCCGGTGCAGAAGGAGGAGCAGCTCCGGGGCGTCATCCGGAGCGCCGCCGCGGAGCTGTTCACGCCGAAGGTGCGGAAGATCTACGCCCGGCGCCTCTGGCACCTGGGCGACTTCTACGAGCGCACCGCCCGCGACGAGCTGGCCAACCTGGCGCGCGCCGAGGCGCGGCGGATGTTCCACGACGTGGCCGAGCGCCCGGACCGCTGGGAGGAGATGCTGTTCGAGAAGGTGATCGCCCTCTCCCAGCAGCTGGCGCGCGGCGAACAGCTCCCGGAGCCGGGCCAGGCCGCCGCGCCCGCCCAGGAGCAGCAGGAGCCCGCGTCCGGGCCTCCGGGCGAGCACAAGAGCCCGGGCGGGATCATCCTCCCGTAGCCTGGAAGCACCGGACGGGGAGCCGGACCGGGTCAGGCGCCGCGCCCCCGCCCGGAGGATCCGTCCGGGGTCCCTACCCCACCCTCGACCGGAGCAGGAAGTCGAGGTTCTCGTCCTCCCAGCGCCGCGCCCGCTTGAAGTCGTGGAAGGTGCGCTCCTGGGCCAGGAACTCCGGGGTGTGGACGCAGCGCCGCCCGTCCTCGCCGCGGCGGGCGCGGTGCACGTGGTGGAGCATCTCGTGGAAGACGATCCACTCCACGAAGAAGCGCGGCACCTGCTTCTGGTCCAGCGCCGGGTGGATGCGGATCACCTTCGTCTCCGCCGAGTACGACCCCATCTTGATGCTCTTGCGCGGCGCGCGGGCGCGCGGCGCCGGCCCGTAGGTGATGGTGGCGGTGATCTGCCCGCCGAAGTACCGCTGGTTGAGCTGGGCGAAGATGTCCCGCAGGTCGTGGTGGCTGCCGCTGGGGACGATCCGCAGCCGCCGCCGCAGCTCCGCCGGCGTCACCTTGCGGATGAAGATCCGGTTCCGCTCGATGAAGCGGTCCAGGTTCATCGAGGCGTCCGGGTCCGCCCACCGCACGTACCGCGCCAGCGAACCCAGCACCTCGTCCGGCGCCGCCAGGAACATGTGGTGCAGCCGCAGCCGCCACCCCCAGCGCGCCCGCCGGAAGGTGATCATGGTGTGGGTGTTGTCGTGCAGGTGCACCTGCACCCGCGCCTTCAGCCGCGTCCGCAGCCGCCGCTCCAGCACCCGGCGCCACACCCGCACCAGGCGCTGGGGCTCCAGCGAGGTGCGGGGCGCGTCCAGTCGCGCGAGCTTGGGGGCGGTCGGCATGGGCGAAATTCTACGGAGCCGCGGGCGGACCTGTAAACGGGCCCTCCCGGACCGAATTCCCCTGATTTCAGCGAGTTATGTCCGCTCGACTGCTCAGCGGCCGGTCAGCGACCGCCCCCGCACCGGATGGGGACGACCTGCGTGTCCGACCGCCCGTCCTGCACCTGGACGACGGCGGAGACGGGGGCGCTGTGGCCCGGGCAGCGGTAGTCGATGGCGAAGGGCCCCGGCTGGATGGGGAACGAGAGGCCGGCAGCGAAGCGCTGGTCGCCGTGCTGGATGATGGTCCCCGGCGGGGCATCGAAGCGGACCCAGGCGCTCCGGCCGCCGCCCAGGGGCGCCGGGGGCGTGGCCGCCGCCAGCTCCTGTGGAGGGGGGGCCTGCGGGGCCTCGCCGGCCGGCGGCGGCGGAGGCGCCGCCGCGGGTGCTCCCCGGCTCCTGACGATCAGCAGCAGGATGATCCCCAGCACCAGCACCACCGCGAAGGAGATCCCCACCACCACCAGGGGGTGGCGCGACCGCGTGGGGGGCGGCTGCGTCTGGCGCCGTGGGGCCAGCGAGGCCAGCTGGCCGGGGAGGATGCTGGCGGTGGATCCTCCCTCCTCGTCGTCGTCGTCCCGGTCGCGGGGGTCGTTGGCCTCGGTGTCCGCGGAGACGGCGGGGTTGGCCGGCGTGCGGCGCCTTCGCACCGGCGGCACCGGGAGCGCCTCGGTCATCTTGGCGTCGCCGGGGTCGGAGGCACCGGCCTCCAACGGATCCGCGTGGGGGCTGGTGAAGCTCTGCGACTCGCGGATGCCCTGCGCCGGCGTCCCCGGCGGCGGGGCGAGCGCGCCCATCGCCGCCCGCGACGGCGTCGGCTTGCCCATCCCCTCGTCCACGCTCTCGTTCTTGTCGGACGAGTTGGAGCGGCGCTCGCCGCCGCGCATGGTGACGGTGCCGCGCCGCTTCTGGCCCAGCTCGTGCCGCATCGACTTGCGGTGCGGGAGCGCGGCCATGATGCCCGACCGCACCGCCGCCAGTTGCTGCGCCCGCGCCACCTCCTCCGGCGAGGCGTGCGCGGTGGGCGCGGCGTCGGAGGGCACCGGCACGTCGCGGTCGCCGGTGGTGCGCTTCTGCGCCGGCACCAGCACGGACGCCTTGGCGCCCGCCTGCGGCAGCGGGACGGTGGCCTCCTTGCGCGCGGAGGGGTTGGACGCGGGCGGCGGCGACGCGGCGACGGATGGGGCCTGGCGCTTCTCTCCGCTGGAGCCTTCTGACGCGAAGAGCTGGGTGATGTACGAGGACAGCTCCTGCGTGTCGGTGGGGTAGGCGCTCTTCATGAACGCCTCCAGGTCGCGCTGGATGTCGGTGGCCTGCTGGTAGCGCCGCGCCCGGTCCTTGACCAGGCACTTCATCACGATGCGGGAGAGCTCCGGCGGGAAGTCGTTGCGCACCAGCTCCGGCGGCGGCGGGTCCTCCGCGCGGATGGCGTAGATCACCGCCTCGGTGGTGCTCTTGTAGAAGGGGCTCTTCCCCGTCGCCAGCTCGTACATCATGGTGCCGATGGCGAAGAGGTCCGCGCGGTGGTCCAGCTTGTCCTGCGTGAGCTGCTCCGGGGAGAGGTAGAGGAACTTGCCCTTGATCACCCCCGGCTTGCTCCGCTCCACCAGCGCGGAGGCCTTGGCGATCCCGAAGTCCACCAGCTTCACCCGCCCGTCGAACGACACCATCACGTTCTGCGGGCTCACGTCCCGGTGGATGATTCCCAGCGCCTTGCCGTCCATCCCCGAGCTGTTGTGCGCGTAGCCGAGCCCCGAGCACACCTGCGCGGTGACGTAGGCCACGATGCCGTAGGGGACGGTGAGCCCCAGCTTCACCTCCTCCTGGAGGATCTTCCGGAGGTCGACCCCGTTCACGTACTCCATCGCCATGAACAGGGAGTCGTTCAGCTTCCCCAGCTCGTGGATCTGGATGATGGACGGGTGGTGGAGCTGGGCGGCGATCCGCGCCTCGTCCAGGAACATCTGGACGAACTCCGACTCGTGGGAGAGGTACGGGAGGATCCGCTTGATGACGACCTGCTCCTGGCGCTCGGTGTCCTGCGCCAGGAACAGCTCCGCCATGCCCCCCACCGCCAGTCGCTTGAGGAGGGTGTACTTGCCGAAGGGGGCGGCGTTCTGGAGGGCACTCTCGGAAATGGCGTGGACCTCTGGACCTTCAGTACCCCTGCGGTCAGTACCGGTAAAAGCCCTCCCCGGACTTCTTCCCGAGCTTACCCGCTCTCACCATCTTCTTCAGGAGCTGGGGCGGCCGGAAGGACGGGGTGCCCAGCTCCCGGTGCAGGTATTCGGCGATCGCCAGCCGGACGTCCAGGCCCACCAGGTCGGTCAGCTTGAGCGGCCCCATGGGGTGCCCGTAGCCCAGCTCCATCGCCCGGTCGATGTCCTCGGCGGACGCCACCCCCTCCTCCAGCATCCGGATGGCCTCCATCCCCAGGGCGATGCCCAGCCGCGAGGAGGCGAAGCCGGGGTGGTCCTTCACCACGATGACCTGCTTGCCCATCCGCTCGCCGGCCGCCTGGACCGCGGCGAGCGTCTCCCCGGACGTCTGGTAGGCGCGGACCAGCTCCAGGAGCTTCATCACGTGGACGGGGTTGAAGAAGTGCATCCCCACCACGCGCTCCGGGTGGGTGGCGGCGGCGGCGATCTCGGTGAGGGACAGCGAGCTGGTGTTGGAGGCGAGGATGGCGTCCGGGGCGGCGACCTCCGACAGCTTCTGGAACAGCTTCTGCTTGACGGGGAGGTCCTCCGGCGCGGCCTCGATGATCAGCTGGCACCCGGCGAGATCCTTCAGCTCCCCGGTGGCGCGCAGCCGGCCCATCGCCTCCGCCTTCTTCTCGGCGGTCACCTTCCCCTTGGCGATCCCGGCGTCCAGGTTGTCCGCGATGCGCAGGAGCCCCTTGCGGGAGAGCTCCTCCGTCACGTCGTAGAGCGTGGTGCGCCAGCCGGCCTGGGCCGCGACCTGGGCGATGCCGTGGCCCATGGTCCCGGCGCCCACCACTCCGACCGCGCTGATCTCCGGCATCGTGCCTCGCAGTGTAGCGGGAGTCCGTTGACGAGGAAGCGGCGATTGGAGAGGGGAGAGACGCGGGAGGTCAGCGCGATGGCGGGAGCCTTGCCGGCGATGAGGGGACCGCGCGGCGCCGCGGCGGGTACCGAGCTGGGGCTAAGGCGACTTCTTCGCCCGCTTCTCCAGGAAGGCGGTCATCCGCTCGCGCTTCTCCGGCGAGTCGAACAGCAGCGCCTGGCCCAGCCGCTCCGCGACCGCGGCGTCCTGGCCGCGCGCGGCCGCGTTGAGCGAGACCTTGGCCACCTGCACCGCCAGGGGCGCGTTCTTCGCGATCTGCGCGGCCAGGTCCTTCGCGGACTCCAGCGCCTTCCCCTCGTCCACCAGCCGCTCGAACATCCCCAGCGCGTTCGCCTCCTCCGCCTCGACGATCCGCCCGGTGAACACCAGCTCCTTCGCCCGCCCCAGGCCCACCAGCCGGGGCAGCCGCCAGGTGCCGCCGGCCGCCGGGTAGATCCCCAGCGTCACCTCCGGCAACCCCACCTTGCAGGTGCGCGACGCCACGCGCAGGTCGCACGCCAGCGCCAGCTCCAGCCCGCCGCCCAGCGCGAAGCCCTCGATGGCGGCGATGGTGGGGCGCGGGAAGTCCTCCACCTTCTGGAACAGAGTGGCGTTGATGGCGAAGAACGCCTCGCGGTGGGTACGCTCGCGCAGCTCCGCGATGTCCGCCCCGCTGACGAAGAACCTCCCCCCCGCCCCGGCGAGCACCAGCGCCCGGACCGCGTCGTCCGCGGCCAGCGCGTCCAGCGCCGAGGTCAGCTCCCGGACCACCTCCAGGTTGACGGCGTTGCGGGCCTCGGGGCGGTTGATGAGGACGGTGGCGACGCCGTCCTGGACTGCGCGCTCGACGATCATTCGCTCCCCCTAGTAGAAGCGCGGCGCGAGGAGCAACCACGAATGAGAGCGGTGGTCTTCCGGAAGCATGGCGACGAGAGCGTGCTGGAGCTGGCCGACGTGCCCGACCCGGCGGTGGGCGCGCGCGACGTGCGGGTGAAGGTGCACGCGGTGGCGCTGAACCACCTGGACCTCTTCGTGCGGGCGGGCATGCCGGGGTTGAAGCTGGCCTTCCCCCACATCCTCGGCTCGGACGTGGCCGGCACCGTGGAGTCGGTGGGCGCGGAGGTGAAGGACCTCCAGGCCGGCGCGGAGGTGGTGATCAACCCCGGGATCTCGTGCGGCGCCTGCGAGAAGTGCCTGGGCGGCCAGGACTCCCTCTGCCGCGACTACATGATCCTCGGCGAGCACCGCGCGGGCGGCTACGCGGAGCTGGTCACCGTCCCGCGCCAGAATATCCTCCCCAAGCCCAAGCGCCTCACCATGGCCGAGGCCGCCTGCGTCCCGCTCACCTTCCTCACCTCCTGGACGATGCTCGTGCGGCGCGCGCAGGTCCGGCCGGGGGAGACGGTGCTCGTCCACGCCGCCGGCTCCGGCGTGGGGTCGGCCGCGGTGCAGATGGCCAAGCTGGCCGGCGCCACCGTCATCGCCACCGCGTCCTCGGACGAGAAGCTCCAGCAGGCCAAGGCGCTCGGGGCGGACCACCTGGTCAACTACGCGCGGCAGGACTTCCTCGAAGAGGTGAAGAAGATCACCGGCCGCAAGATGGTCGACGTGGTCTTCGAGCACGTCGGCGCCGCCACCTGGGACAAGAGCGTCGCCTCGCTGGTCTGGGGCGGCCGGCTGGTCACCTGCGGCGCCACCAGCGGCTTCGAGGCCAAGATCGACCTGCGCGTCCTGTTCCGGAAGCAGCTCTCCCTGCTGGGCTCCACCATGGGCTCCAAGGGAGACCTGTTCCACATCCTGCGGCTGGTGGAGGAGGGCAAGCTGCGGCCGGTGTTGGACCGCACCATGCCGCTGGAGCAGGCGGCGGCGGCGCACAAGCTGCTGGCGGGGCGCGGGCAGTTCGGCAACGTGGTGCTGGTGCCGTAGCGAAAGGAGCGTGCGGTGGCCGACGCGTGGATCGTGGAGGCGGTGCGGACGCCCATCGGGAAGCACCGGGGCGCGCTCAGGGACGTGCGCGCGGACGACCTGGCGGCCATCCCGCTGAGGGCGCTGGTGGAGCGGGCGAAGCTGGACCCGGAGCAGATCGACGAGGTCTACCTGGGCTGCGCCAACCAGGCCGGCGAGGACAACCGCAACGTGGCGCGGATGGCGGCGCTGCTCGCCGGGCTGCCCAACTCGGTCCCCGCCGCCACCGTGAACCGCCTCTGCGGCAGCGGCCTGGAGGCGGTGGTGCAGGCCGCGCGGCAGGTGCGGCTGGGCGAGGCGGAGGTGGTGCTGGCCGGCGGCGTGGAGTCGATGACGCGCGCGCCGTGGTCGCTGCCCAAGCCTTCGGACGGGTTCCCCACCGGCAAGGTGGAGGCGTACGACACGTCGCTCGGGTGGCGGTACCCGAACCCGAAGCTGGCCGCCCTGTTCCCGCTGGAGCAGATGGGCGAGACGGCGGAGAACGTGGCCGAGAAGTGGAGCGTCTCCCGCGCCGACCAGGACGCCTTCGCGCTGGAGTCGCACCGGCGCGCGGTGGCGGCGCAACAGGCCGGGCGCTTCGCCGCGGAGCTGGTGCCGGTGGAGGTCCCGCAGAAGAAGGGGCCGCCGCTGAAGGTGGAGGCCGACGAGGGCCCGCGCGCGGACACCTCGCTGGAGAAGCTGGCCGCGCTCAAGCCCGCCTTCCGCGACGGCGGGAGCGTCACCGCGGGGAACTCGTCCACGCTCAACGACGGCGCGGCGGCGGTGCTGGTGATGAGCGACCAGGCGCTGAAGAAGTCCGGGCGCGCCCCGCTGGCCCGCGTGGTGGCCTCCGGGACGGCGGGGGTGGACCCGCGGCTGATGGGCGTGGGTCCGGTGCCCGCCTCGCGGCGCGCGCTGGCCGCCGCCGGGTGGAGGGCCGCGGAGCTGGAGCTGGTGGAGCTCAACGAGGCCTTCGCCGCCCAGGGCCTGGCCTGCCTGCGCGACCTGGAGCTGGACCCGGCGAGGGTGAACGTCAACGGCGGCGCCATCGCGCTCGGCCACCCGCTGGGGTGCAGCGGCGCGCGCATCCTGGCCACCCTGGTGCACGAGCTGAAGCGCCGCGGCGCGCGCCGGGGGCTGGCCACCATGTGCATCGGCGTCGGGCAGGGGATCGCGCTGCTCGTGGAGGGCGCCTGAAAAAACAGGGCTTGCCCCTGGGCGGCGCTTCCGGGGACGCTAGCGGGCAGGTGCGATGATCAAGCCGTTCCTGCTCGGGCTGAAGCCCACGCTGCACATCTCCCATCGAGGCGGCGCGGCGCTGGCGCCGGAGAACACGCTGGACGCGTTCCGCATGGCGGTGGAGCGCTACCGCACGGACATGCTGGAGCTGGACGTGCGGCTGACCCGCGACGGGGTGGTGGTCGTCTCGCACGACGCCACCACCGGCCGCTGCTGCGAGCGCGACCTGCAGATCGCCGCCACCAACCTCAGGGAGCTGCAGCAGCTGGACGCCGCCCACCGCTTCACGCCGGACGGCGGCGCCACCTTCCCGTTCCGCGGCAAGGGCCTCCGCATCCCCACGCTCCAGGAGACGCTCCGCGCGTTCCCGGACGTGAAGATGAACATCGAGCTGAAGGCGACGATGGAAGGGCTGGTGGATGCCTTCGTCCAGGTCATCCGCGGGGAGAAGGCGGTGGACCGGGTCTGCTGCGGCTCGGAGCTGGACGCGGTGGCCGGCCGCCTCTACCGGGCCATGCCCGAGGCCTGCCACTTCTTCCCGCGGGAGGCGCTCACCACGTTCTCCATCGCGCTCAAGATGGGGATCGACCCCACCGGCGACAACCGGTTCGACGTCCTCGACATGCCGGTCTACTACCAGGGCGAACGCCTCGTCGATCCCGGCTTCCTGGAGTCCGTCCGCGGCGCCGGGAAGTGGGTCAACGTCTGGACCGTCGACGACCCGGAGGAGATGCGCCGGCTGATCAAGGACGGCGTGGGCGGGATCATGACCGACCGGCCGGACGTGCTCCGGGACGTGCTCTCCGGCCACTGATCGGATGTGGTAAGAGGTGAGCAACGGCGCCCCTCCCTCAACGGGAACCGGCGCCCGCGCGTTGTGTGTCGCAGAAGGGCTGGATGGCCATCCTGTCAGAACGGATGCGAACGCCCCGGCGGAACCACTTCAGGGTCGCGCTGCTGGTCAGCCTCGCGCTCCACGCGCTGATCCTGGTCTGGCTCCTCGAGCGCCCGGGCGCCCTTCCGCTCACCCCGCCCACGGCCGAAGCGCCGATCGCCGTCCAGGTGATCGAGCTGCCGCCCCCGAGCCAGGCGGGGCCGAAAGCCCGCGCCCAGGCGCCGGAGGCCGCTGCCACCGGAAAGGCCGGGAAGAAGAAGCCCTCGGCCGAGCGCGCTCCCGGCGCGGTCGCCCAGCGTGGGCCGGAAGCGCCGGAGGGAGGGGGAGACGCGCCACACTCCACCAACCTGATGCCCTCCGGGGACGCGCTGGAGGAGATCGCCGGGGGCGGCGGCGCCGGCCCGGTGGTCCTCGGGGATGAGGGCGAGCCCCTCCCCTCCTCCGAGCGCTACGGGTGGGCGGGCCCCGGCTCCGGCATCCACGCTCCCCGCATCCCGAAAGACCTGGTGGGCGAGACGGTGGCCGAGGCGCAGGGGAAGCACCGCGCCGAGCTGGGCATCGTCGACCCGTACTTCCGCGACGTGGCGAAGGCCCTGGAGGGCGGCTGGCACGCCGACCAGCGCGCCCCGCCGCCCCAGACCCTGGCGGAGGCGGTGCGAGACTTCGGCACCGCTCTGCAGCGTTACAAGGACGTATGGCTGGAGGGCGCCGACCGCTACGGCAAGACGGGGAACCCGCTCCCGCCGGGGGTGGGCGAGGCGTTCGACCACGGCGTGCTCGCCGACGCGTCGGACCACATGAAACAGGTCATCGGCTACCAGACGCTGATGAGCGCCGGCTTCACCTCCGTGCGGCGGGCCGTGCTGCGCGTGGTGCAGGACGACACCGGGAAGATCGTGCTGGTGGAGCTGGTGGAGCCGTCCCGCGACCGGGAGATGGACCGCCAGGCGCTCGCCGACGTGCGCGCCGCCGCGGAGAAGCTCCCGCCGCCCCCCGCCTCGCTCCTGGGCCGCAAATCCCAGCTCTCCAGCTTCTGGACCTTCGAGATCAAGCTGCGCGTCATCCCCCCGACCACCGGGATCGCCTTCGAGTTCGACGAGAAGGGCGTCGAGCCGTTGGTGCCTTTCGGACACCAGGTCAAGAAGTCCGTTCGCTTGCTTTATTTCAATTAGTCGGGGCCGGAGCCGTTGATCTCGCGGAACCGCGAGCTCACCTTGAAGCGCCCGGGGCAATCGGACTAACCATGAGGGAATGCCGTTGCCAAGCGGCCCTTCCAGCTCGGTAGAAGCACAGACATTTGCCTGGTTTTCGCGCCCGCACGCATTCCTGGCGGAGTGCCAAGCCCAGTTCGGAGACTGCTTCACGCTCCGGGTGCAAGGGTGGGGAACGCAGGTGGTGGTGAGCCACCCCGACGCCATCCGCCAGGTGTTCACCGCTGAACCGGACGTGCTGCACGCGGGCAACAACGACTTCCTGCGCCCGCTCTTCCGCGAGGGCTCGCTCCTGGTGCTGGACGGCGAGCGCCACCGCCGCACGCGCAAGCTGCTGATGCCCGCCTTCCACGGCAGCGCCCTCAAGCGCTACAGCCGGGCCATCGCCGACACCACCAAGGCCCTGATGAGGGCCTGGCCGCTCGACCAGCCGATGCCCATGCAGGAGAAGCTGCTGGAGCTCTCCCTGGAGGTGGCCATGCTGGCCATCTTCGGCCTGCGTGAGGCGGAGGCGCGCTACCACCCGGTGAAGAAGCAGCTCACCACCCTGATGAAGGCGGTGAGCACGTCCATCACCCTGGCGTCGGCCGAGCGGAGCGCCGCCGCCGCCCGCTTCGACAGCATCCGGAGCCAGCTGGACGCGCTGCTCGCCGAGGAGCTGGCGCACCGCCGCGCGCACCCGGACGCCACCCGGACCGACGTGCTGGCGCTGCTGATGGAGGCGCGGGACGAAGCCGGCCAGCCCATGAGCGAGGGCGAGCTGCGCGACGAGCTGATCACCCTGCTTCTGGCCGGGCACGACACCACCGCCAACGAGCTGGCCTGGGCCCTGCTCGCGCTGGACGCGAACCCCGAGGCGCGGGACCGGCTGGTCGAGGACGTCGACAAGCTGGGCCCTTCGCCCGACCCGGACGCGCTGGTCCGCCGGCCGCTCCTGGGGGCGACGGTGAACGAGGTGCTGCGGCTGCACCCGGTGGTGCCGGCGGTGTCGCGGAAGGTGATGAAGCCGTTCCGCGTCGCCGGGCACGTGCTGGAGCCCGGGACGGGGGTGGCGCCCGCCATCTTCCTCGCCCACCGCCGCGCGGAGTCCTTCCCGGAGCCGGAGGCGTTCCGCCCCGAGCGCTTCATGGAGCGGGACCCGTCCCCCTTCGAGTACCTGCCCTTCGGCGGCGGCACGCGCCGGTGCATCGGGATGGGCTTCGCCCTGCACCAGATGAAGCTCGTGCTGGGGACGGTGCTGGGGGAGCTGGAGCTGCACAGCGCCATGCGCCACCCGGTGCGCGAGGTGCGGCACGGCGTGCTGGTCGGACCTTCCGAGGGCGCGCGGATGATCGCCCGCCGCCGGCCGGAGCATGCCCGCCGCAACACCATGGACAAGGAGCTGGAATGCGGGACGCGGAGCTGATGGAGAAGGTGGTCCGCGCCGTGCGGGATTCCGCTCCCCGACCCGTGGATCCCGAGCCCGCGCACCGGCTGGTGGACGACCTGGGCTTCGATTCGCTCCGGATGGCCTCGCTGGCGATCGCCCTGGAAACGGAGATGGGGCAGCCGGTGTTGCTCAACGACTGGATCGCCTCCGCGCCTTCGCTCTCGGACCTCACCGTGCAATCGCTGGCCACGCACATGGCGGCCAACCTGGAGCCTGGGAGCTGACGGGTGCCTTTCTCGCCCGAGGAACGCGACGGGGTGCTGTGGTTGACGCTGGAGACGCCCGGCGCCTCGGTCAACATCTTCAACAGCGCGACCGCGAAGCAGACGCTGGAGCTGATGCGGCAGGTGGATCCGGGGCGGGTGCGCGCGGTGGTGATCCGCAGCGCCAAGGCCACCAGCTTCATCAACGGCGCCGGGGTGCTGCTGGTGACGTACGTGAAGACGCCGGAGGACGTGGCGGCGGAGAGCCTTCCGTACCGTGAGGCGTACGCCGCGGTGCGGGCGTGCCCGGTGCCGACGGTGGCGGCCATCCAGGGGAGCTGCTGGGGGTGCGGGCTGGAGCTGGCGCTGCAGTGCGACCACCGGATCGCCGCGGACGACCACGGGACGCAGTTCCGGCTCACGGAGATGTCCGATTACGTGGAGGTGCCGCTGTTCGGGTCCACGCGGTTCCTCGCCCCGGTGGTGGGGATGCGGAAGGCGATCGATCTGCTGCTGTGGGACGACCGGTGGGGCGCGCGGCGGGCGCTGGAGGAGGGGTTGATCCAGGAGGTGGCCGCGCCGGCAATGTTTCCGGAAGCAGTGGAGGCGTTCGTGCGGCGGGTGGTGCGGGGGGATGTCCCTTCTCAGAAGACGGCACCTCCTCGCCTGGGGCCCGACCCGCTCGCGGTGATCGCGGAGGCGAGGAAAAAAGTGGAGTCCATCCCGCCGCTGTATCACCGGACGTTCGGGGACACGCTGGACCTGCTGGAGCTGGCCGCGCGCGGCGAGGTGGGGGAGGAGCACGCACGGCGCGGGTTGCTGGCCACCACCGCCAGCACCACCCACCCGAACGCCAAGGCGGCGTACGGGATGTTTCACCTGCGCCAGACTGCCGCCACCCTGGCGATGTGGGGCGCCCAGGCCGAGGAGCACGCGATCGCGCTCGGGGGGGAGGGGCCGGGGGTTCTCCGGTTCTTCGAGGAGCTTCGCAAGAGGCAGCCGCTGGCTGGGGTGCGGGTTCTTGCGGCGCCTCCGGCGGATCTGATTCGTGCTCCCGTCGCGCACGCGCCCAACTCGCCCGGCGCACACGCGCCCAACTCGCCCGGCGCACACGCGCCCAATTCGCCCGGCGCGCACGCGCCCAACTCGCCCGGCGCGCACGCGCCCAACTCGCCCGGCGCGCACGCGCCCAACCCGCCCGGCGCGCACGCGCCCAACCCGCCCGGCGCGCACGCGCCCACTCTCACGATCCTCGTAGGGCCGAACGATGCGCGGGGAGCGGAGGACGTAGAGGTCTCACCACCCCTGTTCCCCCCTCCTGACTCGGGCGCGGACTCCCTCTGCTGGCCCATTCCCGGCGGCCCCTTCGTCGAGCTGCACGCGGCGCGCGGGGCCCGGAGCGGCCTGGCGCACGCGCTCCAGCGCGCCGGCTTCCAGGTGGCCCTCTCGCGCGGAGACGCCTACGGCTCCCACCAGCTCCTCGGGGCGGCACTGGCCGCGCTCGCCTCGATGCTCCTCGACGGTGAGACGCCGCACACCGTGGACCGCGCCCTCCGCGAGCTGGGCCTGTTCCGCCGCGCCCCGGCGCTCCTCTCCTCCCTCCGGCCGCTGGGCGCGTACGCGGCGGTGGCGCTGGCCGGGCGCGCGTTCGGGGGGCAGGCGCCGCAGGGGCTGGCCCCCGCGCTGGCCCAGTTGGAGGCGCCCGCGGACTTCCGCGCCGGCCGGGACGCGCCCGGGCTGATCGACGAATTCCTCCTCTGGCTCCTCCCCGTGGCGCTGGACGGCTCCTTCCAGCACCCCAGCTTCGTGGACCTGGCGGCGCGAGAGCTGCTGGACTTCCCGGTGGCCCGGCTCAGCCTGTGCGCGCACCTGACGCCGGACCGGGTGCGCCGGGCGCTCGAGGGCGTCCCGGCCCGGCTCCCCGCGCGCGCCCGCGCCCGCGCCGAGGCATACGCGGGGGCCGGCAAGGGGTTCTATCGGTGAGCACACTTCCGGTCGCTGTGGTGACGGGCGCAGCCGGCGGCATCGGCGAGGCGGCGGTGTTCTCTCTGCTGGCGCGGGGGATGCGCGTGGTGGCCACCGACGTGCGCAGGGACCGGCTGGACCACCTGGGCGAGCACCCCGGGCTCCTCCGCCACATGCTGGACGTGACCCACCCGGACCACGCCTACGAGGTGGCGGAGTGGGCGGTCCGCGAGCTGGGCCGGGTGGACGCGCTGGTGAACGCCGCCGGCGTGTTCGCCCGCACGCCCGCCACCGCCATGGACGAGCTGGTGATGCGGCAGATCCTCTCCGTCAACCTGGAGGGCGCGCTCCGCTGCACCTCGGCGCTGGGGGCGAAGATGGCGCAGGCGGGCCACGGGCGGATCGTCCACGTCGCCTCCGTCTCCGCGGTGGGCGGCGCCGCGCTGGCCAGCGTCTACGCGGCGTCCAAGGCGGGCCTGATCGCGGCGGCGCGGTCCGCGGCGCGCGAGCTGGGCCCGCGCGGGGTGCGGGTCAACGTGGTGTCGCCCGGCATCATCGACACCGAGATGCTGGCGCCGGACCGGGCGATGGCCGAGCGCTTCGTCGTGCCGCGCATCCCCGCCGGGCGGCTGGGCCAGGCCAAGGAGGTGGCGGAGCTGATCGCCTTCCTCGCCACCAACGCGCCGGACTACATGACCGGTTCGGTGCTGGTCCTCGACGGAGGGCTGAGCGTTGGCTGACGCGCACCAGCTGCTGGCGGACGCGCTGGGGTTTCCGCCCGAGGAGGCGGTGCTGGACCGGCTCCTCCGCTGGTCCGAGCACGAGCCCTCCCGCGTGCGCCTGTACCGGGTGGACTGCCGGGCGCGCGGCCAGATGGAGACCACCCCCTTCACCGGGCCGGAGCTGGTCCGGGCCGCGGGGCGGGCGGCGGCCGCCCTGCGCGAGCGCGGCGTGCGCGCGGGCGACCGGGTGGTGATCTGCCTGCCGAACCGCGAGCCGTTCGTGGCCGCGTTCCTGGGGGCGCAGTGGCTGGGGGCCATCCCGGTGCCGCTGCCGCCCCTGGGGCTGATGGCCGCGCCCGGGGCGCTGTCGGAGCGGATCCGGAGCGTGGTGGCGGATTGTTCGCCCGCGGCGGTGGTGGCGGACGCGGCGACGCTGGCGAGCCTGCAGAAGCTCACCCCGGAGGCGCTGGACGGTCGGCCGGCGTTCGACGCGGTGGAGCTGGAGCGCGAGGGCCCGGCGGCGCCTCCCCGCGAGCGCCAGCTCCCCGGGCAGACGGCGTTCATCCAGTACACGTCCGGGTCCACGGCGGCGCCGCGGGGCGTGGTGGTGACGCACCGGAACCTGGGGGCCAACTGCACGGCCATCGCGCGGCGGGGCGCGTTCGAGCAGCAGGAGCGGTTCGTGAGCTGGCTGCCCGGCTACCACGACATGGGGCTCATCGGCGGGCTCCTGGAGTCGCTGCACCACGGGCACGTCCTGTACTGGATGGACGCGCAGGACTTCATGAGCCGGCCGCCGGTGTGGCTGAGGGCGATCAGCCAGTTCCAGGCGAACATCTCCGGCGCGCCGAACTCGGCGTACCGGCTGTGCCTGCGGATGGCGCAGCAGGACCGCGGGCTGGGGGAGCTGGACTTGCGCTCCTGGCGGTGGGCGTTCTGCGGCGCGGAGCCGGTGGACATCGCCACCATGCGCGCCTTCACGGACGTCTTCGGGCGATCCGGGCTGCGGAGGAACGCGCTCCATCCGGTGTACGGGCTGGCGGAGGGAACGCTGGCGGTGACGTTTCCGGCAGCGGGGGAGCTGGTCCACGTGGACCGGGTGTCGCGCTCCGCGCTGGCGGCGGGGCGGGCGGTGCCGGCGGAGGGTGAAGGGTCGGTGGATCTGGTGTCGGTGGGGGCCGCGATGCCGGGGCACGAGGTGCGGGTGGTGGACCCGGCGACGGGCGCGGCGGTCGGCGAGCGGCGGACGGGGGAGGTGGTGACGTCGGGGCCGTCGGTGACGCCGGGGTACTACGGGCAGCCGCCGCGGGAGGGGTCGGAGCTGCGGACGGGGGACCTGGGGTACTTCGCGGACGGGCGGCTGTACGTGGTGGACCGGATCAAGGACCTGATCATCGTGGCGGGCCGCAACGTGTCGCCGGTGGACGTGGAGCGGGCGGCGCAGGTGGAGGGGGTGCGGATGGGGCGGGTGGCGGCGCTGGGGGTGCCGGACCCGGAGCACGGGACGGAGGCGGTGGTGCTGCTGGTGGAGCCGTCCGAGAAGACGCCGGAGGCGCTGGCGGAGATCCGGGAGCGCATGGACCGGGCGCTGCGGGCCGAGCACGGGCTGGCGCCGAAGGAGATCGTGCTGTTGCCGGGGGGGACGCTGGAGCGGACGTCGAGCGGGAAGCTGATGCGGCGCCGGATGCGGGACCGCTATCTCAGCGGCGAGCTGGCGGCGCTCGCGCTTGACCGGGGGCTGAAGTAAGGAGGAGCCGTGTTCCCGAGGGTGCTCGCGTCTCTGGCGTCGGAAGTGGCGGACCTGGATGAGCTGGCGTTCGTGCGGAAGTACCCGGACGCGTGGCTCATCTGGGAGAACCGCCTGGGCGAGCGGTCCACGCTGCCCCAGTTCACGATGGCCATGGGCGGCGACGGCGGCGGCAAGCCGCGCAACGAGTTCGAGCCGGCGGCGTACCGGCTCCTCGGCGCGATCAAGGAGCTGACCATCGGCCGCAACGGCGACGGCATCCTGATCAACGACTCCACCGTCTCCGACAAGCACCTCGTCCTGCAGCAGGTGCCGGGCGGCGGCTGGACGGTCTCCGACGCGGGCTCCAAGAACGGGACGAAGGTGGACGGCCAGCAACTGGCGCCGGAGACGCCTCACCCCTTGAAATCCGGCGCCCAGATCCAGATCGGCGCCGTGAAGCTCACGTTCTTGTCCGCGGCCAGCTTGTTCAAACGCGTCACCGCGGTCTGATCGCTCAGCCCAGCCGCGCCGACAGCTCCGACACCACCTGGTGCACCGACCGGCCCGACGTCGCGCAGGTGAGGGACGCCCGCGCGTAGAGGGGCTCCCGCTCGCGCAGCCGCCGCCGGAGCTCCGCCATGGCCTGGGGCCGGTTCTGCATGGGGCGAAGATCCCCCTGCTTCACCACCCGGTCCCAGTGCTCCTCCGGCGACGCCTTCAGCCAGATGCTGGTGGTCCGCTCCTGCAGCAGCCGCATCGCCTCCGGCGACGTCACCACCCCGCCCCCGGTGGCCAGCACCGCCGCCCGCCCCGTCCCCAAAAACCGCTTCAGCGCCAGCAGCTCCACCCGCCGGTAGTACTCCTCGCCGTGGATGGCGAACAGCTCCGGCAACGTCATCCCCGCCTCCGCCTCCACCAGCCGGTCCAACTCCAGAAAAGGCACCTTCAACCGCTCCCCCAGCGCCTTCCCCACCGTGCTCTTCCCCGCCCCCCGCAACCCCAGCAGGGAGAGCACCTTCCGCTCCGCCGGCGCTCCGTCCGCCAACAGCGAGGCCGCCGTCGCCCCCAGCGCCACCGCCACCGCCTCCAGGTTCAGCACCGAGATGTTCGCCCGCCCGGACTCCAGGTCGGACAGGAACCGCTCCGACAACCCCGCCGACCTCGACAGCTCCCGCAGCGTCAGCCCGCGCTCCTGCCGCAGCGCCCGCACCCGCTCTCCCAGCCCCTCCAGCAGCTTCGACCCGTCGTGCACGCCTGCACTATATTTCGTTTCAACCCGCCCGGCAATGCAGTATGTTGCAGGGATGGCACTCGGTCACGAACCCGCCGCCGCCAGCGAGCGCGTCCCCTCCTTCCAGACCTCCCCGGACCAGTACCGGCACTGGAAGCTGCGGTTCGACGGCGAGGTGGCGCGCCTGTCGATGGACGTGCAGGAGGAGGAGGGCCTGCGCAAGGACTACACCCTCAAGCTCAACAGCTACGACCTGGGGGTGGACGTGGAGCTGGCGGACGCCGTCCAGCGCATCCGCTTCGAGCACCCGGAGGTCCGGGCGGTGGTGATCACCTCGCTCAAGGACCGCATCTTCTGCGCCGGCGCCAACATCTTCATGCTGGGCAGCTCCTCCCACCCCTTCAAGGTGAACTTCTGCAAGTTCACCAACGAGACGCGCCTGGCCATCGAGGACGCCTCGCAGCACAGCGGCCTCAAGTTCATCGCCGCGCTCAACGGCACCGCCTCCGGCGGCGGCTACGAGCTGGCCCTGGCCTGCGACGAGATCCTCCTCATCGACGACGGCAGCTCCGCCGTCTCCCTCCCCGAGGTGCCGCTTTTGGGCGTGCTCCCCGGCACCGGCGGCCTCACCCGGGTGGTGGACAAGCGCAAGGTGCGCCGCGACCTGGCGGACTTCTTCTCCACCGTGGCCGAAGGCGTGAAGGGCAAGCGCGCGGTGGAGTGGCGCCTGGTCGACCAGGCCGTCCCCAAGAGCAAGTTCGAGCAGGTGGTCGCCGACCGCGCGAAGGCGCTCGCCGCGAAGTCCGACCGCCCCAGGGGCGAGCGCGGCCTCCAGCTCTCCCCCATCTCCGACTACCGCTTCCTCACCCTCGAGCTGAACCCGCAGCTGCGGATGGCCAATCTCACGCTCCGCGCCCCGGACGCGCCCGCGCCCGCCTCCCCCGCGCAGCTCCTCGAACAGGGCAGCGACGCGTGGGTGGTGCGCGCCTTCCGCGAGCTGGACGACGCGCTGCTGAAGCTGCGGATGAACCACCTCGACATAGGCACCGTCGTCCTCCGCGCCGAAGGCGACCCCGCCCGCGTCCTGGAGCACGACCGCTTCGTCTTTGCCCACAAGGACCACTGGCTGGTCCGCGAGGTGCTGGCGCTGCAGAAGCGCGCCCTCAAGCGGCTGGACCTCACCTCCAAGACGCTGTTCGCCTTCGTGGAGCCGGGCTCCTGCTTCGCCGGCTCGCTGCTGGAGCTGGCGCTGGCGGCGGACCGCAGCTACATGCTGGACGACCCCAAGCGCCCCACCGCGCTGCGGCTGGGGCCGCTCAACGACGGGCTCTTGCCCATGTCCAACGGCCTCTCCCGCCTGCAGACGCGGATGCTGGCCGAACCGCCGCGGGTGAAGGAGATCACCTCCCACGCGGGCCCCTTCGGCCCGGAGGAGGCGCTCGCCGCCGGGCTGGTCACCTTCACCCCGGACGACCTGGACTGGGACGACGAGCTGCGGATCGCGCTCGAGGAGCGGGCCTCCCTCTCCCCGGACGCGCTCACCGGGATGGAGAACAACCTCCGCTTCGCCGGCCCGGAGACGCTGGAGACGAAGATCTTCGGCCGCCTCTCCGCCTGGCAGAACTGGATCTTCCAGCGCCCCAACGCCGTCGGCGAGCGCGGCGCCCTCACCCTCTACGGCCAGGCCGGCCAGCGGCCCACCTTCGACGTCCGCCGCACCTAGCACCTGGGAGGATCTCACGACCATGGCTCACCTCAGCGGCGAGAAGATCCCCAACAACGTCGACCTCGCCGGCGACAAGAAGCTCCAGCGCGCGCTGGAGCAGTGGCAGCCCAACTTCCTCCAGTGGTGGATGGAGATGGGCCCGGAGGGCTTCCAGGGCAACGACGTCTACCTGCGCACCGCGGTGAGCGTGGAGGCGGACGGCTGGGCGCACTTCGACTACGTGAAGATGCCGGACTACCGCTGGGGCATCTTCCTCGCCGAGGCGGTGCAGGACCGGAAGATCGGCTTCGGCGACGCCATGGGCCAGCCGGCGTGGCTGGACGTCCCCGGCGAGCACCGCAACACGCTCCGCCGCCTGATCGTCACCCAGGGCGACACCGAGCCCGCCTCGGTGGAGCAGCAGCGCCGGCTGGGCCACACCTGCCCCTCGCTCTACGACCTGCGCAACCTCTTCCAGGTGAACGTGGAGGAGGGCCGCCACCTGTGGGCCATGGTCTACCTGCTCCACCGCTTCTTCGGCCGCGACGGCCGCGAGGAGGCGGAGGAGCTGCTGGGCCGCCGCAGCGGCGACCAGGACCGCCCGCGCATCCTGGGCGCGTTCAACGAGCCCATCGAGGACTGGCTCTCCTTCTACATGTTCACCATGTTCACGGACCGGGACGGCAAGTTCCAGCTGCTCGCCCTGGCCGAGTCCGGCTTCGACCCGCTGGCGCGCACCACGCGCTTCATGCTCACCGAGGAGGCGCACCACATGTTCGTGGGCGAGGCGGGCGTGCAGCGGGTGGTGCAGCGCTCCGCGGAGCTCACCAAGCAGTCGAAGAACGGCGACCCGCGCGAGCTGGGCGGCATCGACCTGCCCACCGTCCAGAAGTACCTCAACCTCTGGTACTCGCTCTCCCTGGACCTGTTCGGCTCCGAGATCTCCACCAACGCCGCCTCCTTCTTCGGGACCGGCCTCAAGGGCCGCGCCAAGGAGGAGAAGTTCGAGGACCACGTGGCGCTGCAGGGCACCTACCCCATGGAGGTGTTCGAGGGCGGCGCCTTCAAGCACCAGGACGTCCCGCTGCGCTCGGCGATGAACGAGGTGCTGCGCGACGGCTACGTGGAGGACTGCCAGCGCGGCGTGGACCGCTGGAACAAGGTGCTGGCGGAGGCGGGGCTGGGCTTCCGCTTCGCCCTCCCCTCGCGCCGCTTCCACCGGCACCAGGGCATCTTCGCCGGCCACCGCTTCGACCCGGAGGGGAACCCGCTCACCCAGGAGGCGTGGGAGAAGCGCCAGGGCGACTGGCTGCCCTCCGCGGCGGACCGGGCCTACGTGAAGTCGCTCCAGGCCAGGCCCCTCTACACGCCGGGGCAGATGGCGAACTGGATCGCCCCGCCGCCGCGCGGCATCGACGGCAAGCCCCTGGACTTCGTCTACGTCCGCACCGAGCAGTGACGCGGCGGCCAGGCCCGGCGGCCGGCCGATCGGGGGCTCGCGTATTCCCGCCGTGGCCTGACGGCGGCGTGCCGAGTGCTCAGTTTCTCACGGGAAGGTTGGCGGTGGTCGCCACCCCTGAACGAGGACTGAGCGAATGAGAAAGTACACGTGGATACCCGCAGGGCTGATGCTGCTGGGAGGCGCGGCGCTCGCGCAGGCCGCCGTCGATCCAGATCCAAGCCACAACACCGCCGCTGGCCAGGTGACCAGCGACGTCAACCAGAGCGTGGACGAGGGTAAGGCCGCCCTCAGGGGCCAGCGGTCCGGCCTCATGATGGGCGAGCTGCAGGACGGCCGCATGGTGAGGAACTCGATCACCACCAGCGCCACCGGCCTCTTCCTGGGCCAGGGCGTGAACGCGGCCTGGGAGCGCTCCTTCACCGAGAAGTTCTCCGGCGTCCTGGGCGCCAACTTCTCCCGCACCCGCGCGGCGGACGGCGCGCTGACCGCCTTCGGCGCCATGGTGGGCGTGGACTGGTTCATCATCGGCCAGAACAACGAGGGCCTCCGGCTGGGGCCTCGCGTCGACGTGGGCTACGGCCGCGACACGGTGGGCGCTGACGACCACTTCGCGACCATCGGCCTGGCGGGCGAGGTGGGCTACAACTGGATCGCCTCCAACGGCATCACCGCGGGCCTGGGCGCCGGCCTCCACGGCCAGACGGGGAGCACGATCAACGGCCTGGGCACCGGCACCTGGTTCCCGTACGGGTCGGTGAACCTCGGCTACAGCTTCTAGCCGAGCGAGGCCAGGAGCACGCGGCCCCCCCCCGGCGCTCGTCGCCGGGCGGGGCCGCGGTCATTTCTCGGGGGCCGGCGGCGACAGGTAGACCTGGAACATCTTGTCCTCGCGGAACGACTTCTTGGCCAGGTCCTTCACCTCCGCCCACGCCACCCCCGGCCTGATGAACACCGGGGACAGGTCGGTGAGCCCGCCGGCCGGACGCGCGGGCTCCGCCTCGCGCGCCAGGGCATCCGCCATGGCCGGGGCGTCCTCCGCCAGCAGCTCCAGCGCGCGCTGCGCCCCTTGCTGGATGCGGATGGCGTCCTTCGGCTTCGGCGGCGCCTTCGCCGCGTCCTTGAAGGCGCGGTCCACCGTGTCCGGGAAGGCGTAGGGGTCCGGGTTGCGCGCCGGCGAGGTGGCCACCAGGAAGTCCTGCCCCCGCACGCTGAAGCAGCGGACCTCCGCCCACGGCGCCTTGCGCGCCTTCCCCAGCGCCGCCGCGACCTTGACGTCCGCGGCCCGGGCCAGCGCCTCGCACGCGCGCCGCCTGCCCTTGTCCAGCTTGTAGCCGACGGCCGCGAAGGGGAACGGCCCGGTCTGCCGTTCGGTCAGCGGGAGCGAGGCCGGGTCCAGCTTGGCCGGCGTGGGCCGGTCGTCGGGGATGGTCGGGGGCAGCCGCATGCTCTGGTCCAGCATCGCCCGCGCCTGGTCGAGGGTGATCGCCCCGGCGAACACGGTGGTGACCGCGGTGGTGAGGTAGTTCCTCCCGAAGAAGGCGACCACGTCGTCCTTCTCGATGTGCTCGCGCGTCAGCGGCGTCCCGTCCACCGGCGAGTTCGGGTCGGTGGGCGGGAAGAGCAGCCGCTCCAGGCGGGCCCAGGGCATCCCGTCGCCGCGCGGCTCGGGCGGCTCGGTGTTGAGCAGCGGCACCACCTTCTGCAGGTCCACCAGCGACAGCCGCGGGCTGGTGACGTGGACGATCACCGCCGCCGCCAGCTCGGCGAACTTGTCGGAGGGCGCGTCCAGCGCGTAGGTGGTGGAGGAGGGCGTGCTGCGGAGCGCCAGCGTCCCGCCACCTTTGCGCACCAGCTCCTCCAGCCGGGTGCCCTTCTCGTCCACCACGCCGTCGAGGATCGCCCGCCCCAGCATCCGGGCCACCCCGCCCTTGCCCTCGGGGTCCTGCGCCCCGCCGGCCCGCACCACCAGGCGGAGCGAGGACCAGGTCGCCGCCGGCAGCGGGACCACCACCAGCTCGCTGCCGTCCTCCATCGCCTCCGGGGCGGGGGGGGGCGGCGCGGCGGCGCGCGCGGCGGCGGCGAGCGCGAGGAGCAGCGCGGCCGGGAGCGCGCGGCTCACCTGGGCACCTCTCCGTCGGTGAAGGCGGTGGCCTCGGTGGAGGAGACCTCCGGCGAGAAGAAGAGGTGCACGGACTTCTCGGGCAGGAGCTGCGGTCCCAGCAGCTCCACCAGCTTCTTGGCATCCATCTTCTCCAGCGCGGCCTGCGCGTCCGCGCCCACCCAGTCCGGCGCCGCGTCCAGCCCGGCGAGGATCTCCTCCGCCAGCAGCTCCGGCCGCGCGTCCACCTGCTGGAAGCGGCGGACGGCGTCGTCGCGGGCGGCGGTGAGCTGTTCGGCGGTGTCGCGGCCCTCGCGGAACGCCTGCACCTCCTGGCGCACGTGCGCGGAGAGGTCCGTCCCCGCCGAGGCGTGCTCCGGCAGCCACACCGTCACGCCCTTGAACGGCGCCTGGGCCACCGCGCGCGCCTCCACCTGGAAGGACGAGGGCAGCCGCCGCAGCCGCGTGCCCACGCGGTCCTCCAACAGCTCCACCAGCACCCGCGCCGCCGCCACCTTCTCCGCGTCCGACAGGTCGAGCGGGAAATAGAACAGGTGGGACTCGTCGCGGGTGTGGAAGCGGTGGTTCATCGGCAGGGTCAGCTTGGGCGGCCGGAAGGTGTTGCGCTCGCCGCCGGAGTGGCGCGCCAGCAGCGCCTCCATCGCCGCCGGGTTGAACCCGCCCGCCGCGATGGCGGTGGCGTTGGCGGGGCAGAACATCGTCTCCACGAAGCGCTTGGCGGTGGGCCAGGTGAGCGACTCGAGCCGCTCCGCGTCCACCTCCGGCCGGTAGCGGGCGTCGGAGGTGAAGGTGAACATCGACAGCCGGCCCAGCAGCTCGTCCAGCGGGGAGCGGGGCGCGCCGTCCACCGCCGCGCGCTCCACCGCCGCGGCGTAGGCGGGCGCGTCGAAGGCCGGCTCCAGCAGCGCGGTGACCAGCTGGTTCGCCGCGCCCATCATCTCGTCGCGGTGGGCGCGCAGCGTGAACACCGTCTCGTGGGGGCCGACGCTGGTGGTCAGCCGCGGGGTGGCGCCGTGCATCGTCTCCAGCAGGTCGCCGTACTTCACCCGCCGGTGCATGGAGAGCAGCGCGTGCACCGCCACCAGCGTGCCGCCGTGCACCGACGCCTCGTCCGCGTAGCCGGCGCCGAAGCGGATCACCAGCACCGACTCCAGCGACTGGCGCGGGGCGATGATCCGGCGCAGCTGCCCCTCCCCGCCGGCGATCTTGATCTCCAGCCCCTTGGCGGAGGCCGGGGGCGCGGCCGGCACCAGCGCCGCCAGCGCGAGGGCGAGCGCCGCGCCTCTCCTCACGGCTGTCCGCCCTGCGGCGGCGAGGCGGTGGCGGCCACCCGCACCTTCACCTGCTGCTGCGCGTCCATCACCTCCAGCCCGTTGGCCTGGGCGCGCTTCTTGGTCAGCTCGTACACCTTGGCGTCCAGGTCGCCGGTGCCGACCCGCTGCTTGATGCGGGTGAGCCGGTCCTCCCACCACTCCAGCGGGCGGCCGGCGAAGAAGCGGTGCTCGGTCACCTCGCGCACGGCGAGCGCCGGCGTCTGCGGCGCGGGCCCGGCCGTCGTCCCGGGCGTTCCTCCCGTCTGGGTCGTGGGCCCACCCTGCTCCGGGTTCTGCTGGGAGGCGACGCCGGTCGCGTTCGTCCCCGGAGCGCCGGGCTTGCCCCAGTCCTTGTCCTCCACCACCAGGCCCTGCGGGTTCCAGCTCATCCAGCGGCCGACCTTCTGGCCGGCCACGTAGTCGCCCTCCTCCGCCTTGGCGCCGCCCGGGTGGTAGGCGAGGTATTTCCCCTCCAGCTTGTCCATGCGGTAGTTCTTCTGCTGGGCGACCTTCCCGTCCGGGAAGAACTTCACCGACGGGCCCTCCAGCTTGTCGTTGGCGTAGCTGACCTGCTCCGTCTTCATCCCGTCCGGGCCGAAGGTGGTCCAGGTGCCGACCTTCTTCTTCTCGTTCAGCGACCCGGTCACCTTGGGCGTGCCGTCCGGGTAGAACAGGGTGTACGGGCCGAGGATCTTCCCGCCCGTGTAGTTGAACTGCTCCAGGCCGTTCTTGGTCCGGACCCGCCACGGGCCCTCGGGGAAGCCGTCCCTCTGGCAATACAGCGCGCGCTCTCCGGAGCCGACGGAGGTGGTGGTCAGCGACCCGCCCTTCCCGCACTCCAGCGACTCCCTCTTGGAGACGTAGACGGCGATCCCGAACACCAGCAGCCCCACCATCACGGTGAGGGTGAGCCTGGGCCCCGGCCCGGCCGTCCCGCGGGAGAGCGGATACGGGTCCTCGCCCTCCTCCAGGTCCACCGGGCCCTCTTCCCCCACCTTCCGGATGACGGCCCTCATCATGAAGAAGCCCAGGCCGAGCGTGGCCAGCTCGGCGGCCGAGCGCGCCCAGCCGGAGGCCTGCACGGCGATCTCCGGGATCTCCAGGCCCAGGTCCGACGCCAGCTGGAGGCCCCAGGTGGCGCCGATCATCGCCATCGCGCCCATCAGCGCCGACTTCGCCTGCCTCCCGCGGCCCGGCTTGTCGGACTCGCTCTCCAGCCGCTGGAACGCCTCGGAGAAGAGCACCCAGGAGCCGTAGACGTTGTAGAGCGGGATGAGCGCCAACCCCAGCGTCCGCAGGGGCGACCACGGCCAGCGGGACTGGGTGCGGCTGAGGATGGCGCCCTGGGTGACGTGGTAGGCGCCGTACGCCAGCCACAGCGCCACGCCCATCACGTACCAGAAGCCGCCCAGCGCGTTGGAGGGGAAGCCGAGGATCAGCGGCTGGGAGATGAACGCCCACCACAGCGACGGCGCCGCGGTGGGCGCCACCGCCTGGAGGATGATGAAGAACGCCAGGGCGCCGAAGGCCATCTGGTGAAACTGGAAGAGCTGCTCCTCGGGGAGCTGGGCCTGCTGCCACTCCCGGAGCTTCTCGGTGAAGGCGCCGTGGAGCGGCGCCAGCGCCTTGATGCCGGGCGAGCGGTTGTCGCTGGGGAGCGGCAGGTCGGACTCGTCCAGGTTGGGCAGCGCCGGCTTGGGCGAGGAGGAGGCGCGGACCTTCGGCGGCGGCCGGGCGGCCGAGGCGACCGGTCTGGAGGCCGGTCCTGGGGGGCTGGAGCCCCGCTTCTGATCGGGCATCGCGAGGGGGGATGTTACCGTGGGGTGGCCATGTCGCCCAGAAGCAGCCGCACGCGTGAGGAGGTCCCCCCCGAGATCCGGCCGCGCGGGGACCTGCGCGCCCGCCTGCCCCGCCGCAAGCTGTTCGTCGCCCTGGCGGGCAACATCGGCGCCGGGAAGACCACCGCGGCGAAGATGATCAGCCAGGCGCTGGGGTTCGAGCTGTTCGACGAACCGGTGATCGACAACCGCTTCCTGCGCGACTACTACGCCGACATGCGGCGGTGGTCGTTCACGCTGCAGCTGGAGTTCCTGATCAAGCGGGTGGAGCACCACGAGCTGATCCACACCGTCCGCAAGAACTGCGTGCAGGACCGCACCCTGTACGAGGACCCGGAGATCTTCGCCAAGTACCTCCACGGCCTGGGGCACATGACGAACTCCGAGCTGGACCTGTACTTCGAGTACTTCCAGCGGGTGGCGGCGGCGGTGAAGAAGCCGGACAAGGTCATCTGCTTCAACGTGCCCAGCCTGGAGGTGCTGCTGGACCGGATCCGGCAGCGCGGCCGCGAGGAGGAGAAGGGCATCGACTCCTCGTTCCTCCGGGGGCTCAACGGCTACTACTCGTCGTTTCCCCAGGTGATGAAGAGCAAGTACGGGGTCGACTGCCTCACCCTGGACGTGTCGTCGGTGGACATCCGCCACGGGCGGCGGCGCGAGGAGTTCCTGGACACCGTCACCACCTTCCTGGCTTCGTAGCGGCCATGGCCAAGAGCGTGGTGATGACGCACATGATCCTCCCGTCGGACGCCAACCCGCTCAACGCGGCGTTCGGCGGGAAGGTGATGGAGTGGATCGACATCTGCGCCGGGATCGCCGCGCAGCGGTACTGCCGGAAGGTGGTGGTCACCGCCTCCATGGACGACCTCCACTTCCACGTCCCCATCCGGGTGGGCTGGATCGTCACCGTGCGCGCCCGCGTGCTGGCCGCGTTCCACACCTCGATGGAGGTGGGCGTGGTGGTGGAGGCGGAGGACGCCATCCGCGGGACGAAGCAGGTGGCCACCACCGCGCTGCTCACCTTCGTGGCCCTGGAGGCGGACGGGTCCAAGGCGCGGGTGCCGAAGCTGAAGCTGACGACCGGGCCGGAGAAGCGCGCCTTCCGGCAGGCCCACGCGCGCCGGGAGGAACGCCTGGCGCGCAAGGCGCACGGGCACGAGGACTGGCAGCACCTGGTATGAGCCGGGGCGGCCGGAGGGCCGCCGCCATCGAAGAAGCCGCCCCCTCCGGGACCTTTGGCTACTTGTGCAGCGTGACGGTGTGCCCGTCGCTGCCCAGGTCCTGCGGCCCGTTGACGGTGAGCGGGGCCCAGCCCTGGGCCTCGACGATCACCGGCTCCCCGGCGAAGGGCGAGCGGTTGGGGAAGTAGACGTTGGCCAGCTCGTTGGTGCTCATCTGGGCGATGGCCTCGCCGCGCTGCTTGAAGCCGACCTGCAGCCCGGTGAGGTAGCTCCCGTCCTGGTCCACGAACTTCAGGGTGAACCCGTCGGAGGGGACCATCTCGATCTCGGCCGGCGCCGCGGGGGACACCGCGCCGGCCTCCCGGTACGAGGGCCGGTAGCCCGCCGCCACCGCGGAGACGCGGGCGGACTCCCAGGCGACCTGGACCTGCGCGCGGCCCTGCACGCCGGTGCGCCCGCGGAACAGCTCCTGGCTGGCGCAGGTGCCGTCGTCGGACTTGCAGTCGGTGGCGTCCTGGCTGACCGTGACCAGCGTGCAGGACAGCGGGGAGGCGGTGACCGCGTCCAGCAACAGCAGCGCCCCGCCGTCCGGGCCGCACGCGTCGCCCTGGCCCTGGCCGGGGAGCGCGTCGCCGCGGGCGGAGTCGTCCAGGCGCTCGTCGCCGCTGCCGCTCACGTCGCGGCGCTTCACGCAGCCCGGCGACAGCGCCGCCGCGAAGGCCAGCGCGGCGCAGAGCGCTCCGGCCACGGACGCGCGCATATCAGGTGTTGAAGGAGCTCCCGCATCCGCAGGAGGACTTGGCGTTGGGGTTGGTGAACTTGAACCCCGCGCCCTGCAGGTTCGTGACGTAGTCGACCTCGGTGCCCCGGAGGGAGCGGGCGGACTGGGCGTCGGTGGCGACCTTCACCCCGTCCTGCTCCCACACCAGGTCCCCCGGCCGCGCGTCCTTGATCACGTTCAGGTCGTAGCTGAAGCCGCTGCACCCCGAGGGCACGACCCGGACCGACAGGTGGTGGCCGACGAACCCCTGCTGCTGGCAGACGAGCTTCACCTGGGCCACCGCCTGGGCGGTCAGGCGGAGGGGCGCTCCCGTGTCGGGGGCGGGCGTTTCGGCGGGGGCGGCGACGGCGGTGGCATCCATGATGCTCGTATATATCAGGCGGGCGCGCGCGCGCTGCCCAGCGAGCGGCCCCCGTCCACCGCGACGATCTGCCCGGTGACGTAGGAGGGCCCGGTCAGGAGGAAGAGCACCGTCCGGGCGACGTCCTCCGCGCTCCCCAGCCGCTGCAGCGGGACGTTGGCGCGGATCGCCTCCAGCGAAGCGGCGTCCAGCGACTCCGGCGGCAGCACCGCCCCGGGCGCCACCCCGTTCACCCGGATGGTGGGCGCCAGCTCCAGCGCCAGGCACCGGGTGAGCGCGCCCATCGCCGCCTTGGTCATGCAGTAGGCCGAGTACTGCCGCCACGGCTGGAAGACCCCGCCGATGTCGAGGACGTTCACCACGTCGCCCCCGCCGCGGGCGAGCATGCGCCGGACCACCGCCTGGGTGAGCAGGTAGGGCCCGCGCGCGTTGATCGCCCACTGGCGGTCCAGCACGTCGAGGGGGGTCTCGGCGAAGGGCGCCCGCTCGAAGATGGCGGCGCTGTTGACCAGGCCGGCGATGGGCCCCAGCTCCGCCTCCACCGCGGCGGCGAGCGGCTCGGCGGCGGCGGGGTCCGAGAGGTCGGCCCGGAAGCGGGCGGCGCGGTTGCCGTCGGCGCGGACCGCCCGGAGCGTCTCCTCCGCGGCGGCCTCCGACCCGTGGAAGTGGACCCCCACGCTGGCCCCCGCCCGGCCCAGGGCCTCGGCGATGGCGCGGCCCACGCGCACCCCCGCCCCGGTGACCAGCACCACCTTTCCCTCCAGCGGCCGCATCTTCGCGTCCATGGCGTGAAATGCCCTCCGGTCCCCGGTTATACCCGTCGCCATGGGTCAAACGTTCCAGGAGCACCTGTCGTCGGTGAAGCAGGGGATCCGCGAGGTCGCGGTCGAGGAGGTGAAGCGCCTCCTGGACGACAAGTCGGCGGTGAAGCTGATCGACGTCCGCGAGGGCGAGGAGTACTCCTCCGGCTGCATCCCCGGCGCCGTCTCCGTCCCCCGCGGCTTCCTGGAGATGCGGATCGACCAGAAGGCGAAGCGCGACGAGCCGCTGGTGCTGTACTGCCAGGGCGGGGCGCGGTCGGCGCTGGCGGCGAAGACGCTCCAGGACCTGGGCTTCAGCGACGTCGTCTCCATGGCGGGCGGGTACGGGCGGTGGACCGACCGCGGCTTCCCGGTGGACCGGCCGTTCAGCATGACCCGCGAGCAGAAGGAGCGGTACCGGCGGCACCTGGCCATCCCGGAGGTGGGCGAGGCGGGGCAAGAGAAGCTGCTGAAGGCCAAGGTGCTGCTGATGGGCGCGGGCGGGCTGGGCTCGCCGGCGGCGCTCTACCTGGCGGCGGCCGGGGTGGGGACGCTGGGGCTGGTGGACATGGACGTGGTGGACCTCTCCAACCTCCAGCGGCAGGTCATCCACACCGTGGAGCGCGCCGGGCAGCCGAAGACCGCCAGCGCGCGGGCGGCGATCGCCGCGCTCAACCCGGACGTGGAGGTGGTCCCGTTCCAGCAGCGGCTGGCCTCGGAGAACATCCTGGAGGTGCTGGAGGGGTTCGACCTGGTGGTGGACGGCGGGGACAACTTCCCCACCCGCTACCTGCTCAACGACGCGTGCGTGATGTTGAAGAAGCCCAACGTGCACGGGTCGGTCTACCGGTTCGAGGGGCAGGTCACCACCTTCGTCCCCGGCCAGGGTCCCTGCTACCGCTGCCTGTACCCGCAGCCGCCGCCGGCGGACATGGCGCCCTCCTGCGCGGAGGCGGGGGTGCTGGGCGTGCTCCCCGGCATCATCGGGCTGCTGCAGGCCAACGAAGCGCTGAAGCTGATCCTCGGCGTGGGGCAGCCCATGGTCGGGCGGCTGCTGCAGTTCGACGGGCTGACCACCCGGTTCCTGGAGCTGAAGCTGCGCCGCGACCCGGAGTGCCCGGTGTGCGCCCCCGGCCGGCGGATCGAGTTCATCGACTACGAGCAGTTCTGCTCCACCGCCGCGTAGCGCAGGGCGGTCAGAGCAGGTGCTTGCTGACGTCCACCGTGGCGTCGGCGGTCTTGTCCGGCTTGATCTCCACGCTGAAGGGCACCGGGTCGCGGAGCTGTTCGCCCTGCAGCTCCAGGTCGTGCTTGCCCTCGTAGAGGTCGATCTTCATCGAAGGGTACTTGCCGATCTCCTGGCCGTTCATCACCACCGACAGGTTCTGGACCCGCTTGGGGAGCACGGTCAGCTTCAGGAACCCGCGCTGGAACTCCTTGGTGATGGTGACGGTGGTGCCGGGGACGCCGTACTGGATCTCGTGCTCGTGGTAGGCGCCCAGCGGGTCGTTCTTGAGGATGACGGTGTCGCGCAGGTGCGCGCCGCGGGCTTTCTGGATCCCCGTGCCCTGGCCGATCTCCTCGATGTAGCGGTCCTTCCTGTGCTCGTCCGGGTGGTGCTTCACCAGCACCGTCACCGGGATGTTGGTGTCCACGGTGAGGAAGACGTCCTGGGCGCCCACCTGCGGCGTGCTGAACTGCTCCTTGAGCGCGCCGCCGAAGATGAACGCGGAGACGAACGCCACCGCCGCCACCGTGCCCAGCAGCACCGCCACCAGCTTGCGCCGGTTGCTCGACCGCAGGGCCTCCACGTCCGCCAGCCCGTCCAGCTCCGGCACCGGCTCCACGCCGCCGTCGTCGCGCACCTTCCGGCGCTTGGCGACCTTGGGCGCGCGGGCGTCGCGGCCGTCTCGAGCGTCCCGCGGAGGCGGCTTCTTGCCGCGGGCGCGCGGGGCAGGGGTCTCCTCGCGCTCCTCTCGCTCGTCCCGGTCGTCGCGGTCGTCGCGGTCGTCGCGGTCGTCGCGGTCCTCCGGCTCGGGCGGGCGCTCCTCGGCGCGGCGCTCGCGGGTAGGGGAGCGCTTGATGCCCTTGAGCGACGGCGCCCGCGGGAGGGCGCTGGTGGAGGAGACGGAGACGGAGCGGGAGGGCTCCCGGACGTCGACGTCGTCCGGGGCGAAGTCGGAGGCGCGGGCCTCGATGGGCTCGGGGCGAGGCGCGGCGGTGCGGGTGGGGGTGCGGCCGGGCGGCTTCGGCGACTGCGTGCCGGTGCCGGTCCCGGTGGGGTGGCGATCCAACCCCGGGCGCGACGGCTGCCGCGCCATGGCGGTCATGTTGGGGTCGGAGAGCTTGGGCGGGGCGTCCGTCAGCGCGGCGGAGACGCGCGAGGGCGCCCGCTCCTTGGCCTGCCCCAGCGCGGAGCGGGAGGGTTGGTTGCCCGCGCCGGCGAGCGACGCCTTGGGCATCGCCTTGAGGCCGGGGATGGAGGGGCCGGACTTGATGCTGTCGTCGCCCGGGTCCGGGCGGCCCAGCTTGGCCTCCTCGGCGAGGCGGTCCGCGAACAGCGTGGACATCAGCTCGGAGACCTGGACGGAGCCGGCGATCCACTGCTTGGAGACGAGGAACTCCTCCAGGGCCATGCCGAACTGGCGGGCGTCCGGGTAGCGCTGGTCCGGGTCCTTGGCGATGGCGCCCATCACGATGGGGTCCAGCTCCGCCGGGACCTCCGCCACCTGCGAGGGCGGCGGGATGTCGCAGGCGAGGGCGGCCTGGAGGGTGGCGATCTCCGAGTCCTTCTTCAGCGGGCGGGTGCCGGTGAGCAGCTCGTAGAGGGTGAGCCCGATGGCGAAGAGGTCGGCCCGGTGGTCGATGGGCTTGCCGGAAGCCTGCTCCGGCGCCATGTACGCGAACTTGCCCTTGATGGCGCCGGACTTGGTCATCGACGCGCTGTCGACGGCCTTGGCGATGCCGAAGTCCACCACCTTCACCGAGCCGTCGAAGCCGATGAGGATGTTCTGCGGCGAGATGTCCCGGTGGACGACCTTCAACGGGCGCCCGGAGTCGTCGGAGCGGGTGTGCGCGTAGTAGAGGCCCTCGCAGGCCAGCGCGACGATCCGGATGCCGATGGGGTAGGCGATCCACTGCCCGGTGCCCCAGGCCTTGCGCATGATGCGGCCCAGGTCCTCGCCGTGCACGAACTCCATGGCGATGTAGTAGGCGCCGTTGACCTCGCCCAGGTCGTAGATCTGCGCGATGTTCGGGTGGTTGAAGTTGGCCGCGATGCGGGCCTCGTTCAGGAACATCTGGACGAACTCGGGGTCGTCCGCCAGGTGCGGGAGGATCCGCTTGATCACCAGGTGCCGCTTGAAGCCCTCGATGCCGGTCTGCCGCGCCAGCCACACCTCGGCCATCCCGCCCGTGGCGAGCTTCTTCAGCAGCATGTACTTCCCGAAGGTCTGCTCCAAGGGGAGCGGGGATTGTAGACGGAATGGCCGGGATCGGATCCTTCCGGGTTGATGTTATGGGTCCACGGATGCTCGCCCGCCTCCGCTTCCGCGCCTCATGGGTCGAATGAAGCCAAGGCGCGCCCTCGGCCGGCGCCCCCCCCAGAGGCCGAAGCCTCCGGGCCCGGCCAGGCGCTCCGACCGCCCGCTGCGCGAGGACCTGGTGATGCAGGCGGCGCTGGAGGCGTACTCGCTGTTCCGCCGGGAGCGCTGGCTGGCGGACCGCGCGCTGGAGCACACGCTGCGCCCCAAGCGGAACCTCTACGCCAACGAGCGCCGCGCCGTCTCCGAGCGCGTCTACGCCGCCGTCCGCCGCCAGCGGGCCATCGACCACCTGCTCGCCTCCCTCCGCCCCGGCCTCGACGCGCTCCCCACCAGCCGGCAGGACCTCCTCCGCCTGCACGCCGCCCGCGTGCTGGAGGGTGAATCGCCGGCGGCCGTGGTGCGCTCCGCCGCCTTCGACGCCCTGGACGCGCGCGCCCTGGATCGGCTCCCGGAGGCCGCCGCCGCGCTGGAGAAGCTCCCCGCCGACCGGAAGCTGGCCATCCTCGGGTCGCTGCCGGACTTCCTCGCCCAGCGGATCCGCGACGAGCTGGGGCCGGACGCCGAGGCGGCGGTGGCGGCCATGAACACCCGCGCCCCGCTCTGCGCGCGCGCCAACACGCTGAAGGGCACCCGCGAGGCCTTGATGGAGCGGCTCCGCGGCGAGGGCGTGGACTGCCGCCCCACCCCGCTCTCCCCGCTGGGCGTCTTCCTCGACACCCGCCTGAACGCCTTCTCGCTGAGGTCCTTCAAGGACGGCCTCTTCGAGCTCCAGGACGAGGGGAGCCAGCTTCTGGGCCAGCTGGTGGACCCGCCCCCGACCCGGGTGGTGGACGCCTGCGCCGGCGCGGGCGGCAAGTCGCTCCAGCTGTCGGCGGAGATGAAGAACCGCGGCGAGCTGTTCGCGCTGGACGTGGACGGGCGGCGGCTGGAGGAGCTGAAGCGGCGGGCGCGGCGCGACGGCGTGCACAACGCCCGCATCCGCGAGGTGCCCGCCTCGACCCCCGAGGCGCTGGCCGCGCTGGAGGACCTGCGCGGGAAGGCGGACCGGGTGCTGGTGGACGCCCCGTGCAGCGGCACCGGCACCTTCCGCCGCAAGCCGGACGCGCGCTACCGCCTCTCCCCCGACGAGCTGACCATGCACGTGGACCGGCAGCGCGCGCTCCTGGAGCAGTTCTCGGCGCTGGTGAAGCCGGGCGGGCGGCTGATCTACGGCACCTGCTCCATGCTCCAGGTGGAGAACGAGGACATCGTCCAGGACTTCCTCGCCCGCCACCCGGAGTACACCCTGGTCCCGGCGGAGACCCGGGTCCCGGCGGCCGCCACCCGCGGCGGGTACCTCCGCCTCTACCCCCACCTCCACGGGACGGACGGCTTCTTCGGAGCCATCCTCGGCCGAGCGAAAACCTGATAGGCAACCCGGCATGACCGAAGCGGTTCGCTACCGCGTCTCCATGCCCCAACCGCACAGCCACCTGTTCCAGGTGGAGGCCCGGTTCCCGGCGGCGGACGACGCGCTCACCGCCGTGCTGCCGGTGTGGACGCCGGGCAGCTACCTGGTGCGCGAATACGCGCGCCACCTCCAGGACGTCACCGCCGCCACCGAGGACGGCGAGGCGCTCCCCATCACCCGGCCGGACAAGCGCAGCTTCCAGGTGGCCAGCCGCGGGCAGCCGGTGGTGTTCCGCTACCGCGTCTACGCCAACGAGCTGACGGTCCGCACCTCGCACCTGGACGGCACGCACGGGTACTTCAACGGCGCCACCCTCTTCCTCTACGCGGAGGCGATGCGGCGGCGCCAGCACCGGGTGCGGATCGACGCGCCCGCCGGCTGGCAGACCTTCGTGGCGCTGGAGCAGGAGGGCCAGGACTACGTGGCGCCGGACTACGACGAGCTGGTGGACAGCCCGTTCGAGATCGGCACCAGCGCGCCCTTGAGCTTCACCGCGGCCGGCGTCTCCCACCAGGTGGTGGTGTGGGGCGACCCGGCGCCGGACAAGGACCGGCTGCTGAGCGACCTGACCAAGATCTGCGAGACGGAGGCGAAGCTCTTCGGCGGCCTGCCGGTGAAGCGGTACCTGTTCCTGGTCTACCTGACGGACAAGGGGCGGGGCGGACTGGAGCACAAGGCGTCCACCGCGCTCCTCTTCCCGCGGCAGGGCTTCGCCAGCGGCAAGGGGTGGGAGGACTTCCTCACGCTCGTCGCCCACGAGTACTTCCACCTCTGGAACGTCAAGCGCATCAAGCCCAAGGCGCTGGTGCCGTTCGACTACTCGCAGGAGGTGTACACCTCGCTGCTCTGGGCGTTCGAGGGGACGACCTCGTACTACGACAACCTCCTGGTGCGGCGGGCGGGGCTGATGTCCGCGCCGCGGTACCTGACCCGCGCGGGCGAGACGCTCACCGCGCTGCAGGGAACGCCCGGGCGGAAGGTGCAGACGCTGGCGGATTCGTCGTTCGCGTCGTGGATCAAGCACTACCGGCCGGACGAGAACTCGCCCAACAGCGCCATCTCCTACTACCTGAAGGGCGAGGTGGTGGCGATGCTGCTGGACCTGGAGCTCCGCCGCGCCACGTCCGACGCGAACGGCCTGGACGACGTGATGCGGCTGCTCTGGTCGAGGTACGGAGACGAGCGCGGCGTGCCGGAGGACGGGGTGGAGGCGGCGGCGAAGGAGGTGGCGGGGAAGGACCTCTCCGCGTTCTTCGACCGCTCGCTGCGGTCGACGGAGGAGCTGGACTTCTCGGTCTTCGGGCACGTGGGGCTGGAGGCGCGCTTCCGGGTCCGCGAGTCCGGGGGCGACAAGGGCGGGACGCCGCCGCGGTGGAAGGGGAACGAGCTGCGCCCGCGCGGCTGGCTGGGGCTCACCACCAAGGGCCAGAGCGCGGTGGCGGCGGTGCTGGACGGCTCGCCGGCGATGCAGGCCGGCATCTACCCGGACGACGAGGTGCTGGCGCTGGACGGGTACAAGGTGGACGGGGGCGCGCTGGTGCAGCGCACCGAGGACAAGCGCCCCGGCGAGTCGGTCACCCTCACCCTCTTCCGCCGCGACAAGCTGCTCAGCGTGCCGGTGGTCCTGGGCGCCAAGCCCGCGGACGCGGTGTACCTGGCGCGGGTGGACAAGCCCACCGACGCCCAGAAGGCCGCCTACCAGAGCTGGCTGGGCGCGCCGTGGGACGAGGCGGAGTCCAGCAAGGACAAGGCCCCGGAGAAGAGCTGACCTCCGGGCTCAGCGCAGCTCCAGCGGCAGCGCCTGGAGCCCGCGCAGGGACATCGACCTCCGCCAGCGGATCTGCTCGCGCGGGACGGCCAGGCGCGCGCCCGGGAAGCGCTGGACGAAGGCGAGGAAGGCGGCGCGGGCCTCCAGCCGGGCCAGCGGCGCGCCCAGGCAGTAGTGGGCGCCGAAGCCGAAGGCGGCGTGCTTGTCGGGCTGGCGCGACAGGTCCAGCCGCTCCGGGTCCGCGAAGTGCGACTCGTCGCGGCTGGCGGAGCCGATGGAGGGCACCACCGGCGCGCCGCGCGGGATGGCCACCCCCGCGATCTCCAAAGGCTCCGTCGCGTAGCGCGGCGCCGTCACCTGCACCGGGTTGGTGAAGCGGAGCAGCTCCTCCACCGCCGAGTCGATCAGCGACGGGTCCTGGCGCAGGCGCTCCGCCTCCTCCGGGTGGTCCAGCAGCGCCAGCACCCCGTTGCCGATCAGGTTCACCGTCGTCTCGTGCCCGGCGAACAGGAGCAGGAACACGGACGCCACCAGCTCCACGTGGTCCAGCCGCTCGCCGCCCTCCTCCTCCGCGGCCAGCATCGCGCTCAAGAGGTCGTCCCCGCGGACAGACCGCCGCCGCTCGATCAGCTCGTTCAGGTACCGGTAGAGCTGCCGCGTCCGCAGCACGGTGCTCACCAGCCCGAAGAAGCCCCGCCCCTCGAGGTCCACCAGCCCGTCCACCAGGTGCCGGAACCGCGCCCGGTCCTCGTCCGGCACCCCCATCATGTCGCAGATGACGGTGATGGGCAGCGGCAGCGCCAGGTCCGCCAGCAGCTCGGTGGTCCCGTTGGCCTGCATCTTGTCCAGCAGCAGCGCCACCAGCGCCTCCATCCGCCCCTTCAGCGCTTCCACCCGCGCGGGCGTGAACGCCCGGTGCACCAGCCCCCGCAGCCGCCGGTGGTCCTCCCCGTCGCGGAGGATCATCGTGTCCCGCAGGCCGAGGCTGAAGGTGTTCATCACCCAGGACTCCTTCAGCCCCGCCCGGCGCCGCTCGTGGACGAAGCGCGCCTCGTCCTTCAGCACCGCCACCACGTCGTCGTAGCGGGCGACGAGCCAGGCGTCCGACTGGAACGGGCGCGGCACCCGGACCACCGGGTAGTCGCGCCGGAGCGCGGCGTAGATGGGGTACGGGTCCCGGAGGTGCTGCTCCAGCGGGAAGGGGAACGCCGGGGCGGGAGAGGCCACCCTCCGACGCTACCTCCGGGGCCGGTGGCCTGGCGAGGAGGCGAGGGCCGGGCCCCCCGCGCACCTGGAGTCGAGGGAAATACCGGCGCCCGCGCATGCGCACTACACTCGGCAATCGACCGATGGAGCCGGTCCTGCTGGGCAGATACCGTCTGAGCTCCCGCCTGGCGACGGGCGGCATGGCCGAGGTGTATCTCGGGCGCGCCCTGAACCCGGACGGGACCACCACCGGCCGGTCGGTGGCGGTGAAGCGCCTGCTGCCGCACCTCTCCGGAGAGCCGCAGATCGTCCGGATGTTCCTCAACGAGGCCCGGATCACCGCGCAGATCGACCACCGCAACGTGGTGCGCATCCTGGAGCTGGGGAGCGACGAGGACCACTCGCCCTTCATCGTGATGGAGCTTCTGGACGGGCACTCCTTCGCGGAGATCCGCCACCAGGCGGCGCTCGTCCCCCAGCGGGTGCCGCTGGGCATCACCCTGCGCGTCCTCACCGAGGCCTGCCGCGGCCTGGACGCCGCCCACCGCGCGGTGGACGAGAACGGGCGCCCCCTGTGCATCGTCCACCGCGACTTCACCCCGGAGAACATCCACGTCGGCTTCGACGGCCAGGTGAAGGTGATCGACTTCGGGATCGCCCGCGCGGAGAACGCCACCTCCTCCACCGAGCCCGGCACCCTCAAGGGCAAGTTCTTCTACATGTCGCCGGAGATGATCGTCGGCCGCCAGGTCGACCACCGCGCCGACATCTACGCCGCCGGGGTGATGCTCTACGAGCAGCTCTGCGGACGCCGCCCCTTCACCGGCCAGAGCGCCGAGGAGGTGGTGGACCGGATCGCCTCCGCCCGTTTGAAGCGGCCCTCGGAGCTGGACCCCTCCGTCCCGCGCCCGCTGGAGGAGATCTGCATGATGGCGCTGGCCCGAAACCCGGACCAGCGCTTCGGCAACCTGGACGTGTTCATCGCCTCCATCGAGGCGGTGGGGGGGCTGGCGCGCATCGCCACCGCGGAGCAGCTGTCGATGTACGTCACCCAGCTGTTCCCGCTGGAGAAGGACACCAAGCGCATGGCGCTGATGAAGGCCCGCGCCGCCGACCCGTCCGTCCCGGCGATGAAGCCGTACGCCGGGCCCACGGTGGTGATGGTCTCCGACGGCCCGGAGCCCGGGTCCGCCCCCCCGTCCCGCACCCGCCAGAGCGGGAGCCGCGCGAAGTCCCCCTCCGGCGTCATCCCCGCGCCCGCCGCCATCGCCCAGGCCCGCGCCGCGGACGAGGCCGCCGCGGTCCAGGCGGAGCCCGAGGCCGACGCGCCCGCAGATCCCTCCCCGGAGGCGGGCGACGCGCACGCCGAGGAGTCCGCCCCGCGCCGGCCTCGCCGGACCGCGCTGTGGGCCGCGCTGGCGCTGATCCCCCTCGCCGCCGCCGCCGCCTTCGTGCTGATGCCCCGCACCCGGCAATCGACGGCGGACCGGCTGGCGGCCGCGGCGGCCACCCAGGACCGCGCCACCCGCGTCGCCAAGCTGGCCCCGCTCACCGCCGCCGAGGACGCCACCGCCGAGCAGCTCGGCAAGGCGGTCGAGCTGCTCCTGGATTCGGGCGCGGCGGACGAGGCGCTGGACGTGGCGGAGGGCTTCTCCCGCCGCTTCCCCAAGGACGCCGGCGCGCCGCTGCTGGAGGCGCGGGCCGCCATCGCCGCCCGCCGCGGGAAGAAGGCGGAGGCGGCGCTGGACCGGGCCTCCACCGTGAACCCCACCTCGCCGGAGCCGGACCTGATCCGCGCCGAGCTGCGCCAGATCCAGGGAGATGCCTCCGGCGCGCAGGACGCCCTGGCGGCGGCGGAGAAGAAGCATCCGGGCGACCCGGATCTGCTGGGGCGCACCGGCGTCATCCTCTCCCGCCTGAACGTGCTGGAAGCGGCGGGCACCAACCTCACCAGCGCGCTGGGCAAGAGGTTCGACCCGCTGTGGGCAGCCGAGCTGGGCTACGTCCGCCTCCGCCAGGAGCAGATGCCCGAGGCCACCCAGCTCTTGCGCCGCGCGCTGAAGAAGGACCCCGCCCTCTTCGAGGGCCACTACTACCTGGGCGCGTTGCTGGTGAAGCAGCAGGACGTCAAGGGCGCGGAGAAGTCCTACCGCGAGGCCGCCCGCCTGCGACCCGCCGACCCGCGCCCGCTGGTCTCCCTGTGCGCGCTGCTGATCGACAGCGGGCAGACGGACGACGCGCTGGCCGTGCAGCGCACGCTCCAGGAGCGGCATCCGAAGGAAGCGCAAGCCTGCCGGCCGCCCAAGGGTTAAGGCCCCTCCAGCGGGCCCAGGCGGGCTAGACTGCGCGGCCCACCCTTCGATGAACTATTCGGGTCCCATCACCGCCGCCACCGTGGTCCGCGAGCGCACCCGGTCGGAGCGCCTGGCGGTCCAGGAATTCCGCCTGGTGCTGATCAACACGGAGTCGGCCGGCACCGCGTTCCCGCTCAACCAGCCCGAGGTGAAGATCGGCAAGTCGCCGGAGAACGACGTCGTCATCGACCACCCCACGGTGAGCCGCAACCACCTGGTGGTGGTCCGCCAGGGCGACCGCTTCCTGGTGCGCGACCTGGACTCCACCAACGGCACCTTCATCGACGGCGCGCAGGTGAAGGAGGGCTACCTCCGGCCGGGCGTGATGCTGGAGGTGGGCGACGTCCAGCTCCGCTTCCAGCCCACCGTCACGCCGATGGAGATCGAGGCCGCGCAGGAGGGCCGGCTGGGCGACCTGGTGGGCAAGAGCCTGGCGATGCGGCAGATCTTCGCGCTGCTGGAGCGCATCGCCCCCACCGACTCCACGCTGCTTCTGGTGGGCGAGACCGGGACCGGCAAGGGCGCCGCCGCCAAGCTGATCCACAAGCTGTCGCCGCGCTCGCGCGGGCCTTTGGTGGTGTTCGACTGCGCCGCGGTGTCGGACTCGCTGATCGAGAGCGAGCTGTTCGGCCACGAGAAGGGCGCCTTCACCGGCGCGGTGGCCCAGCGCATCGGCTGCCTGGAGCGCGCGCACGGCGGCACGCTCTTCCTGGACGAGATCGACGACCTGGGGATGGACCTGCAGCCCAAGCTGCTCCGCGCCATCGAGGACCG
>DASRBA010000267.1:0-35498 GCA_035637895.1 Myxococcaceae bacterium
TCCTACAACGGGACGGAGCTGGCGCTGCGCGGCTGGTACGTGTACCCGATCCTCCTCACCCTGGGAGAGCCGGGGGCGATCACCCTGCACGGGTCGCTGGGCCGCATCACCGGGTCGGGCCCGGGCTTCAGCGGCGAGCTCACGGTGGGGGTGGGGGTCAACGTGCTGGGGCTGGTGGAGCTGGCCGCGGTGGGAGGGGTGCGCTACGGGTTCGACGGCTTCCCCACCGAGCCCGTGGGCGCGGTCATTCTCCGCCCCGGCTTCTACGGCGCGGGCTTCGACTTCCGGGCGCAGTGGACGCTGTCGGGCCCGGCCGGCCCGTCGATCTTCGTCGGCGTGGACCTGGCGCCGTTCTTCGTGGTGGGGTCGGCGCTGTGAGGCGCGCGCCGCCGTGGGGCTGGATGCTGGTGGCGGCGGCGGCGGCGGTCTCCGGCGCCGGGTGCTTCCGCCTCAGCGACCCCGTCTACTTCTTCAAGCCGCTGGAGGCGGGGGAGCCGCCGGGGCCGGGGTACTCGCTGCTGTACGGGACGGTGGAGATGTCGCCGGGCCTGTTCGGCGCGCCGCGGGTGGACACCGTCGTGCTCCGGCGGGTCGGCCCGGGCGAGGCGCGCGCGCTGTACGAGGCCAGCGAGGGCATCCTCTTCCGCGCCTTCCGCCGGCGCATCCTCAAGCAGGGCACCTTCGCGCTCCACGTCCCGGTCGGCATCTACGAGCTGGACCACCTCGAGTCGTCCGGCCTGGGGCGGCCCACCGTCTGGCCGCTCAACGACGAGACGCGCGTGGCCAGCCGCATCTACATCCTCCGCCCCGGCGTCTACGACCTGGGCACCCTGCGCATCACCTCGCCCGACGGTCCCTTCCGCCCCTTCCACGTCGAGTCCCTGGGCGACGCCTTCTCCGCCCCGCGCCACGACGCGCTCCGGGAACTGGTGAAGGGGACGAGGTGGGCGGCGGACGTGCCCTGAGCGGGATCAGGCTGAGTAGTCCTCGAACTCCCAGCGACCGATCCGGCCGACCTTCTCGGCGACTTCCGGCCACGTGGAGCCCGTGCACGATTCGACCATCCGTCGCAGCGCTTCAGCCATCGCGGCGTAGTCGTACCTGGCCATCAGGATGTGGTGCCGGAGAGAGACGACGTCGGCGGTTCCCCATCGAGTCATCAGCCACCTGGGAGTGCAGACCTGCACGTCGAAGGACTCCTCACCCGCCTCGTGCTCCGGGCCCACCATCAGCTGGAGCAGGAAGGCGAAGTTGTCCGGATCGGCCGGCGCGAAGGACTCGAGGTCGGCGGCGTCAGGACTGTGGAGGCGTTTGAGCTTGGCTCTCATACGTCAGTCCACGATGTCGAGGTGTCCATTGGATTGCCAAGGACCCTTCGGGGCCTCGCGTCGCTCGAAGTTTCGCCTGGGTCCTACCAAGCTTGGGTTTCAGCGACGGCGGGCGGTACTGCCTCAGCCCATCCTGGCTCACCAGCGTCGAACCATCGCTTGCAACGCGAGCTCCATCACCCACCCAGGCTCGACCAGCAGCGTCAGCCTCCACCCGCGTGGCGGAGCCGAGACCAAAGTTCCGGCTCCCGGCGGCGGCCTCGCGCAGGAGCTCGCTCTGGCGCAGGGTGTTCGCCGTGATGCCAGGTGCGTCGGAAGCCGCGGTGACATTCGCAGCGACTCCCGCCTCCCGGAGCGCAGTAGCGACCACCGACACTCCGAGGATCGACGTCATCGCCGAGAGGACCAGCTGATTCTCGAGTTGGCGCTGGTGCGCTTGCTCCATGTACCCGTTGAGGAGGGCGACCCGGAGTCTGGTTCCCGCCGGCGTCTCTTTGCTCAGGAAGTCCAGGAAGGACCAATCCGGCACGCACCATCCCGAGAGCTCGCGGATGACCGGCACCAGACACGGCGGCCGACTCACCTTCTCCGCCAGCTCCCGGCCCGTGTCTGGGAAATAGCTGGTCTCGAGCTCCTCGAAGACTCGTTTCGCGCGGGCGTTCCCCTTTTTCGCGTCCTCGTAGATGGTCTCGAGTTGACCCGGAGAGCTCAGCAGCTTCATTAATCCGAGGCCATGCTCCGCCGTCGTGATCTTCCCATCTCGATCGCAGAAGGAGTCGTAGTCGGGAGCCCCGCCACTGGCTGGGGCGGCGATCGAGAGGAGGACAAGGAGCCACGCGCGGAGCGTTGGAGCGCTCATCGTCGCATCACTACACCACAACGACTAGGCGCCCGCGCTCGCAAGCCAGTCCGGCCACCCCGCCTCCGCGTTGGCCTTGGCGGCGAGCGCGCGCTCCTCGGGCGTGGCGAAGTGCAGGTCCCAGTGCTTCAGCCGCGGCTGGGCGATGAGCCTCGTCCACAGCGGCGGGACCAGCGCGGCGAGGAAGCAGAGGATGATGCTGGGCATCTGCGGCGCGTCGCGGTCCGGCACCAGGCGGTGGAAGGGGACCTGCTGGTCCATGTGATGGTGCGCGTGGTTGGTGATCTCGAACGCCACCGTCCGCACCACCGGCGTGAGGTGGCTCCAGGTGTGCCGCCGGTCGAACCGCGAGCCGGGGACGCGCACCAGGCCGTAGTGCTGGAAGTAGTTGAACCCTTCGAGCAGGAACTTGGACAGCACGAACGCCAGGAAGAGGAGCCCCGCCGCGCCCCACCCGCCGATGGCGACGAACGCGGCGAGCACCGCCACCTGGAGGGCCAAAGAGCGCGCCAGGTCCCCCTGGAGCGACGCCGCCGAGCGGCCCAGGCGCTGGAGCCGCTGCCGCTCTTCGCGGATGGCGCCGACGGAGGATTCCACCGCGGCGCGCACCATGAACGCGTAGAGGTTCTCCCCCCGGCGCGCGGTGTCGGAATCCTCCGAGAGCCCGAGGTGGACGTGGTGGCCGCGCAGGTGGGCGAGGCGGCGGACCGGATCGGCGATCGCCGACGCCACCAGGTGCGCCCACAGGCGCGGGAACCACCCGTGGCGGTGGAGGAGCTCGTGGGCCACCGGGATGTTGGGCAGCACCCCCAGCCAGGTGACGGAGAGGACGCACCCGGCGAGCTGTCCGATGGACGGCGAGGGCGCCGCCAGGAGGAGGCCGATCCGCCGCGCCCCCACCGCCAGTAACGCGAACAGCAACACGCCGTGCAGGTAGAGCGGGACGTCCGCCAGGCGCGCGTGGCGCAGCGGGCGCACCGAGAAATCAGCTCGTTGGAATGGCAGGTCCAGGACAATCAGGAGCGGGAAGGTCGCCGCTCCGAGCCAGACCCAGCCGCCGCCGAGCGCGAAGCCCACCACGCCCAGCAGTACGAACGCATTGCCCAGGTAATACCGCAGGTACCCCATCTGTCCCCCCCCAGCGCGACGTACGCCGCGCCGGAGGAGAACGTTACCGCACTCCCTCTACCAGGAGGCCTCCATCGCCGTGCTCCAGAGGCCATCCAGCGCCTGCTGCGAGCGGGCCTGCGCGCGCCAGGGCTCCACCATCCGCTCCATCGCGACGAGGAGCCAGAGGCGGGGGTTGGGGTGGGCGAGGAACTCCGCGGCGTTGCGCTGGCTGTGGAGGTAGACCGACCGGATGAGCTTCTCCGCGGCCACCGCGCTCTCGGCCAGCGCCAGCGCTCGCATTCGCAGGCCCGGCAAGTGGTCCTTGAACCGCGCGTCCAGATCCATGGCGACTCCACCTTCCCTTCGGGTACGCCGAGCGTCCTGTGCAATTGCCGGAAGGACGCCACCAGGTTCTGACAACTGACACTTCAGCACGTCACTGGAACGAACCAAAGCCCCCCTCGGTCTCCCGGCCGGAACGAGGGTGCCGTCTCTTTACTGTGACAGTATTCGAGACCCCCTGTTGCGATTGGCGGCCACTGTGTGTTTTTCCAGACGGGGCGCCGGATCCACGGACCAGAGTCGCGTCCGATTTCGAGCGAAAACGTGCTTTTTCGACGTGGCTGCGCGTCCGAAGCACCGTCTGTCAGACCCGGCTGGTACATCCAAACGCGTCGACCGGAGCGCCCGGCGGACGGGCGCTGGAGGGGAGCGTCGGGGTGCTGCGCTGGGTGCTGCCGGAGTCGCGGGAAGAGGCCGCTGCGGCGCTTTCGAGGGAGCTGGGGGTACATCCCCTGTGCGCGCGGGTCCTCGTCGCCCGCGGCCACGGCACCCCGGACGCCGCCTCCCGTTACCTGGCCCTGCGCCTGTCCGACCTGCCGGATCCCTTTCTGATGAAGGGGTTGCGGGCCGCGGTGGACCGCCTGGCGCGCGCCGTGGCGGCCGGGGAGAAGATCACCCTCTGGGGGGACTACGACGTGGACGGGGTGTCCTCCACGGCCCTGCTGTCCCTGTTCCTGGAGGCCATCGGGGCGGCCCGCGTCGCGACGTACATCCCACACCGGCTGGGGGAGGGGTACGGGCTGAACGTCCAGGCCATCGAGAAGATCGCCGCGGACGGGACCCGGCTCCTGGTGACCCTGGATTGCGGAATCACGTCGCACGCGGAGATCGCTCGGGCCAACGCGCTGGGGCTGGAGGTGGTGGTCGTCGATCATCACGCCGTCCCCGAGGAGAACCCCCCGGCGCTGGCGGTGTTGAACCCCCTTCAGCGCGGGTGCGACTACCCCTCCAAGTACCTCTGCGCGGCGGGCGTGGCGTTCAACCTCTGCGTCGGGCTGCGGAAGGTGCTGAGGGAGCGCGGGCACTTCCAGGGGCGGGCGGAGCCGAACCTGAAGGCCTACCTGGACCTGGTGGCCCTGGCCACGGTGGCGGACGTGGTGCCGTTGACGGGGGCCAACCGGATCCTCGTGCGGCACGGCCTGGACGAGCTGACCGCGGCGCGGCGGCCCGGGGTGGCGGCGTTGAAGGAGATCTCGGGGTTGGGGAGGGGTGGGGTGGTGACCGCCGGGCACGTGGGGTTCCGGCTGGGGCCCCGGATCAACGCGGCGGGGCGGCTGGATGACGCCTCCGTGGGGCTGCAATTGTTACGGTCCACCGGGGAGGCGGAGGCCATGCCCCTGGCGAGGAAGCTGGAGTCGGCCAACCAGGAGCGGCGCGCCATCGAACAGGCCATCCTGGAGCAGGCGTTCGAACAGGCGGAGGCGCGGCGGGGGTCGCGCGGGCTGGTGCTGGCGGCGGAGGGGTGGCACCCGGGGGTCATCGGGATCGTCGCGTCGCGGGTGGTGGAGCGGTTCCACCGGCCCACGGTGATGGTGGCGCTGCAGGACGGGCTTGGGCGGGGGTCGGGCCGGAGCATCGAGGCGTTCCACCTGTACGACGCGCTGAAGCACTGCGCCGGGCACCTGTCGAGGTTCGGGGGGCACAAGCACGCGGCCGGGTTGTCGGTGGAGGCGCCGCAGTTGGAGGCATTCCGGGCGGCGTTCGAGCAGGTCGCGCTGGAGCGCCTGACGGAGGACGACCTGGTGCCGCGTTGCCGGGTGGACGCCATGGTGGGGTTGGGGGAATTGGACGAGAAGGCGGTGGCCGCCGTGCAGGCGCTGGGGCCGTTCGGCGCGGGGAACCCGGAGCCGGTGTTCGCGACGAGGCGCTTGACCGCGCAGCCGCGGGTGATCGCCAGCAAGAAGGGCGGGCCGGATCATTTGAAGCTGCGGTTCGACGCGGCGCTGAGGCTGGACGCCATCGGGTTCGGGATGGCGGACCGGATCGGCGTCGTCGAGCGGCCCGTGGACCTGGCGTACCAGGCGCACCTGGACGAGTGGAACGGCGAGCGCCGGGTGTCGCTGAAGCTGAAGGACCTGCGCGCGGCCGCGGCGGCGTGAGGCCCTTTCCGGTTCGGGCCGTGAAGTGTGACGGCCGGCCCAGGAATGGGCCAGGCTTCGCCGGATGAAGACCATGTCCGGGAGGTTGCGCCGCGGGGCGCTGCTGGGGTGGCTCGCGGTGGCGGCGCCGGCGCTCGGGGCGGGGCCGGAGGTGTCGCTCCGGTTGGTGGAGCACGCCGGGTGGAGCCGGGGAGCGACCGCGTACCACGTGTCGCAGCCGGAGCTCTTCCTCGACCTGGGCCAGCGCCCCTTCGAGCAGCTGGAGCTGTCGCTGCGCGCGGCGGTGATCCTGGGGCAGTGGCTGGTGCCGGTGGACGGGACGGTGGACGCGCTGGTGCGCTGGACGCCGGGCGGATGGGCGGCGGGGGAGGGCGTCTGGGCGCAGCTGTCACCGCTGGGGTCGACGCGGCTGAAGTTCGGGTTCGACCCGTTGCTCCAGGTGGACTCGTGGGGGCCGGGGGTGGGGGCGGAGTATCCGTACGTGATGGCGGTGGGGCTCTCGCGCGAGCAGTGGCGCGCCCAGATGGTGGTGAAGTCGGTGCAGGTGCACGACTCGTTCACGGATGAGGACGAGCGCTGGCACTCGGTGTTCGTGGAGGGGGAATGGTCCAGCCCGCGGCACTGGAACGTCGCCGTGGCGGGGGCGTACCTGCCGGGCGGACAGATGGATTTCGGCGGCCAGATGCTCATCGAGGAGAACGCGACGCTCGCGGGGGCGGTGCGGGTGACGTATCGGTCCGCGGGGGAGATCGGCGCGCCGCTGGACCTGGAGCGGCTGGCGCGCGTCCCGTGGAGCGACGAGGCGCTGTTCGCGCCGGCGGCGTCGCCGCGGCCGCCGCTGGGGGTGGAGGTGGTGGTGGAGGGGTTGCTGGGCGATCAGCGCGAGCTCCGGCCGTTGCCGCCGGTGGTTGGCGGCCCGTCTCGCCGTCTCTTCGGCGGAGGGCACGCGTCGGTGCGAGCGTCGATGAACAACACGCGGTTCCAACTGGGCGGCGCGTGGAGGCCGATCGGGTTCCTGGTGGCGCAGACCCGGGTCCCCCTGTCGGCGGCGCTGGCGTTCGACCCGCTCACGTACGACGACTTCTGGCTGGAGGGGTCCGCGGACCTGGAGCTGCCGGGGACGGGGTTCACGCCGGGCGTGGTGCTCCGCGTGCGTCGCCCGGGAGGCCTCACGATCCAGGTGCCGGGGGCGGTCACGCTGACCTATGACCCGCTGGCGTTGACGGCCGACAACTCGCCGCCGCGCGCCGGATGGAATGTGACGCTCACCGGCCGGTGGATGCCGTGGCCGTCGCTGGGGCTGCTGGCGGTGGCTTCGTACGACTACGACCCGAACCTGGCGGAGATCCGGGAGGTGGAGCCGGGGTTGTTCCTGCCCGTGCCCGTCTCGCCGAACCTGGTGAGCCTCGGGGTGACGGCGCAGCTGGGTTTCTAGGTTGGAGGCCGCGGCGGCTCAGGCTCAGGCGAGCGCCCAGCGGACGTTGCCCTTGGCGAACATGGCGCCCGCGCGCCACAGCTCGTGGAGGCGGAAGCGTTCCGCGCGCTGGCGGAAGGTGGCGAGGCAGCCCTCGGAGCAGAAGAAGTAGTGGCGTTTCTTGTATTCGGCGGAGGGCGTGGTCGTCCCCTGGACTTCCACCGCTCGGCCGCAGATCGGATCCCTCGTCATCGTTCCTCCCCGGTGGGGGGAAGGGCAGCACGCACCGTGCCAGGCCGGCTGCTCTCGGAGGCGGTGGAAGCGGGGTTCCGCGGGAGGGAACGCCACTTCCGCGGGTGTGGTCCGTGTCAGGGCCGGGTGGTAATGGCCCAGCAACGTGCGTTTCTTGACCTACGAAGGACTTGACTCGGCGGGGTTGGAGTCGCAGGTCGAGAAGGTCCGCGCCGCCGTCGAGCGGGACGACCTCCGCAGCCCCAACGTGAAGAAGCTGGCCTCGGGGCCGTACTACCGCGCCAAGCTGGACGACGCCGCTCGGCTGCTCTTGCAGTTCGTGAGCTGGAGGGGCGAGAAGGCGTGCCTGGCGCTGGAGGTGATCCGGCAGCACGACTACGCGCGGTCGCGGTTCCTGCGCGGCGCCCGGGTGGACGAATCGAAGCTGGGGGAGGAGGTGACGCCGGAGGCGCTGGCCCCCGCCCCCATCCGCTACCTCCACCCGACGCGGAACCGCTTCCACCTGCTCGACAAGCCGATCTCGTTCGACGACGCCCAGGACGAGGTGCTCCGGCGCCGCCCGCCGCTGGTGATCGTGGGGTCCGCCGGGAGCGGGAAGACCGCGCTGATGCTCCAGAAGCTCCGCGCGCAGCCCGGCCGGGTCGCCTACGTCACCGAGTCCGCCTGGCTCACCCAGGCCGCGCGGGCGCTGTACGTGGCGCACGACTTCGACCCTGGAGAGCAGGAGGCGGACTTCCTCAGCTACACGCAACTGCTGGAGTCCATCCAGGTACCCGGCGGAAAGGCGCTGACATTCCGTGACTTCCGTGTGTTCTTCGAGCGGCACCGGCAGAAGGTCCGCTTCGCCACGGCGCACCAGTGCTTCGAGGAACTGCGGGGCGTGCTCACCGCGGATCCATCGGGCGTGCTCTCCCGGGATGCTTACCTCGCGCTCGGCGTGCGGCAGTCGATCTTCACGGTCGAGCAACGGGCCGAGGTGCACGCCCTGCTAGGCCCCTGGATGGAGTGGATGGCGGCATCCGGCCTCTACGAGCCCAACCTCTGCGCGCAGGAATGGCTGGCCCGCGTCACCCCGCGGTACGACTTCGTGGCGGTGGACGAGGTGCAGGACCTCACCCCGGTCCAACTCAGCCTGGTGCTGGGGTCGCTCAAGGCGCCGGGAGGGTTCGTGCTGGGCGGGGACGCCCACCAGATCGTCCACCCGAACTTCTTCTCCTGGTCGAAGGTGAAGTCGCTGTTCTGGCGGGGCGGCTCGGCGGAGGAAATCCGCGACATCGCCATCCTCGACGCCAGCTACCGCAACAGCCAGGCGGTGACGACCGCGGGCAACGCGCTGCTCACGCTCAAGCACGTCCGCTTCGGGGCGCTGGACCGGGAGAGCACGTCCCTGATGCGCTCGGTGGGCGGTGCGCCCGGGCAGGTGCGCGGACTGCGGACTGGAACCGCGGCGGTCCAGAGTCTGGCGGAGGCCACCCGCGGGTCGGCGAAGGTGGCCGTGGTGGTGCTCCGGGAGGAGGACAAGGCGGAGGCACGGCAGGCGTTCCGCACTCCGCTGGTGTTCTCCATCCATGAGGCGAAGGGGCTCGAGTACCAAAGCGTCGTGCTCTACCGGCTGGTGTCGTCCGAGCGCCGGACGTTCCAGGCGCTGTGTGAGGGGATCTCCGCCCAGGACCTGCAACTGGAGAGCCTGGAGTACGCGCGCGCCCGCGACAAGGCGGACCGCTCGCTGGAGGCGTTCAAGTTCTACGTGAACGCTCTCTACGTGGGGCTGACGCGCGCGGTGGAGAACGCGTGGCTGGTGGAGGACGACCCGTCCCACCCGCTCCTGGGCCACCTGGGGATCTCCTTCGAGGAGGGCCAGGTCCGGGCGCCGGCGCTGGGGAAGTCGACGGTGGAGGAGTGGCAGCACGAGGCGCGGCGGCTGGAGCAGCAGGGCAAGTTGGAGCAGGCGGAGGCGATCCGGACCACCATCCTGCGGTCGGAGCCGGTTCCGTGGACGCCGCTGGAGATGCCCGCCCTGGAGGCGCTGGCGGCGAAGGCGCTGGACCCGAAGGGCGTCTCTGCCAAGGCCCGCCAGCAGCTGTGCGACTACGCGTTCTTCCACTGCGACATGGTCCTGGCGGACCGGCTGGAGATGGTCGGGTTCCAGCCGGCGCGGTCCCTGCGGGCTCAGAGGGTCCAGGCCGCGCGGCGGCTGCTGCAGATCTACGAGGCCAAGAACCACCGCGAGGTGCTGGCCCTGACGGAGCGCCACGGCGTCGAGTACCGGTCGCCGATGAACCTCACCCCGCTGATGATGGCCGCATACGCGGGGAACCTGGCGCTGGTGGAGGCCCTGCTGGGGCGGGGGGCCCGCCAGGATGCGCGAGACCACCTCGGCCAGACGGCGCTGCACTGGGCGCTGCGGCGGGCCTGGGACGCGCCCGGGTTCGCGGAGGAGGGGTTGGGCGAGCTGTACGACGTGCTGGCGCCGCCGTCATTCGACGCCATGGTGGACGGGCGGATGGTGCAGGTCGGCCGGGAGCTAGGGGAGTACTACCTGTTCCACGTGCTCCTGGCGTCGTGGGGGCGGAGGTACAGCCTGTTTGGACGGGTGGGCGGGTTCAGCGCCAAGGAAGTGGTGGCCTCGCCGTTCGACTGGCTGCCGGAGGTGGTGGTGCGGACCAACCGGAAGACGCGGACCTACGTCAACCACGTGCTGGCGAGGAGCGAGGCGAACAGCGCGTACCCCACGTCGAGGCGGCTGTGGTGGAGGGAGCGGCAGGGCCACTACGTCCCGAACCCTGCGCTGAGCCTGCGCGTGTCGCAGCCGGATGGGACGGAGGCGTGGAAGCCGGTGCTGGAGGTGTTGAGCGTGGCGTGGATGGAGCGGTACCTGGCGTCTTCCGCGATCGGACGGATCGGCGGCGGGTCCTCTATCCGGGCAGCCTGAGGGAGGGTCGTGCGATGCAGGGGACGATGACGGCGGTGAAGCCGGCGGCAGTCCAGATGGTCCGGTTGAAGATCACCCCGTGGCGGGACCGGAGCTGCCACCGGACCGTGGAGCTGCCAGAGGCGAGCACGCTGCAAGAGCTGCACGGGCTGATCCAGCGCGAGTTCGAGCTGGGCGACGATCACCTTTGGGCGTTCTTCCTCAGCGGGGAGTACCTCGATCGCGACACGGAGTTCGGGGTGGGCGAGCACGCCAGATCGCCGCGCGTGAATCTCGCGGAGCTGTCGCTCGTTCCCGGGATGCGGATCGCCTACCTCTTCGATTTCGGGGACGAGCTGCGCCACGACGTGCGGGTGGAGTCGGTGGGCCCGCTGCCGGAGGGGCTGGAAGCGCCGCGCGTGGTGGAGCGGGTCGGGACGCCGCCGCAGCAGTATCCGGACCTGGAGGGGGAGGGAGCGCCGGGCGCGCCGGTGGCGGTCCCGGAAGGGTTGGCCGGTCTCGTCGATGCGGCGCTGGAGTTGACCGAGGGAGACCGCGAGGCGGTCGCGCAGTCGGCAGGGGGCCGGGCCAAGGCGCTGGAGCTCGCGGGGCGGATGCTCGATGCGTGTCCGACCCGGGCTGATCTCCACGCGTGCTCCGGGCCGCTCCAGTGTGACCTGGAGGGCCTGGTCCGCGATCTCGTGGACGTATCGCGAGGCCCCGTGCCCAGCCCCGAGCATGAGGTACTGGAATGGCGGTTCGCCCGCCCACGCTGGCGCGGGAGGAGGGCTCTCGCTTTGACGCGGAGCTGATCGCGCGGGTGCGCTGGGCGCTGGGGCGGTACCGGGAGTTCGGCGAGCTCGCGGAGCGGCTGGAGCACCTGCCATTCGACAGGCTGGAGGAGGTCTGCGACGCGATCCTGGAGACATGTCCGGAGCGCGCCGGCGCTGGCGAGCCGATGTCGGAGGTCGGAGAGCGCGCCGTCACATGTCTGCTGCTGGATCGACTCGAGGTCGGGGCGCCAGCGGCGGGTGAGGTCGTGCTCGCCTCGCTGGTCGAGCGGACGGCGCGCGCCCTCGGGATGATCGATCCGTACCTGGTGGCGGCGCGGGCGCTGACCGAGGTCGGGCAGCCAGACAGGGCGCGCGTGGTGCTGGAGTGGCTGGAGGCGGCCGTGGTGCAGATGGAGCCGCGCGACGAGGTCCTCGTCGCCGCGGAGCTCGCACGGGTTGGAGACGTGGGTCGCGCGGAGGCGCTCTACCGGAGGGTGCTGGAGTACCGCTGGCTGAGCGGGACCGCGCGCCCCGAGGCGGTCGTGGCTCTGGCCAGGTTGCTGGAGGCGACGGGTCGAGAAGGCGAAGCGCGAGCCCTGGTGCGGAGGGAACAGGCCCGGCAGCGCGAGGCCCAACGCACCGGGACCGTCGTGCGGGACGCGCCGAAGGTGGGGCGGAACGACCCATGCCCGTGCGGGAGCGGGAAGAAGGCGAAGAAGTGCTGTGGGGCGACGGACTGAGGGCGAGAGTCGGTTCCCTACCGGGACGCCGCCGGTTCCATTCTGGGGACGCACTACCAGGACTCGCCGGCGTCGACGGCCAAGACGACTCGAGCGCCGCGGCCTACGGCAGCAGGCGCGCGACCGCGACCTCGACCTGCGGGAGCGCCGTGGGCTTGAGCACCTCGCCGGCTGGGTGAGCCTCGACGCTGGCGTAGCGGCCGCCCTCGGGGTGGAGGTGGACGAGGACCACGTCGTCGACGAGATCGACCAACCAGTATTCGGGAATGCCTGCGGCGGCGTAGAGCCGCGCCTTCGGTCCGAGGTCCTTGGCGCGCGACGAGTCGGCCACCTCGACGACGAGGAAGGCGGTGGATGGGTGGCGCGCGGAGTAGTTCTCGTCCGGTACCACCGCCAGGTCTGGTTCAGGCTCGGAGTCGTCGGTCGCCGCGAACGGCGAGTGCGTCCGAACCACGTACTGATCGGGCAGGGCCCTGGTCAGCAACCTGCTGAGCCGAGCCACGGACTCCGAGTGCCCCGTTCCCTGGGGCGTCATCTCGACGAGCGCTCCGCTCAAGAGCTCTACCCGCTCCCCCTCGAATGCGCCCGCGACGACCATCAGATCGTACTCCGTCCGGCGGAGTGGGCGGACGCGCTCGGGGGCGATCTCGGAAGGTTGCAACATCATCTCCATCATAAATCCGCGCATGCTCCAGCGCACGCCAGCAGTGCGAGCGCCCGCCAGAACGGCTCCCATCGACACGCCTTCACTCCTGCGCCGGGGCGCATGGGCGCGACGGTACCAAGGCCCCGCGAGGTCAAACGAGGTCGCGAAAGCGGTGGCGGGCGGAGGCCACCCGCTGGCGGCAGTCGGCGGCGACCGCCTGAAAGTCGGCGCTCACGAGCGGGTGGCGGGAGGCGGCGTCCCAGAAGGTTTCCGCGTGCGCGGCGGCGTCGTGCCAGACGTCGAGGGAGTTGGCACCTGGTGGGGCCGGTTCGAGGACGCGGGCGGGGAGCCCCGCATCCGTAGGGGCGAAGAGCATGGGGAGGACGTCGTAGGCGGGCGCGAGTCGGAGCCCTTCAGCCCTGGTGAAAAGGGAGATGTTCCAGAAGTGGCGGTCGGTATTGCCGATGAGCTGCCCGAAGGCGTCGAGCCAGCGGATGCGGCGGGCGTCTTCGGGCGGGAGGCGGCGATCGCGCTGGAGCCGGAGCGCCGCGAGCGTCCACGAGTCCAGGTCCCCGTAGAGCTCCAGGGACATGGCGCCGAGGGACACAAGCCCGCGCCGGCCGCGAGGGCCGACCCGGTCGAAGCGGTGGACCTCGAGGAAGCGGTGTTCGCCGATGTCCACGACCTCCGCATGCGCAGCCTCCAGGCCGGCGCGGCGGACGGTCTCCAGCGCGAGCTGTTCGCAGGCGAGGAGATCCCGCCACCGGGAGACGGAGACCGCAGCGCCGACCGGGGCGAACTTCACCAGGACGTGGTTGGAACCGACGAAGGCGGGGAACTTGGGGTGTTCTCCGCCTGCGGAGGAGCCGGCCGGAGCGTCGGCCGACTCGCGCGCGAGGGCGGGGTAGTCGTCTCGGGTGACTCGCTGGACCGTGGTGACCAGCCACCGGTCCATGGACTCCGTGCCCAGGATGAGGTCGCCGATGCAGTCCTCGCCGCGGCGGGCGAGGGCGATGAGGCGGTGGTCGTCCGTCCAGTCCGCCACGCGCGGCGGGAGGCGCAGCTCCCGGTAGCGGTCCGCGAACCGGCGCCCCAGGTAGCCCTGAGGAGCCATGTCATTGGCCCAGGGCGGGAGGCCGACGAACAGCTCCCCGTGGCCGCGCTCGTCGGAGATCCAGGTGCCGCCGCTGGCGAGGAAGGAGGCTTCGCCATGTCGCCTGGGCCGCCCGTCCTCGCCGATGTGGTGGATGGGGGCGTACCAGCCGATCTCCGGCAGAGGCCGTGGACGCGCATAGGTGGTCGCTCGCCCGCGGCCCAGCCTGGCGATCAGCTCCCCTGACTGGGACACGAGCCGGGAGAGTGTGGCCGGGCTGATCCCCATCTGCTGGCGGAGCTCCGCCGCGGGGAGCACCCCCCGTCCAAGGACCCGCAGAAGTTCGTCAGGAGTAGGCATCTTTGTGAAACGATTTAGAATTGATTTAGGGGCCCATTCTACTCTGAAGACTGACAAAGGCTGGCCTATGCTAAAGAGACGAAGATGAAACGATTATTCAGACATGCCGCCAGTTTTCAACGAATTTGATGATTATTTGATGATTGCTTGACGGCCGGCCTGCCGATCGGCCAGGCTGCTGGGATGGGGACCGTCGAGACCTTGCATGGCGAAGCGCTCCTGGCTGCGGTGGCACCGTGGCGCGAGGAAGTTGGCAAGGCCGACCGGGAGCGGCTGGACGCCCTGGTGAAGCTCGCCAAGGCCGAGCGGACCGAGCTGTCGGCGTGCATCCAGGCCGCGTTCCCCGGCATGGCTCCGAAGAAGGCGGTGGCGGCGCTGACGTCGTTCCGCAAGCGGATCAATGACGCCGCCGAGGCCGCGCGACCCCCGCTGACGCTGCGGTTCCAGGTCGACACCCGGAAGCAGAGCCCGCCGGACGAGCGCGAGTGCTGGTTCACGGGGCCCGACCCGGCGATCGCCAGCGCGACCCGTTGGTCGGAGCAGGTCACCGGCGATGTGGTGGGCAAGCCGCTCGTCCGCCAGCGAGGGATCGCCACTACTGGCAGCGCGCTGGCTTCCGGCAAGAGGCTGGTTCGCTTCTTCGTCTCGTACGCGCACGCGGACCGGAAGCTGGCGGATTCGCTGCTCGCCGAGCTTCAGAAGCAGTGCGCCAGCGCCGCCCGCTACGAGTACGAGGTGTGGAGCGACGGGAGGATCCCCGTCGGCGAGAGTTGGCGAGCGCGTATCCAACGCGGGCTGGCCGAGTGCGACTTCGGCCTGCTACTGGTGAGCCCATCGTTCCTGGGCAGCAAGTTCATCCTCTCCCAGGAACTGCCGCACTTCGTGGGCGAGCGCAGCGCCAGGCCGGTCTTGCCGGTGGGGCTGGCCAAGGTGGACCTGGAGGAGCACGACCTGCGTGGGCTCGAGGCGCACCAGGTCTTCCTCATGCGGGGAGGCCGCGCCTACGGCGAGCTCGAGGGCACGAGAAGCAAGAGCGAGTACGCCCACGAGCTGTTCCTCAGGATCCAGGAGCGGATGGACGGGTACTTCGGGGGAACGGAGGAGCGTGACCTGGACGAAGTGGTCCCCATCCCCCAGCGCACCGAGCACTTCCAGCGCACGAAGGGGATCAGCATCGCGCTGCGCGATCTCGAGCGCGAGGAGAGGCCGGTCCCGGACCAGGCGCGCGACGCGCTCTCTGAGATCGAGGCGTGGGCCGTGAAAGACGACTCCCCACCGTTCTTCGCGCTCCTGGGCGAATATGGGATCGGCAAGACCACGACGCTCAAGCAGCTCACCCGGGATCTGCTGGAGCGGCGCAAGGTCGGGGAGGATCTCCCGCTGCCGGTATACGTCGACCTCCGCGACTACGTCCCGGCGACGAAGGACGCCGTGCCGACCGTGGAGGAGCTCCTCGCTACCGTCATCCAGAGGAGTTGGAAGGTGCGCGACCGGAGCGTGACGGCGGAGGCCGTCCTCCGGTTGGTGCGCGAGGAAGGCGCGTTGATCCTGTTCGACGGCCTGGACGAGCGCATCGTCCACCTTTCCCCGGATCGAGCGCGTGAGTTCATCCGTACGCTGTGGGCCGTGCTCCCGGACGCCACGCGCCCGGCGGATGCGCTCCAGCCGGGCAAGCGCCGAGGAAAGCTCCTCATCTCGTGCCGGTCGCACTACTTCCGCGACGTCTGGAGCCAGAACTCGATGTTGGTCGGGGAGGATCGCGAGGGCCTCGACCGGAGCCGGTTCCCCGCCTTCTGCCTGGTCCCATTCTCCGAGGAGCAGATCCGTGGATACCTGACGTCGTTGCTGGGGGACCGGAGGCACGCGGACGCGGTCTTCGAGCTGATCGCCTCCATCCACAACCTGCCGGACCTGGCTGGGCGGCCGTATCTCCTCAAGCTGATCACGGAGCAGATCTCGCAACTGGAAGACCTCAAGGTACGCGGCCAGCAGGTCAACGCGTCCCGGTTGTACGACCTGGTGGTGCGCTCCTGGCTCAACCGCGACGACGGAAAGCATCAGCTCGATCCGGCCCACAAGCGACGCTTGATGGAGGCGCTAGCGGCAGCGCTCTGGCGCTCTGGGAGCAAGGAGTGGGATGCCGATCGGCTGGAGGAATGGTTCGACGACTACCTCAACGCCAACCCAGCGCTCGCTGGCGCGTACGCGAACAAGGACCGGGCGGTGCTCAAAGAGGATCTCCGGACGGCCACGTTCATTCTCCGTCCGGACACGGAGCAACAGCGCTTCCGCTTCGCTCACACGTCGCTCCAGGAATATTTCCTCGCGTCGCATCTGGCGCGAGCCCTGGCGGACGGCCGAGACGAAGCGTTCGACCTTCCGATGGTCTCCGACGAGACGCTGGACTTCCTGAGTCAGATTCTCAGCCTGGACTCGCCGGCCAGCGCGTTGCGGACGATGGAGAGGATCCTTGGGGGCGAGCACGTCGGCGCGGCTTTGATCGCCTTCAAGTACTGGCTCCGGACCCAGGGAACTGGTGGGCCGGCGCCTCTCCCAGCACGCGTGAAGCTCGCCAGCGCGAACCTGGAGGAATGGACCATCTTCAGCCCAGACGGGAAGGCGCCTCTGAACCTTCGCGGTGCGGATTTATCCAACGCCAAGCTCAACCGTGCTCGCTTGCAGAATGTCGACCTGAGTGAGGCGAACCTCGATGGGCTTGAAGCGAGACAGTCGCTGTTTCTGCGCGTCAATGCTTCACGGGTGTCCGCCAGACGCGCGGATCTCGCTGGTCTTCGCTGGCGCGGTGGCTCGCTCAGATCCGCGGACCTCACCGGCGCACAGACGACTGGCTGTCACCTCATTGCTTTCGACCAGCCGGATGCCGGCCTTCCTGCCGAGCTCCCGTCATCCCACCCGAATTCATCGGACCGGGGCGCATTGACTATGCCCGTTGGCCATTCCAGCTCGGCGTCGGCGTGCGCGTGGAGCCCGGACGGCCAGCGCCTCCTCTCTGGCTCCTACGACCGCTCTCTCAAGGTCTGGGACGCCGCCTCCGGCGAGTGTCTCCTCACCCTCTCAGGTCACTCCAGCCCGGTGAGGGCGTGCGCGTGGAGCCCAGACGGCCAGCACCTCCTCTCCGGCTCCGACGACCGATCCCTCAAGGTCTGGGACGCCGCCTCCGGCGAGTGTCTCCTCACCCTCTCAGGTCACTCCAACCCGGTGCGGGCGTGCGCGTGGAGCCCGGACGGCCAGCGCCTCCTCTCCGGCTCCGACGATCGCTCCCTCAAGGTCTGGGACGCCGCCTCCGGCGAATGTCTTCTCACCCTCTCAGGTCACTCCAGATCGGTGACGGCATGCGCATGGGGCTCGGACGGCAAGCGTTTCCTCTCCGGCTCCCATGACCGCTCCCTCAAGGTCTGGGACGCCACCTCCGGCAAATGTCTCCTCACCCTCTCAGGCCACTCCAGCTTGGTGTCGGCATGCGCCTGGAGCCCTGACTGCAAACGTCTCCTCTCCGGCTCCGACGATGGGTCCTTAAGGGTCTGGGACGCCGCCTCTGGTGAATGTCTCCTCATCCTCTTGGGCCACTCCAGTTCGGTGTCGGCGTGCGCGTGGAGCCCGGACGGCCAGCACCTCCTCTCCGGCTCCCCCGACCGCTCCCTGAAGGTCTGGGACGCCGCCACTGGCGAATGTCTTACCCTCTCAGGCCACTCGAACTGGGTAACGGCGTGCGCTTGGAGCCCAGACGGCAAGCGCCTTCTCTCCGGCTCCCGCGACTACTCCGTTAGGGTATGGGATGCCGACTCCGGCGAATGTCTCCTCACCCTCCTAGGCCAATTCAACCCGGCGTCGGCATGCGCGTGGAGCCCGGACGGCCAGCACCTCCTCTCCGGCTCCTACAACCGCTCCCTCAAGGTCTGGGGCGCCGACTCCGGCGAATGCCTTCTCACCCTCTCAGGCCACTCCGACTCGGTGTTGGCGTGCGCGTGGAGCCCGGACGGCAAGCACTTCCTCTCCGGCTCCTACGACCGCTCCCTCAAAGTCTGGGACGCCGCCTCCGGCGAGTGTCTCCTCACCCTCTCAGGTCACTCCAACCCGGTGCGGGCGTGCGCATGGAACCCGGACGGCCAGCGCCTTCTCTCCGGCTCCGATGACCGCTCCCTCAAGGTTTGGGACGCCGCCTCCGGCGAATGTCTCCTCACCCTCTCAGGTCACTCCAACCCGGTGTTGGCGTGCGCGTGGAGCTCGGATGGCCGGCACCTCCTCTCGAGCTCCGACGACCACTCCCTCAAAGTTTGGGACGCCGCCTCCGGCGAGTGTCTCCTCACCCTCTCAGGTCACTCCAACCCGGTGTGGGCATGCGCGTGGAGCCCGGATGGCCAGCGTCTCCTCTCCGGCTCCGACGACGGGTCCTTGAACGTCTGGGACGCCGCCTCCGGCGAATGTCTCCTCACCCTCTCAGGTCACTCCAACCCGGTACGGGTATGCGCGTGGAGTCCAGACGGCCAGCGCCTCCTCTCCGGCTCCTTCGACAACTCCCTCAAAGTTTGGGACGCCGCCTCGGGCGAATGTCTCCTCACCCTCTCAGGTCACTCCAACTCGGTGCGGGCGTGCGCGTGGAGCCCGGACAGCCAGCGCCTCCTCTCCGGCTCCTTCGACAACTCCCTCAAGGTCTGGGATGCCGCTTCCGGCGAATGCATCTGGACCGGGTATCTGTTCCCTCAGGGCCAGACCGCGAGCATCGACGAGGTCCACCAACGCGTGCTCCACGCCTCCCCGGAAGCATGGCGCTGGCTCAACTGGCGCATGACGGATCCTGCGACCGGGCGGATCCGGCTCCTCCCTTACGAGGCGTTCGCCAAATTTCCACCTCAGAACGCCAGGCCGACACTCCCGCCCAGGAACGTGTCGTCCATGTATTGACGCCGGAAGCGGGTGAGCTCGAACCGGAATGAGACCCGCAGCACGCCGTCCTCGCTGATCAGCGGCCGGCCGCGGAAGCCGATGCCGTACTGAATCAACGGCTTGAGGCCGGACACCGGGAGCTCGGGGGTCGTCCCGTTGTGAAGCACGGAGTACTCATACGCGAGCCCACCCCCCAGTTGTCCGTACACGTAGAAATCGGAATCTCTCCACAGCTGGAACGCGTACGCCGGCGCGATGGTGAAGTAGTGGTAGTTCGAATCCCCGTACACCAGCTGCGTCCCATCCCGCATCCCCATGTACTGCCACGTCACGTCCGCGAACAGCGCCTCGCGGAAGAACGCTCCGGGCAACACGCGCCCGAGCTCCCACGTGAATCGGAGGCCTCCACCGAACCTCGCCTCCCACCACTGCGACCGCGAGCTGTCCACCAGCATCGCCCCGGCCACGAACTCCCCCGCCAGTCCCGTGTTCGGGTCGTCCAACTCCGCCAGCGACTTCTCCCGGTCATCCTTCTCGACGTCCGTCTCCTCCGGCGCCACCCGCGTCGGCTCGCTCCTCCGCGGCCGATCCCGAGGATGGGAGGGCTTGCTGTCCCCTTCATCATCATCATTCCCGTACGGGATCGCCTCCTCGTCCTTTCCCTTCCCCGCCCCGTACGCCGCCACGGGCGCCGCCGCGCTCCACGCCACCAACGCTCCGAACAGGATCCGGTGGATCATCACAGCGCCGGGCAGTCCGTGCCGCCGACCGCGGTGTTGGGGCAGTCCGGCATCAACTGCGGGTTGGCCTTCAGCTGATCGATGAACCGGTTGCACATCTCCGTCCGCACGTCCAGCGCGGGCGTGTGCGACAAGATCGCGTTCAGCAGCGTCTCCAGCGCCACCGCCTGCGGGTTGGTCAGGTTGCCGTTCAGGATCTGCTCCATCCCCCGCGACGTCCCGTTCGCGTCCGTGTACGACGACACCACCGCCTGCTCCACCGCCCCCAGCGAGTCCGGCACCCGCTTCGACGTCTGATACAGCGTCGCCGCGATGATCGTCCCCAACCGGTACTCCAGCCCCTGCTGCAGGAACAGGTCGTTGGAGAACGACCCCGTCGCCTGGTACAGGCTCCTGTCGATACACCGCGTCGGCGCGATGTCCCGGTCGTCCGCCGTCTGCTTGTCGATCGAAGGCTCGATCCACCGCGTGTTGCAGCCGGCCACGCTCAGGCACGACGCGCCGTAGGCGTGGAAGTCCGCCAGCCCCTCGTCCAGCGACTTCAGGATGTTGATCTGCGGCGTCCCGCTCCACATCGTGATCGCCTGCGGGAACGCCCGCCCGCCGTAGGCCTTCTTGTCCAGCACCCAGTGAGCGTACTCGTGCGCGACCACCCCCGGGTTCATCGCCAGCGGCACCTGCTGCAGCTCGTCCCACGGCAGGATGGCGAACGCCTTGATCGGCGCGTCGAACAGCGCGTTGTCCCGCTGCTGGATCTCCGGCCCGCTCCCGCCCGCGATGGCGAAGTACGGCGTGTAATAGGCCGTGGGTGACGCGATGTCGGCTCCCGTCACCCGCGCCGCCTGGAAGTATTTGAACGCCTGCTCGAAGTTGTAATACAGCGACACCATGTCCCAGGTGTGGAAGTCCGCGGGCCACAGCACCCCGTTCTTCTCTATCCAGGAGGCCTGAACCGGCGCCCCGGGATTCTTCACGAAGATCTGCTTGATCTGGTCCTCGGTCAGGTCCCCGCCGGTGGCCTGGATCAGCGGGTCCGAGAAGTTCAGCACGATCACCGCGCCGCCGATCAGCGTCGCCGCCGACCCGCTCAGCTCCGTGACGTTGCTCACCGTCTCCAGCGAGATCTCCTTCGGCGCGAAGGTCCCCTGGTTCGTCTGGATCAGCGCCATCACCTTCACCGGCGCCGTCTTGTTCGGTTCACACCCGGCCACCACGGCCACCACCGCCACGGCGATCCACGACGCGCTCGATCCTCGTCCCATGGAACCGAATCAGAACGAGACTTCGACCCCCAACGTCAAGATGCCATAGAGCTGCGGCGCCACGTCCACCGGTACGTCCCACTGCGCAGACGCCGCCACCCAGCTCTGGAAGTGGTCTCCGAAGGTGAACGTCCACCGCGTCGAGGCCACGTGCGCGTGCCCCGCCCCCGGCACGTAGCGGTCGTACGTGTACCCCACCTGGCCCTTCAGCCAGGAGGTGAAGCGGTGCTGCACCGACGGCCGCAGCTCCAACTGCACCGGCGCGGTGGCCAGGCCCGACAGCGCGTCCACCGCCATCAGCCGCGTCCCCGTCTGCTGCAGGTACGCCCCGTAATCCAGGTTCAGCCCGAAGAGCTGCGCCCCCGTCACGAACCGCTGCACCACCGCCCCCACCTTCGCCACCTCCGCGTCCGACACCGCCCCCGCCGTCAGCGGGTCCTTCGAGTAGACGGTGTAGCTGGCCCGGAGCTGCAGCTCGGTGTCCCCCAGCATCACCAGCACCCCGGCGCTCGGGCGCAGCGACCCCAGCGTGGACGGGACGGTGTACGTCCGGAACGCGGTGATCCAGCTGTGCGACAGGTTGAACCCGTTCGCCGCCACCCCCAGGTCCACCCCCCACTGCACCTCGTCCAGGAGCCCCGCCGAGTCGTAGGACACGCCCAGCGACGCCCCCGCGCTCGCCGTCTGCGACCGGTAGACGAGCGAGATGGGCCGGTCCAGCACCTGGACCTGGCTGGTGACCTTCGGCGCCCCGGACGCCATCAGCGCCACCCGCCAGTGGTCGCCGAACCCCTGGTCCAGGCCCAGGCAGAGCTGGGTGGAGCGGGGCAACGAGACCGTCTCCGGGTCCGCGCCGGAGGTGACCGCGATGGGCACGGACCGGGTGGACCCGACGCAGCCGGTGAGGAACGTCCGGTCCTTCACCAGCTCCAGCTCCGCCATCACCGAGAGCGAGGTGACCTGCTGGGACGCCGTCCCCTCCACCAGCAGGGACACCGCTCCCGCGGGGGTCGACCCCATGACGCCGAAGACGGCGAGGACCGCGAACGTCCACCGCATCAACCCCTCCCAACCCGGCCGGCCCGGGAAAGTTGCGGGAGCCGCTTCCGTTGACGCACCGCACACCCACACCTAAGGTCGTCCACCCCTATGCCGGCGAACTTCATCACCGAGGTCAAGCGCACCCACTCCTGCGGACAGCTCACCAAGGCCGACATCGGCCAGACGGTGGTCCTGTTCGGCTGGGTCCAGAACCGCCGCGACCACGGCGGCGCGGTGTTCATCGACCTGCGAGACCGCGAAGGCCTCACCCAGGTCGTCTTCGAGCCGGACATCGAGAAGACCGCCCACGAGCTGGCCGGCACGCTCCGGCTGGAGTGGTGCGTGGGCATCCGCGGCAAGGTCGTCTCCCGCGGCGCCAACGTGAACCCCAAGATGAAGACCGGCGAGATCGAGGTGAAGGCCACCGACCTCCAGGTCTTCAACCGCTCCGAGCCGGTCCCCTTCCAGGTGGAGGACCAGATCGACACCGCCGAGGAGAAGCGGCTGGCCCACCGCTACCTCGACCTCCGGCGCGCCCCGCTGCAGCGCACGCTGATGACGCGCTCGAAGATGAACGCCACCATCCGCTCGTACATGGTGGACCGCGGCTTCTTGGAGCTGGAGACGCCGTTCATGGGCAAGTACACGCCCGGCGGCGCCCGCAACTTCCTCGTCCCCAGCCGCCTCTCGCCGGGGAAGTTCTACGCCCTCGCGGAAAGCCCGCAGCTGTACAAGCAGCTGTTCATGGTGGCGGGCTTCGACCGCTACTTCCAGATCGTCAAGTGCTTCCGCGACGAGGACCTCCGCCTCGACCGCCAGCCGGAGTTCACCCAGGTCGACGTGGAGATGAGCTTCGTCACCCAGGACGACGTCTTCGAGGTGATCGAAGGGCTCATCGCGCGCCTGTGGAAGCAGATCCACGGCGTCGACGTCCCGGTGCCCTTCCAGCGGATGGACTTCGACGAGTCGATGGCCAGGTACGGCAACGACAAGCCCGACCTCCGCTTCGGCCTGGAGCACGTGGTGCTCACGGACATCGTCCGCTCGCACGGCGAGAAGGGCGGCGTCCCCATGATGTGGGAGGCGGTGGAGAAGGGCGGCATCGTCAAGGCGATGGTGGTGCCGGCGGAGAAGGCGCTCTCCCGCGCCGAGTCCGACAAGCTGGAGGACTTCGTCAAGGAGTCCGGCGCCAAGGGCCTGGCCCGCGCCAAGGTGAACGAGAACGGCGAGTGGACCCAGTCCCCGCTCGCCAAGACCATCTCCCCGGAGATGCGCGCGGCCATCAACCAGGCCTGCCACGCCAAGGCGGGGGACCTGCTGCTCTTCCAGTTCGGCAAGGAGTCGCTGGTCCAGACGGTGATGGCCAACCTCCGCGTCCACCTGGGCAAGAAGCTCGGGTACATCCCCGAGTACGGCCCCGGCGGCCAGTGGCGCTTCCTGTGGGTCGTGAACCCGCCGCTGTTCGAGTACGACGAGGACAGCAAGCACTGGGTGGCGGCGCACCACGCGTTCACCCGGCCGCACGACTCGGACCTGCAGTACCTGGGCACCGACCCCGGCAAGGTGAAGTGCCACCGCTACGACGTGGTGCTCAACGGCTTCGAGATCGGCGGCGGCTCCATCCGCCTCCACGACCCCAAGGTGCAGGCGGAGGTGTTCAAGGCCCTCGGCATCGGCGAGGAGGAGGCCCGCGCCAAGTTCGGCTTCCTCCTCGACGCGCTCAAGTACGGCGCGCCGCCGCACGGCGGGATCGCGCTCGGCCTGGACCGCCTGGCGATGCTGATGTCCGGCGCGCCCTCGCTCCGCGACGTCATCCCGTTCCCCAAGTCCAAGACCGGGACCGACCTGATGACCGGCGCCCCCGGCGAGGTGGACGACAAGCAGCTCCGCGAGGTCCACGTGAAGAGCACGGTGCAGAAGTAGTGCGCCCCGCGCTCCTCGCGCTCGCGCTCGCGTTCGCGTTCGCCCTGGCGGGGTGCAAGTCCCCGCCTCCCGCGCCACCCGCCGCGCCCGACGCCGGCGCCGCCCCGAAGCCGAAGCCCGGACCCGATGCCGGCCACAAGCCGCTCGCCGCCGCGCTGGCCTGGCCCCGGATGCGCGCGGACCGCTTCGGCTGCTTCATGGAGCGCGAGCTGGGCGTGGTCGACAAGCGCTTCAACTGCGCCACCAAGGGCTACGTGAACAAGGGCGACCCCTGCAAGGAGACGGAGGCGTACTCCGAGGGGCCCGCCATGCCGGACTCGGTGCTGGAGAAGCTGGACCCGGGCCTGACCACGGTGGAGCTGGCCTGGGAGCACGGCGAGCTCCAGGCGGCGACGCTCACCTTCGACGGCGTGCTCACCCAGGCGGAGGCCTTCGAGCGCGTCGGCCTCCCGCCCACCGGAAAGCCGCTCCCAGAGAACATCCAGTCCGCCAACGTGCAGGCGTGCTCGAAGGCGACGACGTGCCTGACGCTCACCGGCTTCGACCACATGGGCGCCGGCGACGTCGACTGCCCGGAGTGACGGCCTTCAATTCACCCCGACCGCGCTCCACGCCTGCCCGACCTTCTGGGCCTGCGCGGAGTTGGCGCCGTACAGGTCCGAAGCCGCCTGCATCGTGGCGACCCGAGCGTCGTGGAACCCCGTGGTGGGCGTCATGTAATACGCCAGCGCGCGGTAGAAGATCTTCAGCGAGGCGTCCATCCCGATCCCGCCGTTGACGCCCTGACCGCTGGTGCGGTTCGTCCCGCCGTTGGCCAGCAGGTAGAACGCGTTGTTCGAGATGCCGCTGGAGCTGTGCACCTCGGTGTTCGGCGTGAACTTCGAGTAGTTGTCGATGGAGTAGCCGTCCCGGGTCGGATCCGACATGTAGCGGAGCGCGTCCCCGGCGACGTTCGGCGTGTACGCCTGCTCGCCGATGTCGAAGTTCGCGTGCACGGCGGGGTTCTGCTGGGCGGCGTACCACTCCACCCCGGTGCCGAAGATGTCGCTCATCGACTCGTTGAGGCCGCCCGACTCGCCGGAGTACTGCAACCCGGCGGTGCGCTCGGTGAGCCCGTGGGAGATCTCGTGGCCGGCGATGTCCAGGGTGGTGAGGGCGCCGAAGGTCTTCCCGTCCCCGTCGCCGTAGTTCATCTGGGTGCCGTCCCAGAAGGCGTTGTTGTAGTTCGACCCCACGTGCACCAGCGAGGTGAGGCGCTCGCCGTTGCCGTCGATGGAGTTGCGCCCGAGGACGTTGCGGTAGAAGTCGTACGTCATCTGCGCGCCGTACTGCGCGTCCACGCCGGCCTTCGCCCGCGGCGCGTCGCCCGCCTCGCCCCAGACGTTGTTGTTGTCGGCGAGCTGCGACGGGGTGGTGGGGAAGAGGACGTTGCCCGCGTCCATCGTCCGCAGCCCTCCGCGCGCCGCGTCCTCCAGCCGGAAGGTGCCGTTGGCGTTCTGAGTGGCGCCGATGTTGACCTTCCCGCTGTAGATCGTCTGGTCGTCGGCCTGCGGGCCCGGCTGCGGCGTGGGGCCCGGCGCCGGAGTCGGGGTCGGGGTCGGGGCCGGCGGCGCCGGCGCGTGGCCGGTGAGGTTCAGCCCGAAGAAGTCCAGGTAGCCCTGGTCGAACGCCGCCTGGTCGGAGACCTTCAGCGTCCAGTCGCCCTTGGCGTTCTCGCCCTTGAACGCCGACGACAGGTCGAACCAGCCGGAGATGTTGTCCGCGGACCCGCCCTGCCGGTTGCTGATGGTGGCGGTCTTCCCGCTGGGGCTGGTGAGCGACACCACCAGGTCGCCCCGCCAGGTGTGCTTCACGTCCATGCCCAGCTGCACCTGGTCCAGCGTCAGGTTCGAGTCGCTGTGCAGCGTGGCGGTGGTGGTCTGGAAGTCGAGGACCGGCCGGACCGTGGTGGTCTGCATGGAGACGGTGACCGGCTGCGCCGCCTGCTGCGCCGCCGCCCCTCCCGGCGCGCCCGCGGCCAGCGTGCGCGGCGCCACGTTGCTGATCTTGTCGAACCCGTCCAGCACCTGCCCGCTGTTGGCGTCGACGAAGTAGCTCATCCGCGACGGTTGGGCGGCGGTGGTCGTGTTGCCCAGGTCCACCTGGTAGGCCTTGTGGTACCCGCCCGCGTCGTCCGGCTTGATCATCAGCTGCGCGGTGGGCGGACGGTCCACGGGGCCGCCGAACTGCTGCTGGGCGATCTGGATCGCCTGCTGCGCGGAGAGCTGCGGCGGGGCGTTGGCGCTGTCCGGGATGGGGGTGAGCTTGTCCTGGCCGGTGATGCTGTTCAGGCCGCCGTTCGCGCCGAAGTGGGCGATGACCTGCTGGCCGTAGACGGGCAGGCCCTGGAACGTGCGGTCCATCCGCACGTGCGTCATCCCCAGTTGGTCCGTCTCCACCGAGCGCGGCGCGAACGTCGCCGGAGCGCCCTGCGGCACGATCCCCCGGTTGAGGGCCTGGTACGTGGCGTTGACCGCCGCCTGGCCCGTCGGGCTGTTCAGGCTCACCGGGCCCGGCAGCTGGGTCGGAGCCGGCGCTGGGGCCGGGGCGCCCGCGGGGGGCCGGGTGCCGGGGTCGAAGCCGGACCCGGGCCGGTGGAAGTGGTGGAAGCCGTGGAACCGTTGTTGTGGAGCTTGCTGCGCCGGTTGGGGATCCGAGGCCGTATCTGGCCGTGGGATCTGGGGAAACCCATCGAAAAAGCGGATCATGGGGGGACCTTCTTTCCGCCTGCTGCCGGTGCTCTCGAATTATCGAAATTTGAGGTACGTGGGTTGCTTCCGCACCCGCGCCCCCATTTAGAACCGAGTAGCCCCCTACCGCCGTTCCGTTCTCAGGACCCGGTCCCGCCACCCGCCGGATGCTCATCACGTCGAATCGCTCGCCGGCGAAGGCGATCTGCGTCACCCGCCGTCGTCCATCCTGGGTCTGGCGCTTCAGCCAATCGCGGACCCCCATTCACCCGCACCCCTATTTCCGGCCCCGTTCATCGTCACTGTCCGCGACGCCCCGCTGCACGGATTCGCGTCCGCCCAGTTGTGAACGCCAGCCGCCTGCGTGAATGGGTTGGCGGGACCCAGGTACCTATGGGTACACGTAGTCGGTAGGATTGCCCGCGATGCGCCTTCAACTCTGCGCGGTGGCCGTACTGTCCCTCATGCTGGGCGGAGCAACCGGGCCCGGCTGTAACAAGACCGACGACACGCCGGCACCCGCGCCGGTACCGGAGGTGGTGAACAACGACTGGGTCTGCAGTGACGGGACGATCCCGGACGGCCGGGTCGTCACGGCCATCGTCCAGGACGGCCGGTGCGGCGCGCTGAGCACATACCTGCTGTCACAGCCTCGGGACGGATTGGACGTCTGCAGTGTCTCGCCCATCCCGCCGCCCTACGTGTACGTCGCGATCAATCCCTCCAGCAATTGCCACGGCGCCAATGCCTATCGGTTAAAGCTCGCGGCGGATGGTTTGTACATCTGCAGCACCTCGCCCGTCCCCACCGGGTTCGTGGTCGACGCGATCCAGACGAGCACCACCTGCAATGGCCTGAACACGAATCACCTGCGCATCCCGACGATGGGGATCCCGGTCTGCAACATCTCCCCCATCCCGGATACCTACGCTCCCATCCCGGATGGGTACGTCATCACCAACATCAACAGCGCCTCCAACTGCGGCCTGGGCGGCAAGACCTACACCCTGGCGCCCATCTTCAACGGGATCTCGGCCTGTAGCATCTCGCCGATACCGAGGGAGTACGTGGTGACCGCCGCCTCCGTCTCCTCGCGTTGCGCGACCCTGAACGAGTTCGTCCTCAGCTTGGCCTATGACGGCATCGTCACCTGTCCGTTCTTTGACCCCCCTCCGAATTACACGATCTCGGGTTACCGCAACGTGTCGAACTGCGTCGGGTTCTCGCCGGGCTACATTCTCCACCGGAGCTACAGTTGCTCCAGCCCGCAGGTGGTCTGCGACTCCGGGTGCGCGGACAAGGCCACCGACCCGGCCAACTGCGGTGCCTGCGGCAACGCCTGCGGCAGCGGCGCCACCTGTTCGAGTGGGTACTGCTGCGCGTCCGGGCTGAGCTGGTGCCAGCTGGCTCATGCCTGTGTGGACACCGGCACCTGCTGCAGTGCGCCCCTGGCCAACTGCGACGGCAACGCGGTCAACGGGTGCGAGACCAACCTCAACACCAGCCCGGCCAACTGCGGCGCCTGCGGCGCGGTCTGCCCGGCGCGCGCCAACGCTGCCGCCACCTGCTCCAGCGGCGCCTGCAACTTCAGCTGCAACACCGGCTTCGCCAACTGCAACGGGAGTACCACCGACGGGTGCGAGGTCAACCTCGGCACGGACCCCAACCACTGCGGCGCGTGCCCGATGGCGTGCCCGGCGCGCACCAACGCCACCGCCACCTGCTCCAGCAGCGCGTGCAGCTTCAGTTGCTTCACCGGCTTCGCCAACTGCAACGGGATCGCCACCGATGGGTGCGAGGCGGACCTCAACGGCAGCACCACGAACTGCGGCACCTGCGGTCACGCCTGCACGCCGCCGGCGAACGCCAGCGCCATCTGCACCAGCCGGGTGTGCGGCTTCGCCTGCCTGCCGGGCTACGCGCAGAGCGGCAGCATCTGCATCGGCATCGATCCACCGCAGCCGCTGGCCCCGCTGTCCACGGCGAAGGTGACCTCGCAGCGGCCCACGCTGCGCTGGAAACTCTTCGGCAACGAGGACGGCGCGCACGTGCAGATCTGCCGGGACAGGGGGTGCGGGCAGGTGGAGCAGACGCTGGACGCCTCTGGCACCAGCGTCCAGCTCACCACTTCGCTCCCGGCGGGCGTGCACTTCTGGCGGCTGTATGGGCGCGTCGGGACGAGGATCGGGATCCTCTACGGCCCCACCTGGGAATTCTTCGTCGGCATCCGGTCCGCCCCGGTCAGTACCAGTTGGGGCACGGTTGCGGACTTCAACGGCGATGGGTACCCGGACCTCGCCGTCGGCGCGTTCGAAGTGGTGGTGGGCGGTGCATCGGAGGCCGGGCGGGTGTACGTCTACTACGGGAGCGCGGCGGGGCTACCGGCCACCCCCAGCATCAGCCTGAACGGCCCGGACGGCGCCGGCGCCCAGTACGGCTGCGCGGTGGCCAGCATCGGGGACGTGAACGGCGACGGCTTCGCCGATCTCGCCGTGGGCAGCAATGGGGCCGCGGGCCTCAATGGCACGCCCGGGGCCGGCCGCGTCCATGTGTACCTCGGAGGCCCCTCGGGGCTACTTGCCACCCCCAGCCAGACGATCCTCAGCCCGGACTCCGCCGCCGCCCACTTCGGCTTGGCGGTGTCCGGCGGTGGGGACGCCAATGGCGACGGTTACGCGGACCTCCTGGTCGGCGCGCCCTACGCGGCGGTCGGCTCCACCTCCCAGGTCGGCCGCGTGCACGTCTTCTTCGGCGGTGCGTCCGGGGTGGCCACCACCGCAAGCCAGACCTACGACGGCCCGGACGGCACCTACGGCGACTTTGGGTCCGACGTGGAGAGCATCGGCGACGCCAACGGCGACGGGTATTCCGACCTCGCCATCGGCGCCGACTACGCGTCGGTGAACCAGGTCTCGGCGTCCGGCCGGGTGCGCGTCTACCTGGGAGGGCTCGCCGGGTTCGCCGCCAGCCCCAGCGTCACCATTGACAGCCCGGACCCGCGCGGCCGTTTCGGGGTCCTGGGGAGCGGTGGGGATCTGGACGGCGACGGCTATGCCGACCTAGTGGTGGGCTCCTTCATGTCTGCGGTGGGCACCGCCACCGGCGTGGGACGGGTCCGCGTGTACCGGGGAGGGCCGGGCGGCGTCTCCACCGCCCCCAGCGCGGTGCTGGACGGCCTGGACGGGGCGGACGGCAACTTCGGCTCCTCGGTTGCCAACGCCGGCGACGTGAACGGCGACGGCTACGACGACCTCGCCGTCGGCGCCTGGGACGCGACCGTCGGCACCAGCACGAACGCTGGGAAGGCCTACGTCTTCCTCGGGGGCCCGGGCGGCGTGGCGGCGGCTCCCAGCCAGACTCTGAGCGGGCCGGACGGAACCAGCAGCCGCTTCGGGGCGACGGTCAGCACCGGCGAGGACTACAACCACGATGGGCGATGCGACATCACCATGGGTGACTACCCGGGGCAGGGCCCCGGTTGGGTCCACATCTACGGCTTCCAGGGATCGTTCACGCGGAGCTTCTCCGGGCCCGACGGCCCCGGGAGCTTCTTCGGGGCGGCCCTGACGCGATAGGCGTCAGAGCGACGACAGCTCGATCGCCGAATCCCGCCCCCTTGAGATGGAGGCGGCTGGGGATCCGAAGCGGTACCAGGCCCCGGGATCTGGGGGAGCCCATGGAGCGGATCATGGGGGACCTTCTTTCCGCTACGGCCGGTGCTCTCGACATCTGAGGGACGTGGGTTGCTTACCCCACCCCCGCCCCTCACAACCGATAACGCAGCCCGGCAGTGAACGCGGTGTACTGCTCCATCACCCACGACCCCGCCGGCGCGCGCGTCCCGACGCCGCGGAAGGTGTCGAGGAAGAGCTGCTGTTCGACGGACGCGCTCCACCCGAGGCCCGCGCCTCCTCCGCCCTCGCCGAACGCCCCCGCGAGCCCGAGGACGCCGTCGTAGCAGTCGGAGCTCACGCCCGCGCCGAAGAGCTGGCGCTGGGCGGCGCTGGGGTTGGCGCCCATGGCGTAGCGGAGGGTGACCTCCAGCCTCAGCAGCGGCCCGAAGATCGACAGTCCCGCATCCAGTCCCATGGACGGGCCGATGCCGCGCTGGAGCGCGAATCCCTCCACGGTGTCCGGGACCGCGAACCCGTGCGAGAGCGCCCCCAGCCGCGCGCCCAGCCACGGGCGGAAGCCCAGGATCTCCACCTGTTGCCGGTAGAGCAGCTCCGCGGACCACCCCTGATCCGTCGCCAGCGCCTGGGCGGCGTCGCCCTCGACGTACGTGGCGCCCCAGGCGTACCGCCCCTCGAAGCCCAGGCCCCGCCACTCCGCCGCCTCCATCTTCGCGAAGGGGAAGCTGGTGAGCCGAGCGGCGGCGCCCAGGTACGGCAGGCTGGTGAAGTAGACGAGGTTGGCGTCCTTGCCACACCACGGCTGCAGCGGCGCCGCGCAGAAGGCCGCCCCGCGCGCCAGCACGGATCCGCCCAGCGACACCTCCGCCAGGGCCCACGCCTCGCGCGAGGGCGGCGGGGGCGGCGGCATGGGCACCTCCAGCGGCGCGGCGCCCAGCAGGGAGAGGAGGAGGAGGGCCCCCACTAGAACCCCAGCGGGAGCGAATACGCCGTCCCGTTCTGCGTGCCCGTTCGGAAGCTGGTGAACGCGCCCAGGATGAGCTGGGGCGCGGTGGCGCCGGGCCGGATCAGCCCCAGCGCCGCGCCGAAGGTGGAGCGCTCGCGCGGGTCGCCCACGATGCGGAGGTACTCCACCGGCGCCGTCGCGGAGCCTCCGCCCAGCAGCACCATCACCGCGCCCGCGCCGTCCGCGCTGAACGACGCGCCGGGCGCGCCGACGATCAGCTCCGGCTTGCCGTCCCCGGTGAGATCGACGTTGCCCGCCAGCGCCCTCCCCAGGCCGACGACGCGGGTGGGGAACACCAGCGGGGTGGGCTCCAGCCCGCCGCCGTAGGCCGGCAGGAACAGCTCGCCGGAGGCCGGGCGCCGGGCGGCGATGGCGGCCGCGTCGTAGAGGAGGACGACGTCCTGGCTGGTGCCGCCCACCGGGAAGGAACTGGAGGTCACCGCCACCAGGTCCCGCCCGTCGGAGAGGAAGCGGCCGGCGCGCGCGAACGCCACGCCCAGCCCCAGGTTGCCGAGGTTCGCCTCGCGGTCCGCGAACCGGATCCACGACGGCTGGGTGTGCCCGGCGCAGTGCGCGCCGGTGGCGTCGAACCCGAAGGCGATGGCGAAGGAGGACTGGAGGAACGGGCTGGTCCGGACGGCCACCTCGTCGCATCCGTCGCCGTCCAGGTCGCCCAGCGGCGTCGGCGACCCCGTCCCGGTGGCGGCGCCGGTGACGGTGACGAAGGTGGCGGTCCAGCCGGAGTCGCACGCCATGGTCAGCTTGGCCGTGGGCGACGGGTCGGCGGGCGGGCGCCCGAGGAAGATCTCCATCCCGGAGCTGCGGATGGCGGCGATGTCCTGCACCCCGTCGCCGTTGAAGTCGAAGCCGCCGGCGATGCCGCGGCCGATCTGGCTGCGCGTGCAGAGGTTGCCGGTGAAGCCGCATGGGGCGATGGTCGGCACCGCCCACAGCCGGTAGGCCGCGTGCCACGTCCCATCCGGCAACCCGCGCATCACCTGCACGCCGCCCACGGTGCTCGCGGAGGTCCCCGGCAGGCACGCCGCCACCTCGGCCGTGTAGTACGGCGTGATGTCGGTGGCGCGGCTGTTCGTCCCCGGGATCTGGAGGTTGGGCGAGCCGATGGCCATGTCCTGCACGCCGTCGCCGTCGAAGTCGGTGAACGCCACGTCCACTCCGACCTCTCGCCCACCGTCGAGCACGGGAGCCGCGGCGCCGGTGGCGACGACGGAGGGCGAGGTGAAGCCGCCCGACGCCCCGACGTTGTAGGCCCAGGCGCGCCCGGCGCGGAGGTCGTTCCCGTCGTTGAGGTTCCCCGGCCCCGGGTACCCGGGCGCCCCCACCAGCGCGGTGGGCGTCCCGGTGGCGCTCCGCCCGCCGGCCAGCGCGATGCCGAATTGCTCGTCGGCGGATCGCCCCGCGAAGTACGCCGGCTGCCGCGTCCACCCGCTGAGGTCGGCGCCGCCGGGCCGCAGCCGCTCCAGGCTGCCGGTGAAGCTCAGCGGAACGTTCGGGTCGCTGGTGCGAGCGGCCACCGCCACCAGCCCGGTGCCGCCCGCGGACTGGATGGCGCCCAGTCCCGCGCCCAGGGCCGTGGCGGAGGCGCCTCCCGCCAGCGTCGCCAGCGGCTTGTTGAACTGGGCGCCCGCCGCCACCCCGGTCAGGGGGAACGCGTAGAGGCGTCCCTGGAGCCTGGAGTTGCCGGTGTTCGGCGCGTCGGGCGCGCCGATGAGCAGCTCCGCGCCGGGCGCGCCGTCCACGTCCGCCACCGCCCACGAGCGCCCGGCCAGGCTGACCGTGTCGCTGGACGTGTAGCGCGCGTACGCCTCGTTGCGCGTGATCTGCGGCGGCGGGTCCGGCGGGTCGTCCGCGGTGACGGGGAACCCGGTCACGTCCCACAGCACCACGCCCCCGCTGAAGCCGGTGCCCGCGTTGCCGCCGGCGTCGCGCAGGTCCGGGGAGTTGATCAGCTCGCCGGTGCCCAGCAGCAGCGGCGGGTGGCCGTCCCCGCGCGGGACGAAGCCCAGCTGGCGCCAGGCGCCGTTGAAGAGGTCGCCCTGGAACATGGGCGCGATCACCAGGTCCGGCTTCGCGCGGAACGGGTTGCCGGAGACGTCCGGCGTCCGCCCGAGGAACACCTCGATGCCCGGCTGCGCCGCGTTCAGCCGCCCGCCGTCGGTCGCCGTCCCCACCGCGGAGGTGAGGGTGCCCAGGGACGCCAGGTCCAGCTTCCCGTCGTCGTTGACGTCCGCCACCGACACCGCGGCGCCGAAGTGGAGGTTGGGGTTGGACGCCAGCGTGCCGCCGTCGCTGCGCACGTCCCAGCCGGAGAGGCGGATCTGCGCGATGGTGGGGAGGCCCTTGGAGGACTGGTTCAAGAAGACGTCCATCACGCCGCGCTGGTTGGCGGCCACCGCCAGGTCCGCGTTGGGCGAACCGACGATCAGGTCCGTCAGCCCGTCCCCGTCCACGTCCGCCGCCGCCAGCGCGCTGCCGAAGCGCCCGCGGCCGGCGCTGCTGCCGGTGAGCCCGGGCCGGATGAGCTGCGGGCCGTTCGGACCGAAGCGGTAGAGGTACACCGCGCCGGAGTCCGCCACGGTGACGTCCGCCCCCGGCGCGCCCACCGCCAGGTCCATCCGCCGGTCGCCGTCGAAGTCGCCCACCGCCAGCGCCGCGCCGAGGTTCGCGGTGACGGAGGTGCCGGTGATGCGCCACTCGGGGATCTCCAGGGGACCGTTGGCGGTGTCGCGGAAGAAGAACACCGCGCCGCCCTGGGAGGCGGTCAGGTCGCTCTCCGGCACCCCCACCGCGATCTCCTGGGCCCCGTCTCCGTCGAAGTCCCCCGCCACCACCACCGCGAAGTCGGTCAGCCGGCCGTGCGGCGTGCTGGTCCGCTTCAGCTCGTCCAGCACGCGGACCTTCGCGGTCGAGGTGCGGTTGAGGAACGGGTCGGTGGCGGTGAGCTGCGCCACGCCCGACGCGCCGTCCGGGAAGGTGAGCGTCCCGCCGCTCAGGGTCCCCGGCCCGGAGGTGAGCGCCCAGGTGGTCCGGTCGGAGCCGTCCTGCACGGACAGCGAGACCCACCCGCCGGCGGGCGCGGCGATCAGCGCGGGCAGGGCGCGGAAGGTGGCGCCGGGCTTCACCTGCACGGTGGCGTAGAGCGAGTCCTGCGAGCCGGTGTCGCGCAGCCGCACCACGTCCGTCCCCGCGTCCCCGCCCGCGGTGTAGCGGCCGGCGGCGCTGAGGGTGGCGCCGGTGGAGTTCACCTCCAGGGTGTAGGCGCCGGCGTCCAGGAGGCCCTGCGCCTGGAAGAGGAACGCGGCGCGCGGCGCCACCACGATGTCGGAGGGCGCCAGGTCGAAGGCGTGGAGCACCGTCACCGGGGTCTCCGCGCGCACGTTGCACTGGCGGTCCGCCACCCAGACCACGTCGGTGCCGGGGGTGTCGCCCGCGCGGTACCGCAAGCCCGTCACCGTCGCGCCGGAGGGCGTGGGCGCGCCGGCGTCGTCGCCGTCCACGCCGAACTGCCAGTGCTCCGCGCCGGTGCCGCCGGCCGCGTTGAGGTCGAAGCTGTCCTGCACGTGGACCGTGTTGCGCGGCACCAGGAGTTGCAGGGGAGGCGCGTTCGAGCAGGCGTCCAGCTCGGTCGGCGAGTGCACGCCGCCGCGGCAACCCCAGAGCAGCAGCAGGCTCGCGGCCGCCGCGAGGAAACGCGGGGCCGGGGCGCGCCCATGGAAGGTGTGCCGGGGCGGCGGCCACCGGTTGCACCCTTCAGACTCAACCCGCTTCACGGGGCGGCCCCCGTCTGCACCCAGCGGATGATCTTCGTCCGCGCCAGCGGGTCCAGCGGCCCGTCCGCGGGCATCCGCCGGTCGGAGACCGCGGCGGCGATCCGCGCCGCGTCCGCCTTCCACAGCTCGAAGGTGGACAGGTCGTGCGCGGGTCCCGCGGGGTCGTGGCAGCGCGAGCAGCGCGAGACGTGGATGGGGTAGATGTCCACCGCCCACGAGAGCGGCGCGTTGTCGTAGGGCGCGTATTCGAACGGCACCTCGCGCGTGGCCTGCGTCCCATCCGCGTACTGCGCCGTCGCCCGCAGGGTGTGGAACCCGGAGGTCAGGCCCAGCAGCGAGTACGGCATCACCGACCCCTCCGCCGACTCACCGCCCAGGGCGAAGGTGCCCGGCCCGGCCGTCACCTGTTCGCTCTCCAGCGTGTACGTCACCGTCGCGGCGCCGTTGCCGGGCGGGATGAGCGCGCGCACCGTGAGGTCGCTCACCGTCAACGTCGCGCTCTCGTCCAGCCCCACCAGGCGCGGCACGCGGTCCCGCTCCAC
>DASRBA010000268.1:0-5683 GCA_035637895.1 Myxococcaceae bacterium
TACGACGGCCCACATGGCCAGTGTGGGGAACGAAGCCGTCGCGTCCCCTCAACGTGCATGGGCCTTCCCGGAGGGCGAGCTCGAACGGCACTTCGAAAAGCACGCGAGGGAATGGGGAGCCGAACAGATCTCACGGGAGGAGTACCTGCGGCGCGCTCAAGAACTCCTGAACAGCCGACCCGAGGGCGAGATCGTCGGGGCGACGCGGGCCAATGGCGACATCCTCAGGTACAACATGAGAACGAATGAGTTCGCGGTGGGTACCGCGGAGGGCACGATCCGGACATTTTTCCGACCCGAGGAGGGCATCACCTATTGGTTCACACAGATCCAATGAACGCCTATCCATGCCCGTGCTGCGGCCATCCGACGCTCGTCGAGAAACCGCCAGGGACCTTCGCCATCTGTCCGGTGTGTTTTTGGGAGGATGATGACGCGCAGTACCGCGACCCGACCTACACCGGAGGCGCCAACCGGGTCAGCCTGGATGAAGCTCGAAGGAACTACTCGACCTTCGGCGCCAGCGCTAAGGAGTGGCAAACGAAGGTCAGGCCCCCGACTCCCGAAGAGCGAGCGCATCGCGCGGAGGGCGCTACCCGCTGACCGAGTCGCTCGCGCTCTACTCGGTGACCAGTGGGTCCACCATAATTGTCTCACCAGCGGTGAGACTTTCTCGTCGGCCGGTACGTCTCATAGAACTGACGCATCCGAAAACAGGTTTGGGCTCGAAACCCACGAATGCTCCAGCGCGATGGCTGCTGCGAGCGCATCAGCCGTGCCCTCACCCCGCTCAGCGCTGTCAAGCTTGCGGTTGATGTGCTCGCCAGTAGAGACCCACAAGCTCGGTGTTCACGGCTTGGTAGGCCCGGCGCTTGGCGGCCTCGATGAGGGCGAGGACCTCGTCGAAGGAGGAGGCGCGCGAGAGCGCAGAAGATTGTCTCACCGCTGGCGCGACAATCTCCCCGCGGGACCCGTGAGCCTTTCTCATCACATCACCGCCCCATCGGAGACGACCGCAGCAACCCCTCGATGACCTGCTGGGCGATGGGGTGGTACCGGTCGCGGTAGCGGTCGAAGCAGCGGCGGGCGAGCTTCGCGGTGTCTTCGGCGTGGAGGAGCGCGCGGTAGAGCGGCTTGAGGTACTTCATCCGGCCCACCGCCCCCAGCACCTCCTCCGTCCGCTGCAGCGCGGGCGCGTGGTTCGAGCGGACCGCCAGCTGCAGCCAGCTCACCAGCACCTCGTAGTTGGTGCTCTTCGTCAGGTGGAAGTACTGGTCCAGGTCGGAGATGAGGGGGGCCGGGGCGGGGTGCTCGGTGGCCTCCAGGTACAGGACCCACTCGTTGGGCTTCCACGCCTTCGCCACGTCCGCGGGCGGCATCTTCCCGGCCCATGCCTGCAGCTCGTCCAGTTTCTTCGACCTGGGCTGCGGCGCGCCCGGCGGGATGCCCTCGCCGTGCAGCCACGAGTCCGCGTCCACCTTCTTCGCCAGTCCCGGCAGCGTCTCCTCCAGCAGCTTGAGGAAGTCCTTCGTCGTGATCGACTGGAACCGGAAGCGGTTCACGTACGCGCGCAGGAAGCCGTCGAACTTCTCGCGGCCCGCGGCGTCCTCCAGCACCTGGAGGAAGAGGCAACCCTTCTCGTACGGCACCTGGGAGAACGCCTCGTCCGGATCCACCGAGGACAGCTCGGTCACCAGCCGCGTCAGCTGCGGCTCGGCGGCGAACTGCACCATCGCCTCGTCCAGCGCGCGCCTGCCCACCGCGGCGTGCAGCGCGGTGCTCTCGCGGCCCTCCAGCACCTCGAGGATGCGGCGCTCGGCGAAGACGGTGAAGCCCTCGTTGAGCCAGAAGTGCTCCGCGTTGGCGTTGGTCACCAGGTTGCCGGTCCAGGAGTGCGCCAGCTCGTGGGCGAGCACGTTCACCAGCGACTTGTCCCCGGCGATGACGGTGGGCGTGAGGAACGTGAGCCGCGGGTTCTCCATCCCACCGTAGGGAAAGGAGGGCGGCATGGTGAGCACGTCGAAGCGGTCCCAGTCGTACGGGCCGAACAGCTTCTCGGCGACGCGGATCATCTCGTCCACCTGGGAGAACTCGCGCGCGGCGGCCTCCACCACCGACGGCTCCGCCCACACCCGCGAGCGGGGCCCCAGCTCGCGCGACTCCAGCCGCCCCACCGCCAGCGCCAGCAGGTACGGCGGGATGGGCTGCGGCATGGTGTACCGCTCCAGCGCCTCGCCGGCCATCTCCTCGCGGCCCACGTGCGCCGCCGCCATCAGCGCGCGCAGCGCGGCGGGGACGGTCAGCTCGGCGTCGAAGGTGATCCGGATCCGCGGAGTGTCCTGGAGCGGCACCACGGAGCGGGCGTGGATCGCCTGGCACTGGCTGAAGAGGAACGGGTGCTTGCCGCCGGCCGTCTGCGCGGGCGAGAGCCACTGCAGGGCGGAGGCATGGGGGCTGGTGCGGTAGTGGATCTGCACCGCCGCGGCGCCCTGCGGCAGCTCCACCCGCAGGCGCGAGCCGAGGATCGGCATCGGCCCGTGGAGCGTGTGCGGGATGGGCTTGCCGTCCGCCGTCTCCACCGACTGGATCTCCAGGTCGCGGGTGTCCAGGTCGAGCGGCCCGCCGCGCGCCGAGTCGAGCGCCAGCAGCGCCTCACCGTGCAGGCGGCGCTCGGCGAAGTCCACCCGGGCCTTCCAGGTGAGCCGCGTGGTCGAGGGCTGGGTGTCATCCGCGTACGAGTGGGGATCGGGCCTGGACATGGGGCGCTCCTAACATGGCCTGCGACAATATGGCCCTGGCCGGCGTCCAACGGCCAGGGAGGGGTTGCATTCACGACGCGTGTTCGTGGTTGCGTGTGCGCTGACGGCGCTGACGGCGCGCAGTGAGCCGCAGGGAGGGCTACCCGTTCCCGCGTCGCCGCCTCCGTCCGCGGGGTCAGCATCACCGTCGACAACCCGGATCTCGTTCAGGACGTTCCGGCGCCGATGGAACCGAAGCCTGAGCAGGGGCGTCAGGCAGGCATGCGGCCTTTCGTCGCCGGTGTGCTCGCCCTGACGTGCGCCGGGGGCCCACGGGCGGCAGCGACCCGCGCCTCGCTGTTGCGGGTCGAGCTTCTGGGGTACCGCCCCATGATCTCGGTGATGAAGCAGGATTCCGAAGGCCGCCTGCGCGAGGGGGACCTCTCCGAGACCTTGCTCGACTCGGGGCTCTCCGCGAGGTTCGTTCCGTTCGCGGACGAGCCCGGTCCCAAGCTGGAGTGTGGCGCCGGGCACTGCCGCATGTGGATTCCCTGCTCCACCTTCGACTTCTGCATGCCGACGCTGGTGATGATCGAGCCTTCGCGCGCGCGGGTCCAGAGGCCGTGGCCGGTGCAAGTACCGGGGGAGCTCTCCTTCGCCAATGCCAATCGCCAGCCGGTGAACGGCGCCTGGGATGTGGAGTTCCAGCTCCCGGACGACCTCGAGCGGCCGGCGGAGGTCATCGGGGTGGCGACCTCCTTCCCCGCGGACCAGTTCAACGACGCGGGGTTCCTCTCCCTCCAAACCCCGTTGCAGGGCCTCGGCCGCGCGGCGTTGACGAACAGCGTTCACCTCGCTCCCGACCGCGCTACCCGCTGACCGGGATCCCCGCCTGGCGCAAGACTCGCAGCGCGTTGGTGGTGTCCACCACGCCCTCGCGCAGCCGGTAGTCGAAGGTCATCTGCCCGCCGCTGAGCAGGTCGCGGAAGTGGACGTTGCGGACGGAGAACTCCGGCGACCCCTCCAGCGAGGCGAGCGAGAGGTCGTGGGTGGAGACCGCGCCGATGGCGCCGGTGCGGAGGAACAGCGCCAGCACCTCGCGCGAGGCCAGCTGCCGCTCCACCGTGTTCGTCCCCAGGAGGATCTCGTCCAGCAGGAACAGCACCTGGCCGTGGCGTTCCGCGGCGGCGTCCAGCAGCACCCGCAGCCGGCTCACCTCCGCGTAGAAGTAGGAGACCCCGCGCTCCAGCGAGTCCTTCACCCGCATGCTGGTGAGGACGTGCAGCTCCGAGAGCTCCAGCTCCGCCGCGCAGACCGGCGCGCCCGCCAGCGCCAGCACCGCGTTGGCCCCCATCGCCCGGAGCAGCGTGGTCTTCCCGCTCATGTTGGAGCCGGTCACCAGCAGCGCGGACCTCTCCGCCGCCAGCGAGACGTCGTTGACCACCGGCCGCTCCAGCAGCGGGTGCCCCAGGCCGCGCGCCTCGAACCGCAGCTTCCCGCCCACCTTCGGGAACGCGTGCGCCGGCCGCGCGTACGCGTACGCCGCCAGGCTGCACAGCGCCTCCAGCTCCGCCAGCGAGGCGAACCACCTCCGGACCTTCGCCCCCTGCGCCTGCCGCCATACCTCCAGGCGGAACATCCAGATCAGGTCCCACAGGCTGAGGAAGTTCACGACGGCGTGCACCTGCCCGTTCAGCCGCAGCTCGGCGAACGCGTAGGCGCGGGCGAAGCGGGCCAGGTGGGTGGAGACCCTGTCCGTCCCGTCGCTCTGCAACCCCCGCTGGAGCGCCAGCAGCCGCGGGTGCTGGAACGCCTGCGACTCCACCAGCGCCACCATCTCGTCGTAGCGGATGACCGACCGCTCCCCGGCGCTGATCCGGTCGAACAGCTCCGACAGCGGCCCGCGCGTCCACAGCAGCACGAACAGCTGCACCGCGAACAGCGGCCACCCCGTCCAGTCCGGGGTGACGCCCGTCCGCGAGAGCACGAACGCCAGCAGGCTCAGCGGGGGCAGCACCGCCGGCACCCACCGCGCCCAGCGGACCTTCTCCAGGTACGGCCCGCCCTCGCACCACTCGATGAACCGCGCCGGGTCCGCCTTCGCCGAGCTCAGCCGCGCCCCCTCCACCGCCAGCGACTCGCGGAAGTCCAGCAGCGCCGCCAGCTCCCGCACCGCGCCCTGCCGCGCCTGCACCTCCTCCGCGCCCGCCGGCTTCGACAGCCACCCCGCCAGCACCTCCTCGCCGTGCTTGGTGGCGGTCTCGTCGATCAGCTGGAACAGCGAGGCCTGCCCGAAGACGTCCAGGTCCGGCGCGTACAGGTGCGTCTCGGAGGCGAAGCGCTCTCCGCGCGAGGGGAACCGCTGCCACTGCCCGGTGAGCCGGCCGATGCCGCGCTCGCTCACCCGGCGCCGGATGCGCGCCGCCTCCTCGCGGAGGATGACCCGGTGGTGGACCACCGCCAGCGCGACGTACGCCAGCGCCGCCGCCGCGCCGGCCCCGTAGAGCGCCTTCGGCCAGCCGGCGAAGTACGTCCCCACCAGCAGCGCCGCCGCCGCCACGAACGCCGCCGTGCGCAGGTTGGCCAGCCGCGCGCCCTGCCGGTCCAGCGACGCCTCGTCACCCATCGCGCGGGCGCGGCGCTCGCGGTGCACCCGGAAGCGCTCCCGCAGCGGCTCGTCCACCGCCGACTCTTCCGGCAGGGCGTCCAGCGAGAACGGGGGCGGCTCGGCGCGCGGCACGAAGGGAGACTGATAGCGGGCCGGGCCCGGCAAAGTCACGAGAAACGCGAAGGCCGCGGCGCCGCTCGATCATCGGGCTTCGCGGGTGGCCGCGCGAAGAAGCCAGGAAACGCGAAGGCCACGGGTGCCGGGAGCGCCCGTGGCCTTCCTCCATCGCGCCACCCTGCGCGAACCGGGCTACTTCTCCTTGGACGCGATCTTCCGC
>DASRBA010000269.1:0-18528 GCA_035637895.1 Myxococcaceae bacterium
AGGTCCTGCGGGACGTTGAGGTACCCTCGGAACCGGGACCCGAAGGACGTCGTGGTGTCGTTGAACGCGAACGGGCATCCCCACGACGGGCACGCCGGCAGCTGGGCGTCGACGAAGTCGCCCTGGCTCAGGCCCATCCCGGTCTGGTTGTTGTTCGAGAGGTCGAACGCCGTCCGCAGCACCGAGGTGACGCGCGACCCCGTCCGGGCGTCCAGGAACGCGTTCACGCCGCTGTTGAAGGTGGTGGTCTGCTGCGGGAAGTCGCTCGCGGGCGAGGTCGAGAGCGCGGAGGTGCCGCACAGCCCCGGTCCACCCGACGGCAGCGCGGCCGCGGCGGGTCCACCGGTGACGAGCGTAGGCGTGGGCTGGGCGGCGGCGGCGCCCGCGATGACCACCAGCGCCACTGCGAACAGGCGCCACGCCGCTGGAGGAGAGCGCATCTTGGAGGGCCGGCCGGACCGCAGGGTTTCATAGGGTCCGTACCCGGTCAACTTGGCGTCATTGCAGGGACTTCTGACCTCTCGCTTACCCACCTACCGATCGACGGGAGAAGGGGGGCGCATCTTCAAGCGCCAGCGACGTTCCGAACACGTGGTCCCAGAGCTGGGTGGTGAACCCATAGTTGGCGCGGGGGTGGCGAAAGTGGTGGTCGCGGTGGGTGGCGGCGCGGCGGCGGTAGTACTCCCACCTCGAGAACACCTCGGAGAGCTGCTCGTCGTGGTGCGCCCAGTGGACCAGCTCGTAGAGGGCGTACCCCATCCAGTACCCCAGCAGCACCGCCGCGCCCGCCCCGCTCCCGCGCAGCAGCAGCGCCAGGCCGCCGCCGCACACCAGCAGCGGGACGAACGGGTGCAGCAGCCGGTGCCCGGGGTTGTGCATCTGGAGCATCTGGTGGTGCTGCTGGTGGAGGAGCTCCCACACCTTGCGGATCCGGCAGTGCATCGCCCAGCGGTGGAGCGCGTACTCGAAGAGCGTCCAGCCCGCCAGGCCGACCATCACCTGCGCCACCACCGCGAGCCCGCCCTCGCGCGCCAGCACCCTGGAGGAGGCGGCGAAACCGACCGCGATGCCCAGCGCCTGCAGCAGGAGCCCTGGCACCGGCTTCGCCAGCTTCCCGTTGTACAGAACGTGGATGTCCATAGGCCGCAGATATGCGGACGGCGGACCTCCACGGCCAAGGCGCCCCGGGGCGACTGTTCACCCCTCCTGGGGACGCTTTGGTGTCGACTACTTCGCGTCCTCGAACGCCTTGCGGAGCTGAGCGGAGAGGTCGCCGAACGCTTGCCCGTCCAGCCACATGGCGTCGATCGCCCCCTGCCCCAGCTTCACGTCCTTCCGCTTGCCGTCCGCGCCGGTGAAGGTGACGGTGTCGCCGCCGCCGTAGCTGGCGGTGTAGCTCTTGCCGCCGGACGCCACCGGCACGCTGAACTTCAGGTCCGCGGGGACGACGTTGTCGATGTTCTTCCCGCTCGCGCCCGGCTTGCCGATCTGGTCCAGCTCCTGGCGCAGGAAGCGCTCCACCACCTGCCGGCTCTGCTTGTCCAGGATGGGATCCACCTTCTCGTCGTACGTCAGCCCGAAGGTGTCGTCCTCCTGGTTCGGGTTCTCCAGGTTCCACACCGGCACGCCCAGCATGAAGTCGCCCGGCTTCGGCGCGTTGCGGTCCTGGTAGTCGCGCGCGTCGGCCGCGGAGTCCTGGTGCATCGTCCAGCCGTTGAGCGCGTTCCAGATGATGTGCGTCGCGTCCTGGTTGTCCTTGGGCAGCGGCTTGGCCTGCTTGACGTTGTCGCCGGCGGCGAGGTTGGAGTCCCGCTCGTACAGGTGCATGCCGATGACGGGCAGGTTGTTGTTCTCGTAGTGCATCGGCAGGCCGTCGAACACGCCGCCGTCGGTGAGGTGCACGCTGCGGCCGGTGGTCGGGTCCACCATCTCCACCGGGTCCCACACCGCCGGGATGGCCATGGACGCGCGGATGGCGAGCGCCACCGGCGTGTCCGGGGTGGTCTCCTGGCTGAAGACGAAGGTGCGGTTCTCCGGCCTGGTCATGTCCTCCTTGCCCTTGGGCGGGGCGGAGTCCGCGTAGGTGGCGGCGATGAGCTGGCACGGCATCTTGAGGTCGGCGAACGTCACCGGCCGGTCCTTGATGCCGGTGACCTCGCGCAGCCAGCGGTCCAGCGTGTCGTACGCCACCTGGCCGTTGGTGACGCCGCCGTCGTCCGGGATGAGGTCCACGTCGAACCACTTGGAGAGCGCGGGGTCCTTCACCATCTCCGAGATGCGCTTGGGGTCCGCGCCGGCGGCGATCAGGCCCGCGGCGATCGAGCCCACCGAGGTGCCGCTGACGCTGGCCGGCACCACGCCCTGCTCCAGCATCTCCGAGAACGCCGGGCCGTAGCGCTTGCCCTTGCCGCCGCCGCCCTCCAGCGACAGGTGCACCGCGATGGGGTTCCCGTCCGTCCGCGGCATCCCGGCGGCGGCGCGGTTGGCGGCGACGATCTGCTTGTACTGCTCGGGCGAGGAGACCGTGGTGACCTTGCCGTCGTCACCCACCAGGTTCACCGTCTTGCCGCCCGCGAACATCATCTCCAGCGGGTCCGGCGGCTGGAGCACCGGCTTCTGCGTGGGGTACGTGGACGCCTTCACCTGCCCGCCCGGGATCTCCTTGCTCTGCAGCTGCGGGTCGATCCAGAGGGCGCCGGGCTTGGGCGCGGTCTGCTCGGTGTAGCCGGAGAGCTGCTGCAGCTTGCCGTCCGCCTCCTTCAGCTGCTGCTCCACCTGGGGGCGGCGCGGGTCGCCCGGCGGCAGCGAGTCCAGCTGCGAGCGCAGCGACCGCACCTGCCCCAGCGCGTCGCGGAGCGGCTGCGTCTGCTTCTTGAACTTGTCCCCGTCCGGGTCGTGGATGTGCGGCGGGAAGACCCACGAGAGGACCTTCTTCACCTTCTCCACGTCGATCTTGGAGAGGATGCTGCCGTAGTCGATCTTCAGGCCGCCGAAGAGCGACTGGTCCGAGCCCTGCGGCACCTTCCCGTCCGACAGCGCGGGGCGCAGCTGCTTCTCGATCTCCCGCAGCGCGGCGTTGGCGCCCTTCCCCTCCAGCGCGTCCACCGCGCCGGTGATGCCGTGCGCGACCTTCTTCTCGACGTCCGCGACGGCGTGAGCGGCGGTCTCGATGGCGTGGCCGATGGGCTGCGCCACCTTCTGGAGGTCGTGCGCGATCGTCTGCGTGAGCTTCTTGAGGTCCATGGGAGAAGTGCCTGGGGAGTACAGGGTGGGTTCGTGTGCGATTATCCCGGGCGAGCGCGCGCGAGTTGCGCGCTCGAACGCACGCGATCACTTTCCCGTCAGCGGCGAGCCGTTTTCTTGGAACCCGAGGCGGCGGGGGACTCGAGCCAGTCGGTGATCTCCTTCGCCTCGTCGACGTCGCCGCGCTGGCGGAAGGTGGCCAGCGCCTCCTTCGCCAGGTCGCGGGCGCGCGCCCGGTCGCCGGTGGACGCCAGCGCGCGCGCCAGGCCGAAGCTGGCCTCCGCCTGCTTGCGCGGGTCCTCGACGGAGAGCTTGAGCGCGCGCTCGAAGTGCGGGGCCGCGCGGGCGCCCTGCCCCAAGCCCAGGTAGCCCAGGCCCAGGCCGATGAGCGAGTACGTCAGGTCCGGGGCGTCCTTGCCCAGCGCGTTCACCTTCAGCTCCAGCGCCCTCTTGGAGACCTCCACCGCCTCGGCGTAGCGGCCCTCGTAGCGGAGGAGCTCCGCCAGCGCGTCCATCCCGTCGGAGACCTGCCGGTGGGTGGGCCCCAGCGAGCGCTTGTACATCTCCAGCGCGCGCTCGATCTCCACGTGCGCGCTCTTGTAGTCCTTCTTCCCCCAGTAGGCCCGGCCCAGCGACTCGTGCGCGTAGGCGGCGGAGACGTGGTCCGGCCCGCGGGTGCGGGCGATGAGGTCCAGCGACTCGCGCGCCAGGGCGATCACCTCGTCGTAGCGCTTGAGCTCCAGCGAGACGACGGAGAGGTTGGAGAGGATCTTGGCGCGCTGCGGGCCGTCCTTCTCCGCCAGTTGGAGCGCGCGCTGGAGCGCCTTCTGCGCCTCGTCCGGGCGGGACTCGAAGATCAGCACCGAGCCCACGTTGGAGAGCATCTGGCACTCCAGCTCCTCGTTGCCGCCCACGCGCTCCAGGTCCGCGCGGATCATCCCCTCCCAGAAGTGGGCGTCGTCGTAGCGCGACGCCATCCCGCCCAGCACCCAGATCAGCCGGATCGCCGCCTTGATGGAGGTGAGGTCGTCGCGGCCGGCGCGCGCGGCGTAGATCGCCTGCACCAGCGAATGCTCCGCCCCCTTGGCGTCGCCGGCGCTCAGCGCCTGCAGCCAGCCGTACCAGGAGAGCGCCTCCGCCTCCATCGGCCGGAAGGTGACCGTCTGCGCCAGCCGGAGCGACTCCTTGGAGATGGCGGCGGCCTGCTTGTACTTGCCGGCGTCGGAGAGCGCCTTCACCTCCGCCAGCATGGTGCCCACCTTCTCGATGGTGGCGCGGGCGGCGGGGTCGTCCGGCATCGTCACCTGGGTGGTGAGCGCCTCCAGGTCCGCGCAGCCCTTGAGCGAGGCCAGGCCCTGGGCGGCGTCGGTCGCCTTCTCCACCATCTTCTCGTCGGCGGCGCTGAGCACGCCCACCACCGCCTGGAGGTCCTTGAGGCGGCGGTCGAGGCAGGCCATGCGCAGGGTGAGGACGTGCTCGGTCTGCTCGCCGCGGACGCGGGTGGCGCGGCAGGCCTCGGCGTGCATCGCCACCCAGTCCCGGCCGTACTTGTCGAGCGCGTCGCGCACCTTGGTGGCGGCCATGGCGGCGTCCGGCGCGCCGCTGGCCTTCAGCCCGCGCTCCATCTCCGCCTGGGCGGTGGGGTTCCAGACCGCGGCCAGCTTCTCTCCCCCGCCGCTGCAGTAGTGGACGTGCAGGTACTGGCGGTACCCCAGCCCCAGCAGCACCAGCACCGGCACCGCCGCGGCCGCGGACAGCACGTACATCCGGCGGCGCTGGACGATGGCCCCGGCGTCGAGCGCGTCCAGGAGCACGTCCATGGAGGAGAAGCGCTCCTCGGGGACCATGTTCAGCCCGCGCATCAGCGCGCGGCGCGTGCCGGCGGGGAGGCGGGGCGTGCGCGGCGGCTCCTTGAGCAGCGCCTGGAGCGCGGAGCCGGAGAGCACCGGGCCCTCGGCCTTGCCGGCGGCGATCATCACCCGCGTGGGGCCGGGCGCCTTCATCGCCAGCTTGCGCTGCTGGGAGGTGGCCTGGGAGAGGGCGCGGTGGTCGAAGGGGCGCTTGCGGTACAGGCCCCAGTAGAGCGCGGCGCAGAAGGCGAACTGGTCGCTGCGCGCGTCCGCCAGGCCGCCGGCGTGCTGCTCCGGCGCCATGTACTTGGGCGTGCCCATCACCACCCCGGCGTGGGTGAGGTGGGCGACCTCGACCCGGTCGGAGCTGGCCTTGGAGCTGGAGAGCACCTCGGGAGACGGGGGCGCGGGGAGGCCCAGCGGGGCGTCCTCCAGCGCGCCGCCCTCGGTCACCTGGCGGGCGAGGCCGAAGTCGGTGACGCGGACGCGGCCGTCCTTGCCGACGAGGACGTTCTCCGGCTTGAAGTCGCGGTGGACCAGGCCGGCCGCGTGCGCCGCCGCCAGGCCGCGGCCCGCCTTCATGAACACGTCGAGGATCTCGCGCCAGGGGCGGGGCTTCTCGCGGATCCACTCGCGCAGGGTGAGGCCGTCGATGAACTCGAGGGCGACGAACACGCCGTCGCCGTAGGGGCCCACGTCGTAGACGGAGATGACGTTGGGATGGGAGATCTTCGCCATCGCCTGCGCTTCGCGGAGCAGGCGCGCCTGCTGCTCCTCGGCGGTGCCGAAGCGGCTGTCCCCGCCGGGGCGGAGGAGCTTGATCGCCACCGTGCGCTGCAACTCCGGGTCGTAGGCGGCGTAGACCACGCCCATGCCGCCCTCGCCGACGCGGTTGACGATCAGGTAGCGGCCCACGGTGGAGCCGCGGTCGAGCGGGGTGCTGAAGGAGATGACCTGCGACGCGGTGGTGCGCTGCGCCTCCGGGCCGCCCAGCGGCATCGGCGTGAGCTTGGGGTGCGAGGGCGGGCGCGGGCCGGCGCCGGGATCGGAAAACTTCACTTCGTGTTGTCGGGTGGGCAGCTCGTCGGCGGAGCTCGCGCGCCCGAGCGGCGACGACGGCTGGCGCCCGGAGCCGCTCGGAGGATTGTGAGGCTGATCCGACACCGGGTCAGTGTATCGGCTCCCCGCAGGGGCGCGACGTCACGAGGGGAAGACAGGGACCGACATCGTAACCCATTGTAGTTTCTCGGTTTCTAAGCAACTCAAACTCGAATTTTGGGATAATATTGAAGAGTTCAGATCCCCCCAGCAGAGGGTCGTCTCATGAAAGTGGATACCTCGAAGACGCCGACGACGTGGACGACTGGTGGTGGCAAGTCCACCGGTTCCGCCGATGGTGGTGGTGATGGGACGCGGAAGTTGCCGGTCCAGCCGGGGGTGAACACCTCGACGAACACGTCGATCAGCACGGACTCGTTCACGTCGTCGACGACGAACACGAAGGTCAGGCTGAGCTAGGCCGCTTCCTCTCTCGACGTCTCTTGGCGCAGCGCGCTCCCGGGCCCCTTCGGGATGTGCGCTGCGCCCTTGCTATTTCCAGGGTCGTTTCCGGATCGCCCAGTGGAGGTGGAGGCGGCGGCGCCAGGAGGCCCCGTGCGCGCGCGCGTGGTCGGAGGCCCAGGTGGTGAGGGAGGCGAGGGATTGGGGGGAGAGCGCGGGGCCGACGAAGGAGAGGGAGGTCACCACGGCGGCGGCGGCCTCGGGCGTGAGGGGGTGGTCGGCGTCGAAGGTCTCGGTGGTGGGGGTGGAGCCCGGGGTGGCGAGGGAGAAGAGGTGGGTCCTCGGGCCGGAGAGGTCCAGCGCGCGCGGGCGGGTCTTGGGGTTGGACGCGTGGAGCTGGGGCCAGAGGGCGTCGAGGAATGGGGAGGGGAGAAGCTCCGCTTCGAGGATCGCGAGCGCGCCGGAGGGTGCGAGGAGCCGGGCGATCTCCGCGCCCGCCAGCTCCGGGTCGAGCCAGTGGAGGGCGTCGGCGACGAGGACCAGGTCGAAGGAGGATCCCGGGAGGCCAGTCGTCTCGGCGGGGGCGTGAACGGTGACGAGGGCACCATCATCACGTGCGCTCGGCGCGCCGCCCTCTCCCGCGCGCAGCGCCCCACGGTGTGCTGCGCGTAACGCGCCACTCGCGCGCAGCGCAATCCCTTTCTCTCGCGCCCGGCGCTCCAGCACGTCGAGCATGGCGCGCGCGGGCTCGATGGCGGTGACGCCGATCCCTCGCGCCGCGAGCGGCAACGCGAGATCGCCGGTGCCCGCGCCGAGGTCGACCACGCGCCCGTGCGCTCCCGCGAGCTCCGCGAGCCGAGCGACGAGTGGATCCGGGTAGCCGGGCCTCGACTCGTAGGCGGCGGCGAGCCGGTTGAACACCCAGCGCCCCGCCTCCTCCACGCGCGCGCCGCGGCGCCCCGCCATGGCCGGCTACTGACCCGGGGCCGGGGGGGCCGGCATACCAGGCGGCGGCGGAGGCGGTGGAGGCAGCGGGTACTGGTGCTTCTGCTCCGGCGTCGGCTGGAACCGCCACTTCATGACCGTCCCCCCCTCCTCCGGACGATTCGCTGGAGGAGGCCCCCCGGGCGGCGGCGGAGGCGGCGGGACCACCGGACCGGGCACCCCGTTCATCACCGCCGGAGTCGGCATCGCCGGCAGCACCGGCATCCCTGGCGGCACCGACGCGACGTGCGCGGGCGGCGGAGCTTGTACCGGCGGCGCCTCCCTCGACGGCGGAGGCACGGCCGGCGGGACCGCGGCGGGTGGCCGGTACGGCGGGGGCCGGGCAGCCACGGGCGGCGGCATGGGCGCGCTCGGCCGCGGAGGCTCGGCGGCCATCGGCAGGTGCTCCGGCTCCGTGTGGCCGCTCACCCAGGAGCCGATCAGCGCGGCCAGCAGCAGCAACACCGCCGCCGCCGGCAGCACCCACAGCTTGTTGGACCGGTTGGCGGCGACCTCGCTCATGGCGCTCTCAACAACCCTTCTAGCACCGTCTCCAGCGACGCCAGCCTGCGCCCGCACCGCCCGCGCGCGACCGCCGTCCCCTCTCGCCCGGTGAGCAGGGAAGCGGCCCGCTCCACCCCGCCGGGCTTCTGCCCTCGCAGCGCGCGGATGGCGCCCTGTCGCAGGTCGATGGACGTCCGCGGCCCATCACCCAGCGCGCGCAGGAGCTCCAGCGCGAACGTCCCCCACGCGCCGACCACCGCGTCCTCGCCGGCGAAGTCGCGCCACGCCCGCAGCGCGTCCGCCTCGCTCGCCCCCGCCCGCAGCTCGCCGGCCGGGATCTCGAGGTACCTCGGGATGGACTCACCCAGCGCGTTCCTCGGCGCCACCAGCAGCTCCAGCCTCGCCCCGGTGGAGGGCCTCAGCGCGGCGAGGTGGACCAGCTCCGGCGCGAACCGCTCCCTCGACTCGAACGGCGGGGCGTTGGCCTCCCCGTGGACCAGCACCAGCGCGTCCAGGTGCCGGGACACCTCCGGCGCCCACTGGCGGCGGGCGCGGACGCGGCGGCGCTTCTTCCGCCCCGGACCCACGCGCGCGGCGCGGCCTTCGATCTGGTGGTCCACCATCCGGTCGAAGGCCCGGAGCATGGGCGTGAAGCGCGCCTCGTCCCCCTCCAGGTGGGAGAGCACCTCCGCCACGGCCTCCACGGTGGAGAGGCAGTGTTCGGCCGGCTCCCGGCGGATCCGGTAGTTGCTGGGGCGCCGGGGGCGGAGGCCCACGCGGGGGAGCTGGAGGAGGGCGGGGTTGAGCTTGAGGAGCTTCTTGGCCTGGGGCCAGGTCCCGTCGATCACCACCAGGGTGCTGGGGGGCCTGCTGAGCCGCGGCGCGTCGGTGGCGCCCTCGGAGGGGAAGAGGAGGGCCACGTCGCCGGAGCGCTCGGCGGCGAGGGCGCGGACCCGGTCCGAGGACTGGAAGTCCACCCCCACGTGCAGCTCGGAGTTGGCCAGGGCCAGGTGTGCCAGGCGGGCGGTGCCGATGGCGACCCGGCGCTCGCGCGGGTGCTGGAGGAACACCACGTGCGTCCGGGTAGGGACGGGGTGGAGGTCCTGGCAGTAGCAGGTCGCGCGGGGGCGGCGGCATCGAGCACAGGTGGCGCGCATGGGAGGCGGATCCAGGTCTACTATGGATTATCCCCAGCGGCTGGAGGACGCCATGGCGCCGTCCCTGAAGACCACGGTTACCCGTATTCCCTTCGACAACCCCTTCTTGCTGGCCAGCGGCCCGCCGGGCACCAACGCGAAGGTGATCGCCAAGTCGTTCGACCTCGGGTGGGGCGGCGTGGTGTGCAAGACCATCTCGCTGGACTCCAGCAAGGTGATCAACACCGCCCCCCGCTACGCCAAGACCAAGGCGCGCGAGGACGACAAGGTGATCGTCGGGTTCGAGAACATCGAGCTGATCTCCGACCGGCCGTACTCGGTGTGGCTGGACGAGTTCCGGCAGCTGAAGAAGCAGTACCCGAAGCACGTGCTGATCGCTTCCGTGATGGAGGAGTACCGGAAGGAGGCGTGGCAGCAGATCATCCGCGAGGTGCAGGCCACGGGGGTGGACGGCTTCGAGCTGAACCTGTCGTGCCCGCACGGGTTGCCGGAGCGGAAGATGGGGATGGCGATGGGCGAGGACCCCTCCATCTGCGAGGAGGTGGTGGGCTGGGTGAAGGAGGTCTCGACGATCCCGGTGTGGGCGAAGATGACGCCCAACATCGGAAACCCGGTGGTGCCGGCGAAGGCGGCGGCGAACGCCGGCGCGGACGGCATCTCCACCATCAACACCATCCTCTGCATCACCGGGATCGACCTGCGCACGCTGCGGCCCATGCCCACGGTGGAGGGCTACACCGTGCCGGGCGGCTACTCCGGCCAGGCGGTGCGGCCGGTGGCGCTGCGACACGTGATGGAGATCGCCCGGGCGCTGCCCCAGACGCCGATCTCCGGGATGGGCGGGATCGAGACCGGGTTCGACGCGGCCCAGTTCATGCTGCTCGGATCGCACACGGTGCAGGTGTGCACGGGGGCGATGCTCCAGGGGTACGAGATCATCAACAAGCTCAAGGAAGAGCTGTTGAAGGTGATGACCGACCACAAGATGGAGAGCGTGACGGAGCTGGTCGGCAAGTCGCTGCCGTACTTCACCACCCACGCGGACCTGGTGGAGCGCCAGCGCGCCGCCAAGGCCGCGAAGGTCGGGGCGGGGAAGGACGCGGAGACGTGGAAGGGCGAGATCAAGCGGGAGACGGACTCGCTCACCGGGAACTGAAGGCCGGCGGCCGCCTCACTCGAACAGCACCACCTGGTCCACCCAACTCGGGCCGTGCGCCCGGTTCCACTCCTCCCGCGCGGCGCGGAGGGCGGCGGCGGGCAGTGCGCCGGCCTGGATGCTGGCGAGGAGCGGGCGGAAGAACTGCTCGCTCTCGGCGTCCTCCACCCGCGCGTTGACGGCGAGGACCGCGCGCGCGCCCGCCTGGACGAACGCCACCGGGAGGCCGTCGCTCTGCGAGAGGTCCTGCACGGTGTCGCCGGAGCTACACGCCGCCAGCAGCACCAGCGGGTGGCCGGAGAGCACCTCGGCCCGCACGTCGCCCGCGGCCAGCGCGAAGCGGCCGGAGGGCTCCGGGGAGAGGACCAGGGACGACGCGTCCGCCACCTCCGGATTGCGCATGCCGTGGACGTGGAGCTCCAGCACGGAGGCGTCGCGCGCCGCCTGCATCACCCGCGAAGGCGTGGCCGCCGGGCCTTCCAGGCGCACCTCGCCCGGCGACGGCGGCGGCGCGCTCAACGCCGGGAGCCCCAGCCACGCGGGCTGAGCGACCGAGGCGATCACCACCCGCGGCCCCTGCCCGGCCACCGGGGCCGGCCCTCGACGGACGACCTCGCTCCACGCCACGTCCGGCGGCAACAGCCCGGGCCGACCCTCCAGCGGCGGACGGGCGATCACCTGCACCGCCTCGCAGCCCCGCACCGCGTCCACCAGCTCCCGCGGCGCCAGCGCCTCGCCCTCCGCCGGCGGGCGGGTCCGCTGGCCGTCATAGCGGCCGGCGACCGCGCCGTGCGCGTCCACCGCCACCACCAGCAACCGCTCGTCATCCAACGTCAACCACACCGAGCACGCCGGCGGCGCCGCCCACCGCCGCTCCTCCACGAACAGCGCCAGCGCCGCGCCGAGCTCGCCCCGCTTCCCCGCCTCCAGGATGAGGGACGTGTAGCTGTACGACCGCACCTTGTCCGGCGTCCGGTCGCTGCCGGTCAGGGCCTCCGCCTCGGTGATCGCCCGCCGCAGCAACCGCTCGCCCCCGGCGCGATCCGTCTCCACCTTCGCCCGCCCCAGGATGTGATCCGCCATCGCCAGGTCCGCCGGCCGCGCGCCCTCCGCCCGCATCGCCTCCGCCCCGCGCGCCAGCAGCGCCTCGTCCCCCGCCCGCGGGCGCGTCCGCTGCAGGTCCGCCAGCGTGTACATCCGCTTGAACGACGGCGGCCGGTCGCACCCCGCCATCGCGTCCACCTGTCGCCGCGCCTCGTCGAACTCCAGCCGCCGCTGGTGCGCGAACGCCAGCTCCGACCGCACCCACTCCGCCACCTCGCAGGACCCGGGCGACCGCGCCAGCGCCTCGTCCAGGTACGCGTGCGCCATCTCCAGCTCGCCGCGGAGCCGGGACACCTGGCCCAGCTCCTCCAGCAGCCCCAGCTCCATCATCGGTTCGCCCTCGGCGCGGGCGTGGGTCAGCGCGCGCTTCGCCGCCGCCTTCGCCTCCGCCGTCCGGTGCAGCATCGCCTCCCCGAAGGCGATCACCCGCTCCACCGTCAGGCAGCGGTCCTCCACCCGGACCTCCGCGCCGCACCGCCCCTCCCACGCCCGCAGCCGCTCCAGCGCCCGAAGCGGCTGCCCCTGCGCCTCGTCCACCTCCGCCGCGCGCTCCTCCGCCAGCGCCTCGAACCACGGATCGCCCGCCGCCAGCGCCAGCTCCCGGTACCGCCGCAGGTCCAGCCGCGCCGCGGGGACGAAGAACATCGCCCCCAGCTCGATGTCCGCCTGCTTCGCCGCCCGCGCCGCCGCCGCCAGCGAGAGCCACCCCTCGCTCCCTTCCCGCCGGTACGCCCGCGCCTTCGCCGCCACCAGCGCCTCCGCGTACTGGCGCGCCAGCGGCACGCGCGCCGCCGCGACCCCCGCCTCCGCGGCCCTCAGCACCGCGCCCGTGCCCAGCGCCGCCGCCGCCGGCTCCAGCGCCGCCAGCGCCTCCGCCGTCCCCGCCGATCGGAGCGCGTCGTAGAAGCAGATCCGCGCCTGCCGCGGCGACGCCTCCGCCAGCTCCACCGGGAACGGCGCCTCGCCGCGCATCGCCGCCCGGCACCGCGCCTGCATGTCCGCGTACGCCTTCTGCCGCCGCTCGCTCCCCTCGCGCAGCGCCGCCGCCGACGCCCTCGCCTCCTCCGCCCACCCGGGCTCGCCCAGCGCCGCCACCGCGTCGAACGACTGCGCCGCCACCAGCGGGAGCTGCAGCGCGCGCAGCGCCAGCGCCCGGTTCCACAGCGCGCTCGAGCTGCGGCCGTCCCTCCGCAGCGCCTCCTCCGCGTCGCGCACCGCGTCCTCCGGCCTCCCCGCCAACAGGTCCAGCGCCGCCCGCGCCGCGAGCGCGTCCGCCCCCACCTCCGCCCGCGCCAGCCATCGCTCCGCCGGCTGGAGCTGGCCCCGGACGAGGTACGCCTCCGCGATCCCCAGCGAATCCCCCCGCCACGTCAGCCACCCCAGCGCCAGCAGCGGCAGCTCCGGCGACGCCTCCTCGGGGCCCCGCGCCGGCGAGAGTTGCTGGTGCGGCCGATTCGGGAGCCGGACCTCCATCGCCCGCACCGGCGACTGGAGCATCCGCAGCTCGCTCAACTGCACCGCCATCACCGCGACGGCCGCCGTCGCCACCGCGGCCATTCCCGCCGCGACCGCCGCCGCGGCACGCCACCGCGCCCGGAGCGCCTCCCGCGCCCGCCCCAACCGCGCCCACGCCGGCGCCTCCTCCACCGCGCGCGCCGCCGCCATCTCCAGGGACACCAGGTCGCACAGCTCGCGCCGGCACCGGTCGCACGCCGCCAGGTGGCCGCGGAAGCGCTCCGCGGCCTCGGCCTCCAGCTCGCCGTCGGCGAACATCGAGAGGTCGGCGTGTGGATCGCCCACTCCGTTCGTCCCGCTCACCCCGCCCATCCCACTCATTCCGACCTCCCCAGCAGCCTCCGGAGCTGGCGGCGAGCGTCGGACAGGTCGGACCCCACCGTGCCCTCGGGGATGCCCAGCCGCTCGGCGATCTGCTTGTACCGGAGCCCGGTCGCGTGGAGCCGGTACACCTCGCGGATCCGCTCCGGCCGCAGCGTGGCCATCGCCTCGCGCAGCCGCGCGTCCGGCACGCTCCGCCACCGCTCCATGGGCTCAGGCTCCGGCACGGCCGCCACCTCTCCTTCCGCCTCCGGCGCCGCCGGCTCCGGGACGACGCCTTCCGCGCGCCGCCGCCGGCACAGGTCGATGTACCGGTGGGTCATCACCGTGGCGACGAACGGCAGCGCCAGCGGGTCCGCGCCCGCCCCGTGCTCCAGCTTCCCGAACGCCCGCTCCAGCGTCTCCTCCACCAGGTCCTCCGGATCCACTCCGGAGGCTCGGCAGAGGTTCTGTGCGATCCGGAGCATCGCCCGGCGACTGGTCCGCACGAACGCCTCGAAGCGTTCCCGGTCGCCCTTCGTCATCGCGCGGGGATTGTAGGATCCCCCCGGAGGCACCCACCGTCCCGCCGGCTCCGCCGTGTCCGGAAGAAGAACAACTCGGTGCGACCATCCCGTGACCCTCGTACCGGTAACGCAGCCCACCCGTTTCCTTGAGTTGTCGCGGATTTCACGGTGCCGCCCCGGCGGCGGGGATGGTGAAGAAGAAGGTGGCGCCGCGCCCCACCTCGCTCTCCACCCAGATCCGCCCGCCGTGCGCGCGGACGATGCCCTGGACGATGAACAGCCCCAGCCCGTACCCCTCCCCCGCCACGTGCTGCCCCTGCCAGAAGCGGTCGAACAGGTGCGGCTGGTCCTCCTCGCCGATGCCGGCGCCGTGGTCCCGCACGGAGAAGGTGACCGCTCCGACCCCTCCGGAGGACGGCTCCGCGCGCACGGCGATCGCCCCGCCCTCCGGGCTGAACTTGATGGCGTTGGACAGCAGGTTCGCGAACACCTGCTGCAGCCGCGCCGCGTCCGCCATCACCCGCGGAAGCGCCGCGGGCACCTCGGTGTGCAGCTGGATGGAGCGACCCGCCGCCAGCGGGGCCGCGGCCTCCAGCGCGTCCGCGACCAGGGGCGCCACCTCCAGCCGACGCGGCTCGACGGACAGGCACCGCGCCTCCGCGCTGCCCCCGTCCAGCAGGTCGTGGATGAGGCGCCCCATGCGGTCGGTGGCGCACTGGATGCGGCCGAGCTGGACGCGCGGCTTGTCGCAGTCGGTGAGCGCCGCGGACCGCTGCAACAGCTCCAGGTTGGCGCGCAGCACGGCGAGCAGGTTCTTCAGCTCGTGGGAGACGGTGGACAGCAGATCGTCGCGGCTCCGGGTGGCGCGGAGGACGCGCGCGTCGCGGTCGATGGACAGGGCCAGGAGGTCGGAGACGTCCTCGCCGAACGCCAGCCGCTCGCCGTCCGCGGGAACGGCCCACTCCAGCGCCAGCGCTCCCAGCACCACTCCCTCCGAGCCGGCCAGCGGATAGGCGGCGAACCTCGGCTCCCGGTCCAGCCTCACCACCCGCGGCGGGCCCTGCAGCGCCTCGTACGCCGCCCGCGCCCGCGCCACCGCGCCGCGCAGCGCCGTGGGAGAGACGTCCGCGCCGTGCCAGACGAAGGGATGCTCCGGGCCGGCGGCGGCGGTGATCAGCACCTCGCTGCGGACCAGCCCGTCCTCCGCGGCGAGGGCGAGGACGCGCGGGGCGACGTCTTCCAGCCGGTCGGAGCGCATCAGCGCCTTGCCGATCTCGTGCAGCCGCTGGAAGGGCGCCCGGTCCAGCCCTGGGACGGCGACGCTCATGCCGCCCGTTCCCGGGGCGCCTGGCCCACCGCCACCATGGCGCGGATGCGCTCCCGCTCCACCTCCACCGCGTACCGCCCGGCCGCGTCCAGCTTCATCAGCCGCCGGCCGCTCGGGCCTTCCTCGCCCAGGTCGGGGTGGGCCACCAGCACCGCGGCGCGCGTGTACACGAGGGCGGCCTCCAGGCCGTGCAGGGTGATGAACATTCCGGTGTCGCGGTCGGACGGCGGCATGGCGTGGGTCTCCACGAATCGCCCCCCCTCCAGGCAACGCAGCGGCCGGAAAACCTTGAACTGTTTTTCACAGAGCAGCCGGAGGGCCGGGCGGTCAACCCACTCCCGCGACCGGAGGGCCATGCGCACCCTCCGTGCAACCCCCTCCCCACCAGGAGCCCTCACATGCCCGGTCATCCACACCCGCCCCCCGACGCGGACGCGCACCACCACGAACCCCTCCTCTATTCGGGGGACCCCGACCAAAGCTCGGGAGATCCCATCGACAACGGCGACGGCCACGATGGGCGGCACCGCCCGGCGGTGGGCCCGCGCCTGCGCGGCCTGCCCGTGCTCTTCCTCTCCCACGGGGCGCAGGTCCACGCCGGCGGCGCGCCGTTCACCGACCGGATGACCGCCGAGGACCTGGCCAACCGCGAGGAGGTGCGGGCGGCGGAGCGCCGCGCCGTCCAGCGCCACGAGCCGCTCCCGGACGCCTTCCTGTTCTTCAACGAGGCGAGGACGGAGGTGAAGCTCCTGCTCTGGTCGGACCGCGGCTTCTCCATCCTCCACCAGCGCCTGGACGAGGGGAGGTTCGCGTTCCAGCGCGGTGTCGCGCCGGGGGAGAAGATCTCCGTGGAGGAGTTGGGCGAGGTGCTCTGCGGCCCCGCGCGGCTGGGCACCCAGGGCCCGGCCCTGGTCGCGGAGCCGGCGGCCCCCAACCTGCACTGAAGAGGGCGCGCGTCAGCTCTGCTCGAGCGCGGACAGCACCTCGGCCAGCTTGCTGTTCTGCAGCGCCGCCAGCTTCGGGTCGCGCAGGCGGATCTCCGCGTCCGCGATGTACTGGAAGATGAAGGCGTAGTGCTGGCCCAGGTCGGGGCCGTCCACGTCGAAGGTCATCATCCCCAGGCGATCGGTGATCTTCTTCGCCTCGGCGTACCACTTCTTCAGGTCGTCCTTGCTCGCCAGGCTCCTGGCGGCGAGGCGGCGAAGGTCGGCGGCGAGATCCGAGCGCGGGTAGCCCATGACGGCAGCGGAGGTTACCCGACCCGGGCGTGTGCGTGCGCGAATTGGCGTGAGATCGTGCCCTTTGTGAACTTGCTGCTGCTCAGGGACGACGACTTCACCGGGCCGGAGACCGTCCGCCTCGCCGGCCGGCGCGCCCGCCACGCGCACGAGGTGTTGCGCGCCTCGCACGGCGCGTCGCTGCGGGTCGGGCGCCTGGGCGGGCTGGTCGGCCTGGGCGAGGTGCTGCGCGCGGAGCCGGAGCTGCTGGAGCTGCGCGTCTCGCTCACCGACCCGCCACCGCCCCGCGCCCGCGCCGACCTGCTGCTCGCCATTCCCCGCCCCAAGGCGCTCAAGAAGGTGCTGCCCGCCGCCGCCTCGCTCGGGGTGGGGCGGGTGGTGCTGCTGAACGCCGCGCGGGTGGAGAAGAGCTACTTCGACTCCAAGGTGCTGGCCCCCGCCTTCGTCGAGGAGCTGCTCGTCCTCGGGCTGGAGCAGGCGCGGGACACCGTGCTCCCCGAGGTGCTGGTGCGCGACCGCTTCCGCCCCTTCGTGGAGGACGAGCTGCCGTCCCTCTTCTCCGGCGCCCGGAAGCTCCTCCCCCACCCGGCCGCGGAAGGGCCCATGCCCACGCTGGGCGCCGAGGAGCCGGCCGCCTTCGCCGTGGGGCCGGAAGGGGGATGGGTGCCCTTCGAGGTTGACCTCCTGAGGGCGGCCGGCTTCCAGCCCTTCACGCTGGGGCCCCGCGTGCTGCGCGTGGAGGTTTGCGTCCCGTACCTGTTGGGGGCAAAAGTGCGCCCATGACCTTCGACAAGACCGAACCGGCCAAGGAGCCGGCCAAGCCCGCCACGCACGACACCGTCCCGCCCCCGGCGCTGCTGGAGTTCATGGTCAAGGACTGGAAGCCGGCGTCCGGGAAGCCGACGCCCCGGCTGAAGGGCGCGGAGGCGTTCGCGGCGCGGCGGCGGGCGCTGTCGAAGCTGTTCCCCGGCGAGGCGCTGGTGGTCCCCACCGGGCACGAGAAGGTCCGCGCCAACGACACCAACTACCGGTTCCGGCCGGGGTCGGACTTCTACTACCTGACCGGCAACGTGGAGCCGGACTGCGTGCTGGTGATGGAGCCGCAGGAGGGCGGCGGCCACAAGGACGTGCTCTTCGTGGAGCCGAACCCGGGCCACGCCGACTCCACCTTCTTCACCGACCGCAACAAGGGCGAGCTGTGGGTGGGCCCGCGGCTGGGCGTGCCGCAGAGCAAGGAGCGCTTCGCGGTGGACGAGTGCCGCGGCCTGCCGGACCTCAAGATCACCCTCGAGGCGCTGAAGGCGAGCGGGAAGTACCGCTCGGTGCGCGGGATGTCGGAGCGGGTGGACTCCGTGCTCCCGGCGCGCAAGGAGCCCAAGCAGGGCGAGAAGCCGGAGAACGACCTCGACAAGGCGCTGGCCGCCGCGCTCTCCGAGATGCGGCTGCTCAAGGACGCGCAGGAGGTGAAGGAGCTCTCCGCGGCCATCGCCTCCACCCATCGCGGCTTCGAGGACGTCATCCGCGCGCTCCGCGAGCACGAGGTGAAGAGCGAGCGCGTGGTGGAGGGCGTGTTCAACCTCCGCGCCCGCGTGGAGGGGAACGACGTGGGCTACGGCACCATCGCCGCCTCCGGCCCGCACGCCTGCATCCTCCACTGGACGCGGAACGACGGCGAGGTGAAGCCGGGGCAGCTGCTGCTGCTCGACGCGGGCGTGGAGCGCGACACGCTCTACACCGCGGACATCACCCGCTGCCTCCCGGTGACCGGGAAGTTCAGCAAGGAGCAGCGGGAGATCTACCAGTTGGTGCACGACGCCCAGGCCGCCGCCTTCGAGGCGGTGAAGCCGGGCAACGACTTCATGGAGCCCAACCGCCGCGCGATGCAGGTGCTGGCGGAGGGGCTGGAGGGGCTGGGCATCCTCAGGACCTCCGCCGCGGAGGCGCTCAAGGACGAGCACCAGTTCTACAAGCGCTACTCGCTCCACAACGTCAGCCACATGCTGGGGCTGGACGTGCACGACTGCGCGCAGGCCCGGATGGAGGCGTACAAGTACGGGAAGCTGGAGGCGGGGATGGTGCTCACCGTGGAGCCCGGCCTCTACTTCCAGATGGACGACCTCACC
>DASRBA010000270.1:0-5549 GCA_035637895.1 Myxococcaceae bacterium
CACCTTCCTCGGCAACACGCGAGACGTCATCGTGTATCTCCCGGTGGGGTACTCGGACGACACCACCACGCGCTACCCGGTGCTCTACATGCAGGACGGGCAGAACCTGATGGACCCACGGACGTCGTTCGCAGGCGAGTGGGGCGTGGACGAGACGGCGCAGCGCCTCCTCCGCTGCGGCCAGATGTCGCCGGTCATCATCGTGGGCGTCTACAACACCGGCAACCGCATCCCCGAGTACACCCAGGTGGCCGACCCCAACAACGGCGGCGGCAACGCGGACAACTACGCCAGGTTCCTCCTGCAGGAGCTCAAGCCGCGGATCGACGCCACCTACCGGACCCGCGCCTCCGAGCCGGCCGGCATCGCCGGCTCCTCGCTGGGCGGCCTGGTGTCGCTCTACCTGGGCTACAGCCACCCGGAGGCATTCAACCGCATCGGCGCGGTGTCGCCCTCCATCTGGTGGTCGAACAAGGACATCACCACCCGCTACACGGGCCTGACCTCCAAGCTGCCGCTGCGCATCTGGGAGGACATCGGCACGGCGGAGGGGACCACGCCCGCGGAGGAGGTGCAGAACGCCGCCGGCTTCCGCGACGTGCTGGTGTCCAAGGGCTGGGTGCAGGGAGACGACCTCTTCTACCTGCAGGTCCAGGGTGCGGGCCACAACGAGGCGGCGTGGTCGAAGCGGATCGACCAGATCCTCGCCTACCTCTACCCGCCCGCGCCCTAGCGCCCCGACTTCGGGGCCGCGACGACCTGGACGCCGAGCTGCGCGCCTTCGCCGCTGGGCTGGACGGCGATCTGGAAGCAGGGACGACGGAAGACGGTGTTCTGCGGGGCCGGGCTGCCCGGAGGACGAGCGTTGCCGCCGGGGCCGGGCTGGCTCACGCCGCCCTCAGGGTCCGGCGCTGCACGTAGGCCTCGATCGTCAGCCGGTCCGAAGCCGCCAGGTCGATGAAGCGGACGTCCATGCCGCCCGGCCGGAAGAGACTGCCCTTCACCGTGCGGATGACCCTGCCGAGCACCGTGAACGGCCGGGTCCCGTCCGTCAGCTGCAGCCGCAGCGTCAGCAGGCGGTCCTCCGCCAGCGGCGCCGTGGTCTTCAGGAACACCCCCCGGGTCGAGATCTCGACCGCCTCGGCCGTCTGCGGCCGGTTCCAGTCGAAGAACTTCACCGATGTAGAGAGAGGTGCTCGAAGCTCGGGGGATACTCCGGGGGCGCTCATGCCCCGCCTCGATGCAATCCCCCGACCATTTCGGATCATCCTTCACCTGTTGCAAATGCCCCCGAATTCCAGACACTTCGAAATCCTTTTCGGTCACACGATCTGCTCACTGAGCCAAAACGGTCACAACCGCTGGAGATTCCGGTGCACAAAGCGCTGATTTGGACCATCGCCATCGTCGCCGCGTTCCTCACCGGGGAGGCGCGCGCGGACCGGCCGTACCGGGGCGGCGTGGTGGCCACGGCCCACCCGGCGGCGACGGCGGCGGCGGTGCAGATGCTGGACAAGGGCGGCAACGCGGTGGACGCGGCGGTGGCGGCGGCGTTCACGCTGGCGGTGGTGGCGCCCTACCACTCCGGGCTGGGCGGCGGCGGGGTGGCGGTGGTGCACGACCACGCGCGCAAGGAAGAGGCGTTCCTCGACTTCCGCGAGGTGGCGCCGCGCGCGGCCACGGCCAACATGTTCGTGCGCGACGGGAAGGTGGTGCCCGAGCTCTCCTCGGACGGCGGGCTGGCGGTGGGCGTGCCCGGCGCGGTGGCCGGCTACCTGGAGCTGCACGCCACCTACGGGAAGCTGAAGCTGAAGGACGTGCTGGCGCCCGCCATCGCCGCGGCGAAGAACGGCTTCTGGGCGACGCCCATGTTCCGCGAGATGGCCGGCATCCGGCTGGCGTGCGTGGAGACCGACCCGGACCTCATCACCCTGTACCTGCAGCCCGCGCCCGCGGGGGGCCGGGAGCCGAAGAAGGTCGGCACCATCATCAAGAACCCGGACATCGCCAAGCTGCTGGAGCTGCTGGCGGCCAAGGGCGACCGCGCGTTCTACGAGGGAAAGGTCGCGCAGGCCATCGCCGACTCGGTGCGCGCGCGGGGCGGCATCCTCACCGCGGAGGACCTCAAGGCGTACCGGCCGCGCTGGCGCGACGCCGCCACCGGCAGCTACCGCGGCCACCGCATCGTGACCGCCGGGCCGCCGTCCGCGGGCGGCGTGGCCATGCTGCAGGTGCTGGGGGTGATGGAGCGGGCGTACCCGTTCGGCGCCTCGTACCGGGACCCGGAGGGGATGCACGTGCTGGCGGAGGCGATGCGGCGCGCGTACTACGACCGGTGGAAGTACCTGGGCGACCCGGCGTTCGTGCGGGTGGACCTGGAGGAGCTGCTCGGGGCCAAGCACCTGGACGAGATGGCCGCCTCCATCGACCGCGAGAAGGCGACGCCCTCGGCGAAGCTCCTGGGGAACGCCGCCCCGAAACCCCAGGACGAGGCCCAGCCGCCGCCGTCGATGCAGAAGCACACCTCGCACCTGTCGGTGGTGGACCGGCAGGGGAACGCGGTGGGGCTGACCACCACCGTCAACGGCTACTTCGGCTCGTGCGTGATGGCGAAGGGCTACGGGTTCGTGCTCAACGACCAGATGGACGACTTCACCGCCCAGCCGGGGACCCCCAACCACGACGGGCTGGTGAACGGGGAGAACAACACCATCGCGCCGGGGAAGACGCCGCTCACCTCGATGACGCCCACCCTGGTGTTCATGCGCGACCGGCCGCAGGACGTGATGCTGGTGGCGGGGAGCAACGGCGGGTCCACCATCCCCACCACGGTGGCGCAGATCATCCTCAACGTGGTGGACGCGGGGATGGACCTGGAGCGCGCGGTGGCGCTGGGGCGCGTCCACCACCAGATGCTCCCGGACCAGCTGTGGCTGGACCAGTGGGGCCTGGAGCCGGCCACCGTGGCGGCGCTGCAGCAGCGCGGGCACTCGCTGCGCAAGGTGCCGGTGTGGAGCGCGCCCAACGCGGTCTACGTCAGCCCCCAGGACGGGACGCGCTACGCGGTGAGCGATCCGCGGCGCGAGGGCTCGGGCGGGGGCCAGGACTGATGCGCCGGCCGCCCGCCGCCGACCCGCCCAAGGAGGCGGAAGGGGGCGTCCGGCCGCTGTTCGACGTCCGGCTGCAGCTGGAGGGCGCGTCCGCGGCGGACCTGGAGACGATGCGCTTCTTCGGGCTGTCGGCCGCGGTGGTGGCGGCGCAGGCCCAGCCGCGCGCGACCGCCGCCTCCCTGCGCGAGCACTTCGACGACCTGGTGCAGCGCCACCTCCCGCGGCTTCATTCGGCGGGGGTGCGCGGCTACGCGGCGCTGGGCGTCCACCCGCAGGCGGTGCCGCGGCGCGGGCTGTCCGAGGTGCTCTCCGCGCTGCCCTCCTACTTCACCGCCGGGAAGGTGGTGGCGCTGGGGGCCATCGGCCTGCACCAGGGCGGCGAGGCGGAGGTGGAGGCGTTCTCCGAGCAACTCCAGCTGGCGCGCCGCCTCAAGCTGCCGGTGCTGGTCACCACCCCGAAGCGCGACAAGGAGCGCGTCACCAAGCGCGCGCTGCGGATGCTGGGCGAGTCCGGGCTGCCGCCGCAGCGGGTGCTGGTGGACCGGGCCGGCGCGGCGACGGTGCCGCTGGTGCTGGAGTGCGGGTACTGGGCGGCGCTGGCGGTCCACCCGGACGAGCTGACCGCGGAGGCGGCGGTGGCGATCATCCGGCGGCGCGGCGCGCAGCGTCTGATGGTCTCCTCCAGCGCCGGCGCGGGCGCAGGCGACATCCTCGCTCTGGCGCGGCTGGTAAACCTTCTGGGAAAGGGTCACCTCTCACCCCAGCTCATCGCGAAGGTGGCGCACGAGAACGCCGCTGAATTCTTCCGCGTACCTGTCCCTACGTGGAGTCCTTGACCGGGCCCCGGGAAGGCCCAACACTTGAGAGACCGCGAGGGAGCTGGGCCGGCTCCGCTCTCCTCTGGTGACGCTTCCAACCCCACGCATGGAGATCCGAATGCGCGTCGTCCCGATCGCCGCTGCGCTATGGGCTGCGCACGCCCTGGCGCAATCGCCCGCCCCAGCTGCGCCCACGCCCGCGCCGTCCACGTCCACGTCCTCGTCCTCGTCCTCATCCACGATGGGCCCGGCGGCACCCGCGCCCTCGTCTTCGTCGAGCTCGGCGGCCTCCTCGTCTTCATCCGCGTACACCGCACCCACCCCGGCGCCGGTGTCCACGCCCCCGGCTCCGGCGGAGCAACCCACCAACTGGGGCATCATGCTGGAGGGAGGCATCCCGGACGGCGTGGGCGCCTCGGCCATCTTCCGGCCGATGACGTGGCTGCGGCTGTCGGCGGGCGGGGCCTACAACTTCGTCGCCTTCGGCTTCCGCGGCGGCGTGTCGGTGGCGCCGTTCTACTTCCCGTTCACGCCCTCGCTGAACCTGGACGTGGGCCACTTCCTGGGCGGCGACGCGACGCCCATCCTCGCCACCGCGTTCCAGGGTACCGGCTACGACGTCCCGAACAGCGCCCTCCTCAAGCAGGTGGCGTACGACTACGCCGACGCGACGCTGGGCTTGGAGTTCGGGATACCGAAGACCTTCACCATCTTCCTACGGCTGGGGGTCAGCTACCTCCGCACCACGCTCCACGGGTTCCAGGAGCTGGTGCAGCAGTCGGCCGCGGGAGCCAACAACCCGCCGGACACCAGCATCACCGCGCAGGACCCCACCATCACCCTCACCGCGCCCTCGATCAAGCTGGGCGTCATCGTCTACTTCTGAGCCTGGAGACCGGAACCATGACGCGCACGATTCGCCACGCACTCCTCGCCCTCCCACTCCTCGCCCTCGCCTCCGGCTGCGGCGGACCCTCCAAGTGGTTCTTCGCGGAGATCAAGGAGCCCGGCATCTGCAAGCAGCTCACGGACATCACCATGAGCGGCACCCAGCCGGGCGCGGAGCTGACGCTGACGTTCATCGTCACCCTCGGGGCCATCCCGCTGTTCGACAGCAACGCGGGCGAGGTGGAGATCCTGCCGCTCAACGTCACCTTCAACGCCAAGTCGGGCATCCAGGACTTCAACTCGGTGGACTCGGCGTGGATCCTCGCCAAGCCGGACCCGGCCAACACCGCCGGCCTGACGGACACGGAGATCGTCCGCTACGACCGCGCCCCCGGCTTCTCGCCCGGCACGGAGCTGACGATCGCGGCGCACCAGGACGTGAACCTGGTGCCCTTCCTCAGCGGCAGCGGCCAGGATCTGACCGTCGAGTCCCACATGAACGGCGGGCTGCCGCAGAACCCCTGGGTGACGGACATCAACGCCTGCCTCGCCACCAACGCGCGCGTCGACTACCTGGCCGCGTTCGGCATCCACCTCTGACGCGAGGCGCGGCGCTCAAGGGCGCGCGTGCAGCACCTTGCCCGCGCGCTTGCCGGTGACCTGGCCCAGCTCCACCGCCAGCTCGCCGCCGACGACGACGTAGGGGATGCCCTCGGGGTACTGCATGGGCTCC
>DASRBA010000271.1:0-72559 GCA_035637895.1 Myxococcaceae bacterium
CAAGGAGCCGGGCGCGGAGTTCATCGAGGTGGACATCTTCCAGGGCGACAGCGAGCTGGTGGTGGACAACGAGTACCTGGGCACGCTGCGGGTGAAGGCCACCAGCGCGGGGAAGAAGATCGACTTCCGGCTCACCGAGGAGTGCCTGCTGCGGGTCACGGTGGAGGGGGCCTCCGGCCTGGAGCAGGTGGAGCTGGCGACCAAGGACACGCCGGAGTCTCTGAAGAAGGCGCTGGAGGCGGACAACGCCCGGCGGCAGACGGCGGCGGAGCCCGCCCCGGCCGAGGAGCCGAAGGCGCCCAGCGGCGGGATCTTCTCCAGCCTGAAGCGGATCCTCGGTCGCGGGTGAGAAGTGCCGATCTTCCCGTCGAAAGAGTGGGCGGAGGCCGCCGTCGCGCTGCTGAACTCGGACCCGGAGACCGCGCAGGCGGGGCTGGGCTGGGAGGGCGACTTCGGGGTGGTGATCGACGCGGAGCCGGGGAGGCTGGCGGCGACGTTCGTGGCGCACATCGAGCCCAGCGGCGGGAAGGTGAAGAAGCTCCGGGTGCTGAAGGATCCGGACGACCTGGAGGAGATCGAGCCGGCGTACCTGGCGCGCGCGCCGTACTCGGTGTGGAAGGCGCTGCTGCAGGGGACGCTGGACCCGGTGGAGGCGGTGCTGCGGAGGAGGATCAGCATCCAGGGAGATGTTCAGCCGCTGATTGAACGGGCGAAGCACAAGGGCATCGCGGACCGGCTCCTGGGCAAGCTGGAGACGGTGTTCGCGGACGAGGAGCGCTGAGAGCATGGGGCTGACGAACGAGCTGAAGAAGCAGGCGCTGGCGCTGTCGCAGAAGGCGATGGAGAAGCTGTTCGCGGACGAGCAGCGGGCGCAGAAGATCGCCTCCGCCATCGGGAGCGTGCAGCGGGGCAAGCAGGCGCTGGACCGGGGGCAGGACCAGCTGATGCACGCGTTCAGCTTCGCCACCCGGAGCGACTACAAGGCGGTGGGCAAGCAGCTCTCGTCACTCAAGCGGAGGGTGAGAGAGCTGGACGAGAAGCTGGACGCCCTTCTCCGTTGACAGACCCGGGAGCTTGGGGCACGTTCGCCGCCCTTCGCTGACGGGCGCATAGCTCAGCGGTAGAGCACTGCCTTCACACGGCAGGGGTCGTAGGTTCGAACCCTACTGCGCCCACTTTCCCGGCCCCGTAGCTCAGTTGGATAGAGCGGTGGTTTCCTAAACCACAGGTCGTGGGTTCGAATCCCGCCGGGGTCATTTGGATTTCGTCGAAATAACCGCTGCTTGAATGGCGGAGGTGTCCGCCGCCGCCGTCCAGCTTCGTCCAGGCACGCAGAAGGGACTGACCTCCCGAAGGTGGAACCTGGCGACCTCGGAGATGCCGGCATGGAGGCTCACCGCCGGGACCCATCCAAGATCACGGCGAATCGCCTGGATGTCTCCCCAGGTGGACGCCGGCAGCTCCGGTGGCGTAGGGACTCGCCGCACCTGCGCGGGCCGGCCAAGGTTCGATGCCAGCAGGTGCAGGAACTCGGCGGTCTCCACCGGCCGCCCACTGGCGACGTTGTAGACCGCGGGCCCGCACCCGGCCGCCTTGCTCAGGGCAGCCTCGATGGCGGAGACCGCGTCGCGGACATGCGTGAAGTCCCGGCGAGTCCCCTCGTGGAGCTCTACCGGCTCGTTCCGCAACACTTTCTCGGCGAACCTCCAGGGCATCATGTCCGGGCGCCCGTGGCTGCCGTAGACGCTGAACAGGCGGAGCACCACTGCCCGCGCGCTCAAACGCGACGCCCGGACCGCCAGCTCCGCCTGCCACTTGGTCTCTGCGTACACGCTGCGCAGCGTGCCCGGCGCATCCGTCTCGCGGGCGGGGGCCTCGACGCCCGCGGCGCCGTACACGGACGAGGAGGATGCGAACACCAACTTCGCGACGCTGAAGTCCTCGCAGCAGGCGAGGACGTTCAACGTCCCGCGCCCGTTCACGTCCCGGTAACGGTCGGGCAACCGCATCGAGTCGCGAACGCCCGGGAGCGCCGCCAGGTGGACGACCGCCTCAGGCTGGAAGCGGCGCCACGCGGTTCGGAGAGCATCCACATCGAGGATGTCGGTACGTAGGTAGTCCTCGCCAGTGAATCCGGCCAACTCCAGGCGCAGGCGGTGGAGCGGCGCCGGAACGCTCGGCTCGACCACGTCGATGCCGAGAACGGTATGGCCCGCGGTCCGCAGCCTCGCTGAGAGGTGGGCGCCGATGAAGCCGGCCGCTCCGGTGATGAGGACCCTCACGGCTGGTTCCTGCGGAGAACTTCGTCGATGATCCGGTTGCGGTTTCTCCGGATGGCCTCGCCGGCCATGGTGCTCCGCTCGTGGACGTGCAGGAGCCCGCCGAGGATGACGTGGTGGGAAGTCCGGCAAGCCATCGGCACCATGGTGACGTAGTCGGAACAGTCCCGGATCCAGTCGCCGTCGAGATTCAGATCCTCCATGCACAGCCGGTCGAACGCGCTCCGGGTGAAGCACCGCAGGTGGACCCAGACATTACCCGCGCCGCGGTGTTTGGCCGCGCTCCGGAAGTCGAGTGGATACAGCTTGATCGGCTTGTCCGGCCGGAAGGAGGCGCCCACCGCCAACTCGGCGCCCCCGGCGGCCACCTGGGCCAGCAGTTCCGCCACGCCCGCGTGCATCAGGTAGTCGTCCATATCCAGCACCGCGATCAGCGTCTCGGCCCGCGGCACGAGCGATCGGATGTAGTGCCACTTGTTCGAGAGGCGCCCTCGATGGACCTGATGATGGATGAACGTCCCGCGCCGGCCGAACCCGGCGAAGAGCTCGCGGACCGCCCTGGCGTGGTGCGCCAGCGAGCCATCATCCACCACGATGGTGCCGAAGTCCTGCCGGGACTGCACCAGGAGGCTGCGCGCGCAGCGCTCGACCTTCTCGAGCGGGATGTTGCCGCCCATGACGAGGAACACGACGTCTTCCTGCCGCGCCGGGTATTGCCACCTCTCCGGAGGGCCCATCACGTCCCACCGGCCCATTTGCTCCGGCGGGAGCGCATTGGCTTCCACCAGGTTGCGCACCCGTTCGATGAGGCTGGGGACCTCCTTCAGCGCGTTGGGCGGGTGAACGTAGTAGGTCCGCGGGTCGCCGCCCCGGACGAACCGGAGGCCGCGGGTTTGTTGGGCGCGCTGGAGCGACCGGTACCAGGTGAGCTGGAGGTGCCCGTTCTGGATCGAGTTGGGCAGCGGTCGGAGCGCCCGGAGGCGGTCCAGGTCCAGCAGGCCGCACCGCACCTCCGGGACGAAGTCTCCAGGTGGAGCGCCGTACGGGTGCGGAGCCTCGTCCGCGGGGAAGGGGATGTTGAAGCCCACCCCGATGACGTCCTCCGGCTCGCACGCGGCGACGAGATCGGCGAGGTAGTCGTGGCCCCGGTCGCTCCGGCCGATGAGCACGTCGGCGTCGCACTGAAGCAGGTAGCGGCTCTTCACCTGCTCGAACGCCCAGAGTTGCGGGTGCACCGGGACGCCTGCCTCGGTGTGCGTCTGCTCGCACTCGGCCGCGAACCAACGGCGATTGAGCGCGGCCACCTCGCGCGCGTCCCTCGGCGCCACCAGGACCCTGTCGATCGTCCCTTGGGAGCGGAGCGCCTTCAGCGTCCGGAGCAGCGACGTGAGATCGCCCGGCCGGTATTGCCGGAGGAACGGCCCCTCGAACGGGTCGACCGCGACCACCACCTCACCGAAACGCCGCGGGGCGCTCAGTTGACCGACGATGTGGACCAACTGCTCCTCGAGGTCAGCCGCATCCATCGCGCAGCACTTCACCAGCAGGGTGACGTCGCCGGCGGTGGCCGAGGGTGCGGCGGACCGCTGGATGACGGGCGCCGTGGCGAGGAAGCGCTGGGCCTCGCCCATCACCACCTCGCGGAAGAAGTCGGCGAAGCCGGGCAGGGACTCCAGCGTCCCCGGCACTCGGAGCGACGCGGTGACGCCGGAGAGGCTTTCGTCCGTGTGGCCGTGCTCCAGCAGGAGGAAGGCGCGGGCGCAGAGGTCGCGGAAGAAAGGCAGGTGGAAGGGGAGGATGAGCTGCCCGATGTCCACGAAGTAGAGCTCGCCACGGCGCCACCGGAAGTTGGCCAGCTTGAAGTTGAGGCACACGATGCCTTCGCGGATACAGAAGCGGAGGAACCGCAGGAGGGGCTCGCGCTCCAGCCGGGTGACCGGCTCGGTGGGCTCGAACGGGTAGCGGAATTCCCACCGCTCCCCGCGGCGCGTCCAGGCCGAGGAGGCGGGCATGTGCTCCCCGCAGTGGGGCAGGGTGCGCTCCAGCCAGCGGACCTGCTCGTCCGATGGGAGGCCGGGGCGGAACGTCTTCACCACCTCGCTGCCGACCCGGTACACCTCTCCCTCGGAGCCCATCCCGAGAAAGATCGGATCGGGGCGCATCACCGCCACCCTCGAGCGGCGGCGAGCAGACGCCGGCGGGAGTCCCGGTAGACGCGCGTCTGCCGGTTGCCGCGCGTCAACGCTCCGGCCAGCGCGTAGTCGCAGCACAGCAGGCGCGGGAGAACCCGGACGTGTGCGCGGTGCTCGAAGAGCAGCCTGGCCACGAGCCAGTGGTCCTCCGCGCTCGCCTCCGCGGGGTACCGGAACCCGGCGCGCGCGCGCAGCAGCAGGTTGCAGGAGGGCAGCTCGGCGCGAGGCTCCAGCCGCGCCATCCCTTCGAGCCTCGCCAGGAGGTACCGACGGTCGAGCAGCCGCGCGGTGGCGTGGTTGGGCCGCCGCAGCAGTCGTCCCGCCAGGCGCTGCCGGTTCCCGCCCAGGACCGCGACTACGCCCGGGCGGTCGGCGCCCGCGACCAGGTCCCGGAGTGCACGCGTCCCGCGGAAGGCGTCGTCCGCGTCGAGCCGGGCGTGCCACTGGAGCCGAGGGCAGAGGCGTTCGGCGAGCGCCAGCAGCGCGTTTCGCGCCCTCCACGCGGCGCCGTGCCGGCCGCGAGCGACCGCCAGGCGTGGGTCCAGGAGGAGATCGGCGACGGCGTCCTCCCATCCGTCAGTGGAGCCGTCGTCCAGGATGAGCGCCCCGATTGGCATCCCGACCGACTCCTGCGCAAGCGCGCTCAGCAGGGCCCGGCGGACCGTGCCGCGGCCGTTCCGGAGTGCGATGCCGATGACGACGGCGCTCTCCCGGAACCGCGCCCCGAGGCGCATGCGGTGGGTGCGCCCCGCGGCGCGGACGCGGCGAATGGGCGAGGTCCTCGCCGTTGCGTCAGCGGCCATGGCGGGCCCTCCACGCGGCGTAAAAGTCCTTCCAAGAGCGGGAGATCGGCTCTCCGGTGAGCGGCCGCCGAAGGGGTTTGGGGACGTAGTGACCGTCCCGGAAGCGGCCGCAGACGGCGCAGAAGCGGGCCGCGAGGTCCTCCATCGAATCCTCCGGGTGCGGCAACGTCGCTCGGCCAGCGCCATCCCCCGCGACCCGGTCGATCCCCGCGGCGAGCGCGCACGGGAAGTACCCGCCCGGGCCGAGGCCCATGCCGCAGCTCTCCATGATCGAGCAGCCGTTGCGGAAGTCGGCGGCGGCGTAACGGAGGTCGTCGCGCGGCGCGAGGTTGAAGGGGCGGAAGTCGGGCTGCAGGTCGCCTTCTTTCGAGGAGCTCTCGACGTAGACGTCCTCGGGGAGGCGCGCGAGCTGGGCCGCGACGAACGGGCCGTGCCCATTGGTGCACACCTCCAGCGAGCAGGAGGGGACCTGTGCCGTGTAGCGGCGGAGCTCCGCGATGATCTCGTGGAACCGCGGGTGGAGGGTGGGTTCGCCTCCCAGCACCCGGATGGAGCGCCAGGCGAGCCTGCGATCGAGCGACGCCTGGACGAAGTCGCGGATCCGGTCCTCGGAGATGTCGAGGCTCTCGGGCGCCTGCCGGCAGGAGCGGTTGCAGTTGAGGCAGCGGAGGTTGCAGCGGTAGGTGATGTCGATCTCGATGCGGTCCCGGCTGCGCCGGTACTGCGGGCCCAGGACCGCGGTGAGCGGGCGCTGGACCCTCAGCCAGCGATAGAGGGCACGCAGCACGTAGAGCGCGCGGAGCAGCCGGGCCGGGAGTCGCGGTGCGCGGGACGACGCAAAGGTGCGGGTCGCCGTCGAGCGCGCGAGGCGAGGGTTCACGGCAAGACCCCCAGCTCTCCGGGTGAGAAGCCGAAGTAGTGGCGCGCACGGTCGAGGAATGCCCGCGCGTCCTCGTCGTCCATCAGGGCGCGGTGCTTGGCCCAGAAGGCCGCCAGGCCCAAGCGCTTCCTTTCCGAGCGCGCCGTCGAGAGGCGAGGTTCATCGTCGAGGTGGTAGGTGGCGGTGCAGACTCCGGTCTGCGTCGCGCGGAACCTGGGGAGCCGGAGGAGGCGGATCGCCAGGTCGCGATCGTGCGTGCTCTCCAGCGCCTCGTCGAACGCGCCCGCTTCGAGGAGCCGGGAGAGCCGGACGAACGTGTTCGAGCCCTGCCAGCCCGGGTTGCCGCGGAGGAAGTCTCGGAACGTCATCGGCGGGGGAGAGGACCACGGCTGGAGCACCCCGTAGAGGCGCAGCTGGATGCCGCTGATCACCGCGTCCACGCCGGGCCGCGCCAGGGCGCCGCAGAGCTCAAGATGTCGTGGCGCCCACGCGTCGTCGTCGTCGAGCATGGCGATCCAGCAATCCGCGTAGCGGGCGGAGGCCCACGACAGCGCGGTGTTCCAGGCGCCGGCGGCGCCGGCCGTGCGGGCGTTGGGGATCAACTCCGCCTGGGGCAATCCCGCCGCGCGCTTCACGGCAGCGGCGTTCCGGGCGCGGTGGAGAGGGTCCGAGTCATCCACCACTACCACGGCGTCCGGAGCGCGCGTCTGCGCGGAGAGCGATGCCAGCGAGCGCTCCGCGAGCAGAACGGGCCGGTTGCAGGTCGCCAGGACGACGACGAGCGGGAGGTCGCACTCGTGTTGGGCCGCCACTCCGTGGATCGTGCCACAGCGCTGGGCGACAAGCGGAGCTTCCGGTGCCTGGTTGAGTTACTTGGCTATCATCACTTTCAGAGTGGCGGGATCACGGTGTCCCGACACACCCGCGTTCAGCACCCGGACGTGCCTCAGCTCGCCGCGCTTGCACGGCGCTCAACGTCAACCCGGGCACGCCCACACGACGGCATGGACGCTGCCGTCCGAGGTGGTGCTACCGCCGACGACCTGGCCGCGCTCGTTGACCGCGGAGGCGTTGCTGAAGCTGCCGCCCAGGGTGCCCAGGTCGATCATCCCGCCTTGGGCCGTCCACACGAAGGCATGGGCGCTGCCCTCGGCCGTGAAGCTATAGCCGACGACCTGGCCGCGCTCATTGACTGTGGAGGCGTTACTGTAGCTGCCGCCCAGGGTGCCCAGGTCGACCATTCCGCCTTGGGCTGTCCACGAGAAGGCACGGCCGTTGCCGTCTGCGGCGAAGCTTTGGCCGACGACTTGGCCGCGCTCATTGAACGCGGAGGGTGGACCGGCACCGCCGCCCAGGTTGCCCAGGTCGACCATCCCGCCTTGGGCTGTCCACACGAAGTCTGTGGTGTCGGTATAGCCGGCGACCTGGCCGCGCTCATTGACCGCGGCCGCGGAACTGCGGTCGCCCAGGGGGTTCAGATCGATCATCCCGTCTTGGGCTGTCCACACGAAGGCATGCTCGCTCCCGTCGGTGGTGACGCTGTTGCCGACCACCTGACCGCGCTCATTGACCGCGACGGCGACACTATTGCTGCCGCCCAGGGTGCCTAGGTCGACCATCCCACCTTGGGCCGTCCACACGAAGGCATGGACGCTGCCGTCTGCGGTGAAGCTGCGGCCGATGGTCTGGCCGCGCTCATTGACCGCGACAGCGAAACTGAAGCCGCCGCCCAGGGTGCCCAGATCGACCATCCCGCCTTGAGCCGTCCACAAAAAGGCATGGGGGAGACCGTAGTCTGTGGTGTCGCTATAGCCGACGACCTGGCCGCGCTCATTGACCGCGAGGGCGATACTGTCGCGCCCGCCCAGGGTGCCCAAGTCGATCATCCCGCCTTGGGCTGTCCACAAAAAGGCATGGGCGCCGCCCTCCGCGGTGTTGCTTTGGCCGATAACCTGGCCGCGCTCGTTGATCGCGTAGGCGAAGCTGTCGCGGCCGCTCTGAATGCTCAGATCGACGAGAGAACACTCGCGAGATATCTGCTCCGCGACGCTCGGCGTCGCCCCCATCAAAGCCGTCAGCAGTACCAGGATGCACGCGCGAACGGCGCCTCGTGAATCGCCCAACCGCCAGTTGAGGAATCGCATGTCCATCCCCCTTCACACCAGGCAAGAAAGTGATTCCTCTTCTACGAACCTTCAAGCGGTTACTCGAGCCATCGCCTCCGAGCGCTAGACGACACACCCAGACCGTCGCGTCTGCATGCTTCGTTGGTGGCGACCGCGGTAGTCGGGGAGCGGGCCTCGAGCGAGGCGTCGCCTGAGCACCGGAATCAGGAGTGCGGTGCTGATATCCAGAGTTGCTTCACGCCCTCCGTGATCGCGGCGGCCTGGGCGCGGCCCGCCTTCGCCGCGCCTGCGCGCTTCGCCGGGTCCAGGACGTTCCGGCCGATGGCGCGCAGCGCCGCCGCGTCCGGGCTGACGACGAGCACCGCGCTTCCGCTGCGCTCCAGGGTCTGCACCTGCGACGCGAGCGGGGGCGCCGGCCCCAACGTCCTCGGCAGCGGCACCAGGGCCAGCACCGCCTTCGCGCCCGTCACCAGGTCCAGGTGCGTCCCCGAGCGCACGCCCCCGTCCATGTACCTCCGCCCGCCGATGGTCACCGTGGGCCAAACGCCGGGCACCGCGCAGCTCGCCGCCACCGCGTCCACCAACTCCGCGCCGCTCTGCCGGTCGAAGACCTTCAGCTCGCCGCTCTCCGCGTCCACCGCGGTGAGCAGCAGCCGCCGCTCCGGCCACCGCTGCTCCGGGAGCCGCGAGGCGATCACCGCGCGCCGCTCCGCCTCCGGGACGGTCTTTGCCGCCAGCGCCAGCCGGCCGATCCGCCGGGCGAGCTGGTCCACGCTCCGCGACCGGATCCCCGCCCACGCGTACCGCGCGATCATGCCGAGCCCGAACCCGGCGCCGATCTCCCGCGACGGCGCGGCGAGCTGCCGCGCGTACGCTTCCTCCAGGTCGACGCCGCACGCCACCTGCGCGCCGACCACCGACCCGGCCGAGGTGCCCACCACCAGGTCCGGCGGCTGCCCGCGGCTGAGGTCGAGCCCTGCCTCCGCCAGCCCGGCGAGCACGCCGAACATCCAGCCCACGCCGGTGACACCTCCACCGCCGAGCACGAGCGCCTTCATCGCAGCGGCACGTCCTGGACGGGAGAGCGGCCGGCGTCCGGGACGTCGAAATGCCGCCTCTCCATCCGGTTGGGGATGAAGCCCTCGGTGACCATCGCCTCGCGGAGGATCTCCCGGTGCACGCGGGAGACGACTCTCGCCTGCGGCGGACGAGGAGTCTACGGGACTCCGGGGCGGCGCTGCGCCCGGGACCTTCAGAGGTGAGCCGCGTTCGAGCCGTGGAGCACGTCGTGAGCTCCCTCGACGTCACGGCCGGTCGCGCGCCAGCGCCTCCGCCGCGTCGCGGGCCGCCGAGGTCAGGCCCTTCAGGATGGGCTCGCTCACGGCCCCGGGAAATGCCCGCGGCAAGGAGGAGCGGACGACCTCCACCGCGGCCGGGACCCGGTCCACCAAGTCCTCGATGATCCGCTTCCCGGCCTCCGGGAGCGCGCACCGCCGGCCGGTCTCCAGCCAGTGCCTGACCCGGATCTCCCTCCACCGGTAATGGCGGTTCTTGCCCAGCACGGCCATCGCCATCTTCACCTTGTAGGGCGAGAGCTGGTGCGCCCGCCGGCCCAGGGCCGGGTAGGCCGACAGCACGTCGTACCGCGGCGTCAGCCGGAACCGCCCGCCCGCCTCGATGAAGACGCTGAAGTTCTTGGCGTGCCCGTCGATCGCGCAGAGCAGCCAGTAGACCAGCTGCGTCCTGAAGAAGTCCTCGCGATCGGCGGCGGCGGAGGCGGAGCCCTCCAGCAGCCTCATCACGGTCTCAATACCTGGCCCGCCCTGCGACTCGTACTTGCGCGCCGTGGGCGTCCCCGTCGCCTGGCACACATCCTCCTGCGGCCGCCGGATGATCCAGGACCCTCGCGCCGCGCGCGTACGGTCGAAGCGCTCGACCACCAGCGCCTTCTGGCCGGCGAACGTGCGGATCTCGCATGCGGCGCATGGGATGAGGAGGGCGCGGAGCAGCTGCGCGCACAGCCATTCGTTCTCCACCGAGGTCGAGAGGTCCACCTCGTGCGGATCCGAGTGGGTGATCGGCAGCTTGAAGATGTGCGTGCTGGGCGTCGCCCCGCGCGGCGCCATCCAGTGTTTGCCCCACCAGAGCAGGGCGGTCTTCTCGCCCGCTCCCGCCAGTGAGATGCGGAATTCGCCGGGCTCCTGTGCGGTGGCCGAGGAGGCCCGCGCCGCGTCGAGCGCTTCCGCGAGGTCCGTGTCCGACAGCACCCGTCCCTCGATCCGGCGGACGTCCGGCGGCGGTGTGCCCGCCGGGAGCAGCTGGACCGCGCCGACGCAATCGCGGCCGATCTGCTCGAGAAGGTCGAACGGCGAGCCGGACGACACTCCGAACCGGGTCATGATCCGCCGCCGGAGGTCCACGTTGTCCGGCAGCAGGTTCTCGAAGAACGACTGCACCACCGGCCCGCGATAGGGGCCCGACGGCCGCAGCGGCAACGAGAGCGAGATCGGCCGCGCCAGCGGCGACGCGACCCAGCCCGCGTCGTACTCCAGGCGATCCTCCCCGCGAACCACGCTCCACCGCCCGACGCGCTCGCCGTTCATCCACACGTCGAGGGCCCGCACCTTCGACCGGCGCCCCACGTCACCACTCCGCGCCGGCAGCGGCCGTCGAGCGACGGTCACCCAGCGCCAGCTCCACGTCCAGCGCGCCGAGGATCTGGTAGAGCCGGCGCACGGTCAGCCGGTCGGGGTGCCTCTCCGCCGCGGAGATCACCTTCTGCGCCACGCCGATCCGCTCGGCCAGCGTTCGCTGGGATAGGCCGCGCTGGCGCCGGAACCCCTCGAGGATCACGCCGAGCTGCTCCGCCGTCTGGGCCGCGAAGGGATGGGCCAGCGATCCTCCGGATGGGATATCCGCCATTTATCCTCCTGGAGGGATACTTACCATTTATCCTCCTGGAGGGATACTTGCCATTTATCCCTGTGGAGGGATATTTGGCAGATATCCTCCTGGAGGGATAATCCCCCACGGCGATGGAGGGGCACCGGCGGGCCCGCCGTCTTCAGGGCGCCGGCACCGGAGGCACCACCAGCACGCTGCCCTCGAGGGCGTCGGTGAGGTACGCGGTCCCGTCCTCGGTGACGACCGGATTGCGCGCGCCCTTGGCCGTGGGCACGCGCGAGATCGCGGTGAGATGGCCCTGCGCGTCCAGTCGCGCGACTGTGAGCGAGGCCGCCCGCGCGGCGCCGACGTAGAGCGCGTGCGACGGCGCGAGGTAGTCGAAGCTGTCCACCCCGTCGCCCGTGTCGAGGGTCGAGAGCGGCGCGCCGCCGTGACCGGCGTCGAACACCTCCAGCGACGCGGGGCAGGCGACCACCAGGAAGCCGAGCGCGGGGTCAATCAGCAGGCCCTTGGGCCCACCCTCTCCGCAGCCAGAGGGCCAGTCGTTGATCGTCCGACGACTGGCGAGGTCGATGGTGAGGGTGCGGTCCTTGTCCTCCAGGTTGGTGAACACCCGGCTACGCCCCTCGTCGGCGGAGAAGCCCTCCGGCTCCCCTTCGAACGTCAGCTGCGTCTGGAGGCGAAGCGCGGCGGGATCGGCGGCGTCGATCACCGAGATCCCCTTCGCGCGGGGAGTGGTCACCCACAGCTCCTTGCGGCTGGAGATCCAGAGCAGGGCGTCCGGCGTCGATGCGAGCGCCAGGCAGCCCTTCTTCGCCAACGTCACGGCGTCGAACGCGCAGACGCTGGAGTCGCCGCGGTTGCCGATAAAGACCGCGTCGCCGGCGACCGCCGCGGCGCTTGGACCCACCGTGCGCTTCTTCCCGTTGCGCTCCACCTCCCGCGTGGCGAACCCGGGGATCTCCTCCAGCGTGCCGGTGCGCGTGTCCACCACGTCCACCCGGCCGGTGTTGCCGGCGGGGATCCACACCCGGTGGCGCACCGGATCGTACGCGAGGTAGTCCAGCCCCACGCCGTCGGCCGGTGCACCGGGGAGCTTGAGCGCCCGCATGACCGCGGCCGTGGGCTTCGCCGGCGTCGTCACGCAAGAGAGCGAGAGCAGCAGGGCGAGTGGGAGGAGTCGCTTCATGCGGCCAACCTTACTGCCCCAGCTCTGCCAGGCGCGGACCTATCAATGAAGTGGCCCTCGCGTCCGTCACCTGCTCACGTTTTCCACCGTGAAGCCGCAAGCGCCCGAGCGCCGGCGGTCGAGGAGTGCCTGGCGGCGAAGTTCGCGACCCGGCGCTTCCCGGCGACCAAAGAGCCCACCGGCGTCGGCTGCCGGCTGTCGTCGCTGACGGGGACGCCCCTTGGCGCCCCCCCCTCGCACAGATCGCCCGCAGCCAGACCGCTGATGTGTTCGATCGTGACCATGACGGCGGCGACCCTGCTCCCCTGGGGCGCACCGTCAAAGCGCCGATCGCCGGGCCGTCCCGCGCCAAACGGCAAAACCAGAATCCATTTTACATCTCAACCTCTCCAAATCCCCAACAAACGCGGCCGGTTGAAGAGACGATAATTTCTCGAGCGCAACGCGTTTCTCCAGCAGGGGTCCAATACGGTGCTCGCGCCTCTCATCACTGGTCGTCTTTCGCCAGCGCCGGGTGCGCCATGAACGACTCCGAGTGGACCCGCTTCGTGCGGCTCCGGGCCGACGTCGATCGCGATGGCGCCGAGAACGAAGGGACCCGTATCGCCAGTGGGCGGGAGCGGGTGGAGCTGGTGGACCACGGTGTGCTCTTCAACCGCCACCAGCGACGCCTGATGCAGATCGTCCGGGACCAGGCGCGGCTCGGTGTGGCGGTGTTTGCATTGCACCGGCAAGCGGGGATCGCCGGTCACTTCTGGCTCGCCGCGACCGATGATCTGCGCGCCGGACTGATCGGGCGCCACGGCTCCGTCGACTTGTTCCTGGAGGACGACGACGAGCTGTCGCTGCGGCACCTGCTGGTGCTCGTGAGGAGGACGCCCGCGCAGGACCTCCGCATCCGCATCGCGGACCTCGCGACACCCATGGGGTTTCAAGCCGAGGAGGGCGGACTGCTCCGCGCGGTGGAGGCCAACGGAACGCTCGTGCTCCGGGCGGCGAGCTACTCGCTGTTCTTCTTCCCGACGGGAGGCCGCTGTCCCTGGAATCCCGATGCCGCGGATCCCTGGTCGACCCTTCCGCCGCGGGTGCTGGCCGCCGAGGCACGGCCCCCACGCGCCCTCCCGGTGCGGCGGCGGGAGCGCCGCTCCGAGAACACCGATGTCCGGTTCCGGGAAGGACCCACCGGGTCCGGTCCAGAGGCGCTGCTCCAGCGTGGCGAGCGCGTCGAGGGGCACTTGAGCATCATCCACGGCGCGAGTGAGGAGTGCCTCGCCGTCGGCGCTCGAGCGCTGGAGCGAGGCGTCATCCTGGGGCGCTATTCCCGCTGCACCGGCGATACGACGGAGATGAGCCTTGAGGTGTCACGCGTCCACGCGATCCTGCTCCGGTGTGACGGCGAGCTTCACCTGATCGACGCCGGCAGCACCAACGGCACCTTCCAGGGCGACCAGGAGGTGAAGTGCGCGTGGGTGCAGCCAGGCTGTCGCTACCGCCTGGGCCGGATGCGAGTGCAGTGGGAGCCAACGCACTGAGGCCAGGGCCACGACGCCTCTCCCTGTCGCTTCGCGCCGCGCGATCCCTGACGACCCGATCAGAAGGGGCCCGCGGCGACGTCCGTGGGCGACACGTGCGGGCAAGTCGCGAGCCGGCACACATGCGGTTCTCGAGCCCTCGAGATCTGCGACTGGCGCACGTGCGCCTCCTCCAGGGCGATCTCCCCGGCGCGTCCGAATTGCTCGCGGCGGCCCGGGGCGCGGTCAAGGCGCACGACGAATGGAGGCCCTGCAGGACCTGCGGGGCCGTTACCGGAAGCTCTACGCCGCCGATCTGCCGACCCCCTAGAGGGAGAAGCGGCGGAAGAGCTCCCACGCCAGCTCGTTGGCGGAGAAGTCGCGGGACGTGCGGCCGATGAATCCCTCGCCGAGGTACTGGTATCCGCCCGGCCAGGTGTGGCCTCCGCCAGAGACGGTGACCAATTGCACCTCGGTGCCGTCGCGGCACGAGGTCCAGCGGAGACGGAGGCTCTGCGTCCCATCCTTGGGATCGACGTCGGGGATGGGTTCGGCGGTGGGGTTGCCCGAGCACCCGTTCGCGGCCACCCAGAAGTCGGCGGACGCGCGCCCGGAGAGCACCGTGCCTCTGCCTCCCGTCAGCTCGCCGCCGCGGTACGGCACGAGCGGGTCCGCGTCACCCAGCACGAACGCGATCGAGATGGGGCGCGCAGGGTGGCAGCTCCCGGCCAGCGCGGTCGACATCAGCCCGGTCACGGAGACCGCGGCGGCCACCTTCGCGGACAGGGCGCAGGCCGCGGTGAGCGTCATGAAGCCGCCGTTGGACATCCCCATCAGGTAGACGCGCGACGGATCCGCGCGGTGCTTCGCGACGAAGAGATCGATGAGCCCGGAGATGAACGCGACGTCGTCCACTCCGTCCCTGGACGCCGGCGTGGCGCCGCGCGCGTCCGCCCACGAGCGCTGGAGGCCGTCGGGAAACACCAGCGCCAGGCCCTCGCGCGCGGCGAGCTGCGAGAACCCGGTGAGCTTCTCCTGCCCGGCCCCGTCTCCGAGTCGCCCGTGAAGCCCGATGACGAGTGGGCGGAGACCGGCGGCCGTGCTGGGGGGATCGCGATACAGGAACGTCCGCTGCCTCCCTCCGCTCTGGAGCGAGCCGTGCTCGAAGCTTTCCAGGGAGTGGACGCTGGAGCGGCCGGCGCAGGCATCCGCGGCGACCGCGATGAGCAGGGTGACCAGAGATCGCAAGGGCATGACCTAAGCCTTGGGCAAGGGCAGGAGGGGATCCGTGGACCGCTCGGCCCAGCGCCGGCGGAGCTCGGCGACGAACGCCTCCGGCTGCTTCCGGATCCGCTCCACCAGGCGCCGGGGGGTGCGATTGGGCTCGTGGCCAAGGGACCAGCGCGCGATCGCGGCGATCACCGGCGCCAGGTCGATCCCCTTCTCCGTCAGGCGGTAGCAGACCCGGCGCCCGTCCTCCGGATCCGGCGCGCGTTCGATCACTCCCGCGGCGACGAGCCGATCCAGCTTCTCCGCCAGGATGTTGGTGGCGATCCGCTCCTCGCCCGATCCCAGCTGGGTATAGGTGGTGTACCCGCGCATCATCAGGTCCCGCACGATCAGCAGCGACCAGCGGTCTCCGAAGATCTCCACGAACGCGTTGATGGGGCAGAGGGAACGGCGGGTGGTCTCGGGATTCGCCGGCACGGGCAGAGCTTTACCAGTTCGCTTGCAATGAGCAAGCGATTCGTGTACTGCTTGCAAAGCACAAGCGACTTGCCGAGTGGTCGCCACGACGCGAAGGGGAGCCGGCGATGATCCTGGTCACGGGTGGTACCGGGCTGGTGGGTGGGGAGCTGATCCGCCGGCTGTCGGCGCGAGGCGTGCCGCTGCGGGCGCTGGTGCGGAATCGGGGCAAGGCCGCCGCGCTGGAGGCGCTGCCTGGCGTCACGGTGGTCGAAGGCGACATGGCGCGCCCCGACTCGTTGAGCGGTCCTTTGGCCGGTGTCACCCGCGCGATGCTGATCTCCACCTCGGCCCCGAACATGCTCGACGTTCAGAGCAACCTGGTCGCGGCCGCCAGGGAGGCCGGCGTCCGGCACATGGTCAAGCTCTCGGGGGTGATCGCCGAGGTGGATTCACCCTTCCGGTTCGCGCGCATGCACGGAGAGATCGAGCGGCGCATCCAGGCCTCCGGCCTCCAGCACACGTTCCTGCGCCCGGGCGAGTTCATGCACTCCTACTTCCGCGCCCTGCCCGCGATCCTGTCCCACGGGGAGCTGCGCCTGCCCATGGCCGGCGAGCGCATCGCGTCCATCGACGTCGGCGACATCGCGGAGGCCGCCGCGCGCGTCCTCACCGCGCCGGGCCACGAGGGCAAGACCTACACGCTCACCGGGCCGGAGTCGCTCAGCATGAGCGAGGTGGCGGAGCGGCTCTCGGCGGCGACGGGCAAGACCATCCGGTACGTCGCCGCTGATCCCGAGGGTGTGCGCCAGGCGCAGCTCGCCGCGGGCGTTCCGCCCTTCATCGCCGACGCGCTCTTCGAGCTGTTCGCCGAGCGCCGGAAGGGCAGGGAGGCGAAGGTCTGGCAGGGGCTCGCCGAGCTCGACGTCCGTCCTACCCCCCTCGCGGAGTTCGCGGCGCGCCACGCACCGGTGTTCCGGGGCGAACGGCCCCCGCCCGGAGCCACGGCCTGACGGCAACGAGGCGTGAACGGGCCGGTGGACGCCGGGTGATCGACGCCTGAGGCCTGGAGCTGATTCAGACACCGCTCGTAGACTCGGATCCGCTCAGGTCATGTCGAACGAACCTTTGGACCGCGCCGAACGTTTCTGCCGTCGGTTCGGGCTGCAGGCGCCCATTCTCCTCGCCCCGATGGCGGGTTCGTGCCCGCCGCCACTCTCCATCGCGGTCGCGAAGGCGGGCGGCATGGGCGCGGCCGGCGTCCTGCTCATGTCTCCTGCCGAGATCCTCGCGTGGGCGCGAGACTTCCGGGCGGAAGCGAGCGGCCCGTTCCAGCTCAACAACTGGATCCCCGGACCGGCGCCTCGGCGCGACCGAGCGCAGGAGGACCGGGTGCGCGCGTTCCTGAAGAATTGGGGCCCCGAAGTCCCGGCCGAGGACGGAGACAAGCCGCCCCCGGACTACCGGGCGCAGTGCGAGGCGATGGTCGAGGCGGCACCGCCGGTCGTCTCCTCCATCATGGGCCTCTTCGAGCCGGAGCTGGTGGCGCGGCTGAAGAAGAGCGGCATCGCGTGGTTCGCCACCGCGACCACCGTGGAGGAGGCGCGGCAGGCGGAGGCCGCCGGAGCCGACGCGATCATCGCCCAGGGCGCCGAGGCTGGAGGCCACCGAGGGAGCTTCCGTGCGGAGGATGCGGAGGCCCGGGCCGTCGGCCTCTTCTCGCTGTTGCCCTGCGTGGTGGACGCGGTGCGGATCCCGGTGGTGGCCGCGGGTGGCATCGCCGATGGCCGGGGCGCGGCGGCGGCGCTGCTCCTGGGCGCCGGCGCCGTGCAGATCGGGACCGGCTTCCTGCGCTGTCCGGAGGCTCGGGTCCACCCGGCGTGGGCGGGAGCGCTCGCGCAGACCCGTCCCGAGCAGACCGCGCTCACCCGCGCGTTCAGCGGCCGCGCGGGGCGGAGCATCGCGACCGAGTACGTCCAGGCGTCGCTGAAGCCCGAAGCGCCGGCGCCCGCGCCGTACCCCGTCCAGAGAGGGCTCACGTCGGCGATGCGGAGCGCCGCCGCGAAGGAAGGCGACCTCCAGCGGATGCAGGCGTGGGCGGGCCAGTCGGCCTCGCTCGCCAAGGCAATCCCCGCGGGCGAGCTGGTGGTGGAGCTCTGGGGGGCGGCTCGTCAGTTGCTCTCGTGATGTGACGTGACTATCCGCGGGAACGCGAGGCGGGTTTGCGCGTCCGGGCGGCGGTCCGGGCGGGAGTGCGCGCGGGGCGAGACGCCGGCGCCGCCGCCTTCCGCTGTTGCTTGCGCCGCAGCATCGACACCCGGGTCTCGAGGTCGCTCATGCAGCGCTTGCCCACCTTCCTGGTGAGCAGCTTGTTGGCACCGACCCCGATGCCAATCCCGATGACCGGGATCGCCCTCAGCACGCTCCGCCAGCCGAAGGTGAACGCGAGCAGGATCACCAGCGAGTTGAGGATGAACTGCCCCACCTGCCTCGGGGCGTAGTTCCAGATCGCGGTGCCCTCCACCTTCACCACGTCCTTGAAGAAGCTCTTCCCGGTGTGGGTGTCGTGCGTGGCGACCGAGGCGAGGAGGAAGGCCAGCTGCCGCTCCTCCTCCTCCTCGACGTCGAAGCCGTAGTGGTGGGTGAGGGCGAGCGCCATCTCCACCTCCAGCTTGAGCAGCATCGTCATGTCCGCCAGCACGCCGCCGATCGCCACCGCGGTGCCGGCGCCCGGGATCAGCCCCGGGAGCGCGGTGGCGCCGCCCACCAGCGCCGCGCGGTTGGAGAAGTGCCGGACGATCTCGTCGCCCGCCGCTTTCCGCAGGTCCTCGGGGCCGCGGTCGCGCGCCCGTTTCACGCAGGCGCCGACCAGCTCGCGCAGGTGGTCGTTGCTCATCACCAGCCGCTCCACTGCCGTGAGCAGCGTGCGGGCCTGTTTCTCCCGGGTGGTGTCGTCCATGCGACGACTGTACAGCACTGCTACGCCGTCGGCCGGGGTCGGAAGAGCCCGATGGTCAGCCCCTCCGGGTCCGCGACGATGGCCAGCGTGTCTCCGTCCGGGAGCACCTGAGGCGGCATGATGACGCGCCCGCCGGCGGCCTGCACGCGCGCGACGCCGCCGGCGACGTCGCTCATCTCCACCATCAACTGCACCGCGCTGTGGCCCTCCGGAGGGGCCGGCCAGATCCCGCCGCCGATTCCCTTCGAGGAGCCGGTCTCCACCGCGCGGTAACCCAGCGCGTTGTCCTGGCGCACGCGCCACCCGAAGGCGCGGCTGTAGAACGCCGCGACCCCCTCCGGGGCCTTCGAGAGGATCTGGAACTGCATCACGGGGCTTTCCATGGACTTCTCCTCCTCCTGGGCCGCGACCGGCGGCGCTGGCGAACCGGGTTCCAACGACGCGTGTCGAAGCACGGTGGAGACGACCGCTCCGGTGTCGACGACCCGCCATGTGCTCCCGGCGAGCTCGATCAAGTGCAGGCGCGCCAAGCGCGCGATGGCGACGTTGACGGTGTCCGTGGACAGGCCCAGCACCCGGCCCAGCCAGCGCGAGTCCGGCCGGAAGTCGCCGAGCCGCGCCAGCTCCAGGATGGCCAGGTGGTGGCGCTCGGTGAGGACGCGCGAGGCGTCGAGCAGCGCGCGCTCCTCCGGATCAGACGCGCGCGAGCGCTCCTGGCTCGCCAGCACCTCGATCCGTTCCGCCGAGAGCCCCAGCTTCGGACCCAGCCGCCGGATCGCCGCGGGGGAAGCGGATCGCCGCCCGCGGATGATCTGCGAGAGCGTCGAGTGGTCGATTCCCAGCGCCCGCGCGAAGGCCCGGAGCGAATAGCGCTCGTTCTTCGCGCATCGCCGGGCCAGCTCGGCTTGCAGGATCTCTCGGAAGCGCACGGCGCGACTGATACCGGCACCCTCACCAGGCGACAAGCGAGGTAGCCGAGAAAGCGGGGCAGGCGGATGCCCCGGTTCACGCCGACTTGATGCACGCAGCGAAGAGGTTGATCCCTTCCGCCTCGAACCTGATCTCCGTGCACCGCCGCCCGAAGCGCGATGCCTTGAGGGGACAGGCAGAAAGCTGCGAAACCGCCAGCGGATCTCCGCTTCCACGGTGGCGGGGACCTCTCCCGCGCGCCGCGCCGCGACGCGGTCCGCCCGCTCGCCGGCTTCTCCGGGGTTGGTCGATGAGATGCGGGGGCAGCATGGATACGGCGAAATCTGGTCACGAGCGGGCACCGGCGCACGCTCCGCCCTGTTCACCCTGGTGCTCCCGGCATACGTTCCGAGCACCGTGGACACCGGCGGAACCATTTCCCCAGACATCCTTGGCACCGCCGAAGGGATCGCCGACCCGTACCCCACCATGCGCGCGCTGCGCGGCCAGTCCCCCGTGCGCTACATGCGCCTCCCCGCGGGGGCGGTCACCGGGTTGAAGGAGCCGCTCTACGCGTGGGCGCTCCTCCGCCACGAGGACGTCCTCCAGGCCATCAGCGACCCGACCACCTTCTCCTCGGAGGCGCCGCGGCTGATCAAGGCCATCCCCAAGCTCGGCCTCCTCCACGACGACCCGCCGCACCACACGCACCTGCGGCGCCTGGTGAGCAAGGCGTTCAGCCCGCAGCGCATCGCCACGCTGTCGGACTGGATCAAGCGCATCGCCGCCGAGCTGCTGGACGCCGCCGGGCGAGGGCCGGTGGAGCTGATGAGCGCGTACGCGGTCCACCTGCCGGTGAAGGTCATCGCCAAGATGCTCGGCGTCCCGGACGCGCAGTACCCGGCGTTCCGGAGCTGTTCGGAGGCGATCGTCAGCTACACGTCCGTGCCCGCGGAGGAGCGCGCGCGGAAGACGAAGGAGCTGGTGGGCTACCTGGACGAGCTGATCGCCCAGCGCCGCGCGCAGCCCCAGGACGACCTGATCTCGCTGCTGGCCATGGCGGAGGTCGAGGGCGAGAAGCTCTCCGACCCGGAGATCCGCTCGTTCGCCACGCTGCTGCTGATCGCCGGCAACGAGACCACCACCAACCTCATCGGCAACATGATGGGGATCCTCGCCGACCGCCCGGAGCTGTGGCATCGCGCGCGCCAGGACCGGTCGCTGGTGGAGCAGATCATCGAGGAGACCGTGCGCTTCGAGACCCCGGTCCAGCGCCTCTCCAGGGTGACGCTCAAGCCGGTGCGCTTCCGGGACTTCGAGATCGACGAGGCGCAGGTGGTGGACGTCTTCTTCGGCGCGGCGAACCGCGACCCCGCCGTCTTCGACGACCCGGACACCTTCCGCCTCGCTCGCCCGAGGCTCCGCGAGCACCTCGGCTTCGGCTACGGGACGCACTTCTGCCTGGGCGCTCAGCTGGCCCGCCTCGAGGGCCAGGTCACCCTCCACGCCTGCCTGGACCGGTTCTCCACCGTCTCCCGCGGCGCGGAGCCCGCCGCCCGCCAGCGCGTCGCCCAGCTGAGCCTCGGCTACAAGTCGCTGCCGCTCGTCCTCGGCTGAGCACCGGGCGCCACGGTGAACAGCACCGAGGACGGCGCCGCCTTGCCGCGGAGCACCCGGTGCTTGGCCTTGATGAAGTCCTCCGGCCGGGCCTGGAAGATGTTCTCCACCCACGACTGCGGGTTGCGGTCGTAGAGAGGGAACCAGGTGGACTGGACCTGGACCATCACCCGGTGGCCGCGCCCGAACGCGTGGGCGCGCGTCCCCAGGTCCACCCGGTACTCGACGGCGTGGTTGGGCGGGACGGGGCGCGGGTGGGCGAGGTCCTCGCGGAAGCGCCCGCGCAGGATCTCCGAGGCGACGATCAGCTGGTATCCGGCCATCGGCGCCGGCGCGTCCTCCGGGAAGACATCGATCAGCTTCACCACCCAGTCCGCGTCGCGCCCGGTGGTGGAGGCCCAGAGCGTGGCCTGCACCGGCCCGGAGAGCACCAGGTCGCGCTCCAGCGGCTCGGTCCGGTAGCTCAGCACGTCCGCGCGCCCCTGGAGGAAGCGCTGGTCCTCCAGCAGCCACCGCGACCATTCCGGGCCAGCGGAGGAGAGCGGGGTGATCGGCCGCGGACGGAACGGGACCGGGTCCGCGGGGTCGGAGACGAAGGCATCCGCGCCGTCGTCCCCGGGCGGTTCAGCCGAGAGCGCGCCGTCCGCCCGGAGGTACAGCCGGAGACGCTCCGTGCCGGGCGGAGGCCAGGCGTCGAGCCGCCGCCACCGGTTGGAGCCGGTCTCGAAGACGGTGGCCTCCGGCAAGTCCAGCTCCGGCGCGCCGCGGAGCCAGTGGGCGAACCAGCGCGCCTGGGACTCGGCGAACACCTGGCCGGGGTCGGCGCCGAGCTCCAGCGGCCCCAGCTTCTGCCCGGTGCCCCACCAGCCGCCGTGGTTCCAGGGGCCGACGAGGAGGTAGTTGCGGCGCTCCGGGTCGCGCTGCTCGAGCGCGCGGTAGATGGCCAGCGGCCCGTAGAGGTCCTCCTGGTCGTACCAGCCGGCGACGTTGAGGATGGGTACCGTGGGGCCGCGCAGCTGTTCGGTCACCGCCTGGCGGAGCCAGTAGGCGTCGCGGTTGGGGTGCGCGGCCCAGGCGTTCCAGCTGGGCAGCTTGCGGTGGAAGTGGAGGCGGTTGGCGTTCGCCAGCGAGCCCAGCCGGAGGAACCAGTCGAACGCGTCCACCGGGGGCGGGCCGTAATCGAACGCCACCACCTTCGACGGGTCCGTCTCGTAATCGGCGATGAAGTCGAAGCCGAAGTAGAGGCGGAAGGCGCCGTAGTGGTGGAAGTCGTCGCCCACGAACGGATCCGCCGGCGCGCCCTGCTCGCAGACGGCCTTCAGCGCCGGGTGCGGCTCCACCAGCGCCAGCGTGGCCGCCCAGCCCAGGTCGGACGAGCCGAGCAGCCCCACGCGCCCGTTGCCGTCCGGGAGCTGGTGCGCCAGCCAGTCCACCGCGTCCCAGTCGTCGGTGGTCTCGTCGAGCCGCACGCCGCGCCGGTGGTCGCGCGGGGGGCGGGCCATCTCGAACGTTCCCTCGGACTTGCCGCGGCCACGGACGCTCTGGAAGGCGAAGATGTACCCGTCGCGTTCCAGCCGGGCGACGGCGGGGCCGCCGGGTGGGTGGTCGACGCCGGCGGGTGGGACGCCGTACGGGGTGCGTTGGAGGAGCACCGGCCACGGCCCGCTCGGCCCATTGGGGATGAAGAGGACCGTCTCCAGCCGCACGCCGTCGCGCATCGGGACCATGACGTCCTGGCGCCGGTACGCCGGTTGGGCGGCGGCGATCAGCGGGAGGGCCGCCATCGCCAGCAGCGCTCGTCGTGGTGGAGTCGTCGCGTGCAAGGCCCGGCCGGCAGCCTACGCCGGGCCCGGCAATTCTCTTGAATGCCTTCCCGGGCGCGCGAGAGACGCCGAGACTCCAGTCAGGTGGATCCCCCGCTGCTCGAATTGAAGGGCATCACCAAGCGCTTCCCCGGCGTGGTGGCGAACGACCACGTCGATCTCGCCCTCCGCGCCGGCGAGGTCCACGCGCTCCTGGGCGAGAACGGGGCGGGGAAGACCACGCTGATGAGCATCCTCTACGGGCTGCAGCGGCCCGACGAGGGGGAGATCCGCATCGACGGCCGGCCCGTCCGCATCCACTCCCCGCGCGAGGCGCTCCGCCTGGGCCTGGCGCTGGTGCCGCAGCACCCGCTCCTCGTCGAGCGCCACACCGTCGCGGAGAACCTCATCCTCGGACAGCCGGGCTCGTTCTTCCTCACCCGCCGGATGCGCCAGGAGTCGCTCCCGGTCGACCTCGACGCCCGGGTGGAGGACCTCTCCGCCGGGCAGAAGCAGCAGGTGGAGATCGCCCGCGCGCTCCTCCGCGGCGCCCGGGCGCTGATCCTCGACGAGCCCACCAGCGTCCTCGCCCCGCCGGAGGTGGAGCAGCTCTTCGCCCAGCTCGCCGGGATCAAGGCGCGCGGGGTCGCCATCGTCTTCATCAGCCACAAGCTGGACGAGGTGCTGGCCCTGTCCGACCGGATCACCGTCCTCCGCGGGGGCAAGAAGGTCGGCGAACGGGCGCGCGCCGAGGCTACCCGAGAGGATCTGATCCGGCTGATGGTGGGCCGCGACCTGTTGCCGCCGACCGCGGTCTCGCCGCCGCAGCAGGGTGTCCGGTTCGAGGTCGAGGGCCTCGAGGTCGACGCCGACAGCGGGCGCCGGGCGGTGCGCGGGGCGAGCTTCACCCTCGCGCCGGGAGAGGTCCTCGGGATCGCCGGCGTCGCGGGCAGCGGGCAACGGGAGCTCGCCGAGGCGCTGGCCGGACTCCGCTCCTTCCGCGGGCGCGTGCTCCTGGATGGGGCGTCGATCTCGGGGTGTTCTCCCGCGGAGCTCTTCGCCCGCGGGCTGGCGCACGTCCCCGAGGACCGCGCGACCGGCGCGGTGCCGGCGCTCAACATCGCGGAGGCCCTCGCGCTCCGCACGTACCGCACCACGCTCCGGCGTGGATCGAGGCTCGATCTCTCCCGCATGACCGCGGAGGCGGCGCGGTTGATCCAGGAGTTCCGCATCGCGGCGCCGGGACCCGAAACGCCAGTGCGGCTCCTCTCGGGCGGCAACGTCCAGCGCACCATCCTCGCGCGCGAGCTGTCCGGCCCGCTGCGAAGCGCGGATCCGCGGAGAGACGATGGGTCGGGGCGCACCGTCTCCGCTGACGATCGATCCGGGTCGCTGCGCGCGCTGATCGCCGTGCACCCCACCTACGGCGTCGACGTCGGCGCCACGGAGCAGATCCACCGCCTCCTCGTCGAGCGCGCCGCGCAGGGCGTCTCGGTGGTGCTGGTCACCGAGAACATCGACGAGCTGTACGCCCTCTCACACCGCGTGGCCGTCCTCTTCGAGGGAACGCTGCGCGGCCCGTGGCCGGTGGCGGAGGTGGGGGTGGAGCGGCTGGGGCGCTTGATGACCGGCAGGGACGCCGCATGACCCTGCGCCCCCTCGCGCCCCTGGCCGTCTACGGCGCCGCCGTCGCGGTGGCCTTCGCGCTGGTGGGCGGCGTGCTCGCCGCGTTCGGCGCCAACCCGCTCGAATGCTACGGCGCGATGCTGCACGCGACCTTCACCGACCCGCAGGGGCGCTCGGAGGTGCTGCGCCGGACCATCCCGCTCCTCCTCATCGGCGGCGGCCTCACGGTCGCGTTCCGCGCCGGCTTCCTCAACATCGGCGCGGAGGGCCAGCTCCTCCTCGGCGCCGTGGGGGCCGCCGCGGTGGCGCTGTTTCTCCCCGCGACGCCCGCCAACCTGCCGGCGATGTTCCTGGCCGGGGCGACCGCCGGCGCGCTGTGGGCGTTCCCGGCGGCGTGGCTCCGCTCCCGGCTCCGCGTCCACGAGATCCTCACCACCCTGATGCTCACCCCAGTGGCCGAGTACCTCGTCGTCTACCTGATCAACGGCCCCTGGCGCGGCGAGCACGTCCGCGGCTTCTCGTACACCGACTCCTTCCCCGAACGACTCCAGCTCCCCGTGCTCGAAGGGACGCTGGTGCACTGGCCCACGCTGGCGCTGGGCGCCGCGCTCGCCGCCGCGCTCCAACTCCTTCTCACCTATACCCCCGCCGGCTACGAGCTGCGCGTGGTCGGCAGCAGCCCGCCCGTCGCGCGCTACGCCGGCATCGCTATTCACCGCGTCGTCTTCCTCGCCGGGATCCTCTCCGGTGGCGCGGCCGGCCTCGCCGGGGCAGGGGAGGTGGCCGGCATCCACCACCGCCTCCTCGAGCCGGCGCAGGTGTCCCTGGGCTACGGCTACACGGCGATCATCGTCGCCTGGCTCGCGCGCGGGAGGCCGATCGCGGTGCTGCTCACTGCGCCGCTGCTGGGGGCGATCCTCGCGGGGGGCGACACCCTCAAGACCGGCTTCAACATGCCGTTCCGGATCATCGACGTCTTCAGCGGTACGCTCCTGCTCTGCCTGATCACCGCCGAGGCGCTGTGGCCCCGGCGGGAGCGGAGGGGACCGTGACCCAGGAGTTGCTCGCCGCCGCGCTGCGGGCGCTGTCGCTGGGGGCGCCGCTGCTGATCGCCGCGGTGGGCGCGATCGCCAACGAGCGGGCGGGCGTGGTCAACCTGGGCATCGAGGGGATGATGTCGCTGGGGGCGCTGGCGGCGTTCTCCGTCGCCGTGGAGGGGCACTCGCCCGCGCTCGCGGTGGCGGCGGCGCTCGCGGCGGGGATGCTGGCGGCGCTGGTGCACGCGGTGGTGTCGCTCACGGTGGCGGCCAACTCCTACGTGTCGGGGCTGGCGCTGGCGATGCTGGGCGTGGGCGTGGCGGGCATCCTCGGTCGCCGGTACGAGGGCTTCCCGCTGCTGGACCCGGTGGCGGAGGAGCCGTTCCTGGTCGCGGCGGGAGCGCTGGCGGTGGGCCTCTGGGTGTTCCTCCGGTTCACGCGGCCGGGCCTGGTGCTGCGTTCGGTGGGGGAGAGCCCGGCGGCGGCGGATGCCCTGGGCGTCCACGTGACCGCCGTCCGCTACGGCGCCGTCGCGTTCGGCGGCGCGCTGGCGGGGCTGGCCGGGGCGTTCCTCTCGCTCTCGTACCGGCCGGCGTGGACGGACGGGATGAGCGGCGGCCTGGGGTGGATCGCCGTCGCGCTGGTGATCTTCGTGGGCTGGCACCCGCTCCGCGCGGTGCTGGGGTCCACCTTCTTCGGCCTGCTCTACTACTTGCAGTTCCGGCTCCAGGACCAGGGGCGCATCCCCGTCGAGGTGTTCGGCGCGATGCCCTACGCGCTGGTGGTGGTGGCCCTCGCCCTGTCCGGTCTCAGGAAGGCGCGCGGATCCGCGCCGGCCGCCCTCGGAATCCCGTACCGTCGTGGTGAACGCTGATCCGCTGAGGAGGGGACGATGCGAATGACGAAGGTCGCAGTCGCGGTGTCGCTGGCGCTGTCCGCGGTGAGCCTGGCCGCGGAGCCGGCGAAGCCCGCGGCCGCCGAGAAGAAGATCAAGGCGTGCTTCATCTACGTGGGGCCGGTGGGAGACCTGGGGTGGAGCAACGCGCACGACGAGGCGCGCCGGCTGGCGGAGAAGGCGATCCCGGGGCTGGAGACGCAGTTCGTGGAGGCGGTGCCGGAGGCGCAGGGGCTGCCGGTGATCGACCGCCTGGTGCAGCAGGGCTGCAAGGTCATCTTCACCACCAGCTTCGGGTACATGGACCACACGGTGGAGGCGGCGAAGAAGTACCCGGACGTGGTCTTCGGGCACGCCACCGGCTTCAAGCGCGGCCCGAACCTGGCCACGTACATGGCCGACTTCTACCAGGTGTATTACCTGAACGGCTTGATGGCCGGCGCGCTGACGAAGTCAGGCAAGGTCGGCTACGTCGGCGCGTTCCCCATCCCGGAGCTGAAGCGGCACATCTCCGCCTTCGCGCTGGGCGTGCGGGCGGCGCGGCCGGACGCGGTGGTGAACGTGAAGTGGATCAGCTCCTGGTTCTCGCCGCAGAAGGCGCGCGAGGCGGCGGAGGCGCTGATGGTGGAGGGCAACGACGTGCTCGCCTTCACCGAGGACACCGCGACGGTGGTGCAGGTGGCGGCGCGCAAGAAGATCCCCAGCTTCTCGCACTACTCGCCGATGTACCGCTTCGCGCCGGACTACGCCGTGTCCGGGCAGCTGGTGCACTGGGAGAAGATCTACATCGACTTCCTGAGCAAGGTCCGCGACGGCACGTACGGGCCGGGCAAGCTGAAGGACGTCGACTACTGGTGGCTGCTGAAGGAGGGCGCGGTGGAGATGGGCGCGCAGCCCGGCATGCCCATCAACCCCAAGTACGTCGGCGCGCTCAAGAAGGCGCAGATGACGGTGGGCGGGAAGCAGGTCGCGGTCTACGACCGGGTGATGGAGCTGCTCAAGGACATGCAGTCACCGTCGCCGAAGTTCGACCCGTTCGACGGGCCGATCAAGGACCGCAACGGCGTCGAGCGCGTCCCCGCCGGCCGTCACATGACGGTGGAGGAGCTGGGCTCCATGCAGTGGGTCGCGCCCGGCGTCGTCGGCCCGGTGGCGGACGAGCCGAAGTGAGATTCAACCCGCGCGGAGCTGCTCCAGAGTGCTGGCGATCACGCCGCGGACCTCGGAGACGTGCCGGTCGAGGTTCTCGGCGGTCCAGCTCGCGGTGTCGATGGGCGGCGAGATGCGCACCCGCACCGTGCCCGGCCTCGGCAACCAGCCGTGCTTGGGCAACAGCTGGTGGGCCCCGTCCAGCGTGAGCGGCACCACCGGCAGCTTGAGCTGCATGGCGATGTGGAACGCGCCCTTCTTGAAGGGGAGGAGCGTCCCATCCTTGCTGCGGGTGCCCTCGGGGCAAACGAAGATCGAGACGCCGGCCGGCAGGTTCGCCAGCGAGTCGTCGAGCGTGGCGCGCGCCACCGCGCTGTCCTGCCGGTCGATGAGGATCTGCCCGGTGGCCCGGAACGCCCAGCCGAAGAAGGGGATGCGGCCGATCTCCTTCTTGCCCACCAGCCGCGTCTTCGGGGGAATCACGGCCGGGATGATGAACACCTCCAGCATGCTCTGGTGGTTGGCCACGATCACCGCCGGGTCGTCGAGGAACTCCCGGCCCTCCACCTCGATCCGGATCCCGCCGACCGCGCAGAGCCACCGGCCCCATCGCGGGGCGATGACGCGCATCACGAAGCCCGGCCGCCTGGTGAAGGCCATCATCAGCAGCGCGGCCGTCGCCATCCCGGCCATGAGAATCGTCCCGACGATGAGGCGAACGACGCGCACGGCGGCTATCCCCGCAGCTCGCGGATCTTCTTGTCCAGCGCCGCCACCTGCTGCTGCTCGCCCAGCCAGTGCTCCGGGGACTCCTGGGCGCGCAGCTGATCCACCGTCTTCCCCTGCTGCTCCACCCAGGTGAAGTACTTCTGGTTGTGCCAGCGGCGGCGCACCTCGCGCGTGCCGTCGAGGATGTAGTCCGTCCGCGCGCCGCGGAAGACGCGCTCCAGCCGGCGCAGGGCGACCTCGCGCGTCTGCGGCCCCTTCTCCTGCGTCAGCCGCCGCATCACGGACGGGTAGCGGTCGAAGGAGTCGGTGGCCACGGTCACCACCAGGTCCTTCGCTCCGAACCCGTAGTGGCGCGCCGCCTTGATCGCCCCCAGCACGTTGCACACGCCGGAGATGCCGAACAGCGTGGAGAGCGCCTTCGCCTCCTTCACGCCCTCCGCCTCCAGCAGCTCCGCGCCCTCGTTGATGACCTGCAGCCCCTCCAGGCAGTCCTGGTCGTCGATGCAGATCAGCGCGTCCATGTTCAGCACGTTGTGGATCCAGGTGACGTGCTTGTCGCCGATCCCCTCGATGGCGTGCGATCCGAAGCCGACGTTGAACAGGGTGGGGCACTGCACGGGCTCCAGGCCGACGATCCGCGCGTCGAACAGCTGCTTCAGCCGGTCGCCCGCGGCGATCGTCCCCGCGGACCCCATCGCCGACACGAACGCCGCCACCTTCCCGTGCCCCAGCGCCCTGGCCAGCTCCGCGGCCGCGTTCCCGGTGACCTCGTAGTGGAAGCGGTAGTTGCCGAGCTCGCTGAACTGCTCCAGCACGCGGTTGTTCGCGTCCTTCCGCAGCTCGTGCACCTTGTCGAAGATCTCCTTCACGTTCGACTCGGTGCCCGGCGTCGCCACCACCTCCGCGCCGTAGCCCCGGATGCGCTCGAACCGCTCCGCGCTCATCCCCTCCGGGAGCACCACCAGCGACCGGTACCCCATCCGCGGCCCCACCCACGCGCCGCCGATGCCGTAGTTCCCCGTGGACGGCCAGACCGCCGTATGCGCGCCCGGCTGCATCTGCCCCAGCAGCTGCTTCTCCACCAGGCACGAGTACGCCGGCCCCACCTTGTGCGATCCGGTCGGGAAGTGCCGCCCGGACATCACCGCGATCGGCGCGTCCACCCCGGTGAGCGCCCTCGGCAGCACCACGTGGGAGACCGCCTCGCCGTCCGGCTTCCAGGTGAGGTTGAACAGGTTCACCGGGTCCAGCGGCGCCTCGGTCCGGGCGGCCCGCGCGCGGTCGCGGGTCTTCGCGTCCACCAGCTTCGGGTCGCGCATCTCGCTGAAGGTGGGGCCGAACACGTAGGCGGCAGGGCTCATGGCCCTCCACCATACCCGGTCTACTTCGCGGCCACGCCTTCCTGCTCGGGCACCACGAAGGACCCGCCCCACACCGCTTTCTTGTCCCACTCCTGGAACTTCTTGGCGAAGGTGCTCATGTCCGCCCCGGTCAGCTCGCCGCGCGGAGTGACGAAGTAGCAGACGGTCACGCGCACCCGCTCGTCGGCCCGCTTGCCCGCGAAGCCGGCGCCCGCGAAGTACTGCCCCTCCTCCTTGCCGTGGCCCACCACCACGTCCTCCAGCCCGCGGCGCTCGGCCTTGGACGGCGCCGGAGGCATGGCCCCGGTGGGCCCGCCCTTCGCCACGCCCGCCGGGAAGCTCATGAATGCATCGTTGAACATCTGCATCCGCGCCATCGGCGGGGCGCCCATGTTGGCGAGCGTCACGCCCTTGGCGGCGTGCCGGATGGGGATCTGGATCAGGTAGAAGCGCTGCACGTCCACGTCCAGGCCCTGCGCGCGCATCTGCTCCGCGGCCTTGACGATCTCCTCGCGGTCGGACGAGCGCGCGGCGGTGAAGGGCGCCTTCTTCCCGTGCGCGTTGAAGTACACGAGCTGGTGCTGGTTCCCGCCCACCACCAGCTCCGAGCTGCCCTCGATGGTGTCGGCGATCACGTAGTTGGTGGAGCCGTAGGGGAAGATGGAGAAGTTGAAGGAGAGCGTGTCGACGCCGGCGTGCTCCTTCTGCGGCACCGGGACGATGGAGAACTGGTTGGAGACGATCACGTTCTTGTCGAAGCGGCCGGAGGGCGAGAGCAGGTTCAGCTCGCGCAGCCGCTGCCGCAGCGTGACCTCCTTCAGCTCGCCGTCCTCGCGCCGGTGGAGCTTGATGTTGTCGGACGGGACCATGAGCACCTTGTCGCGGAAGTTGTCGTCGCGGCGCACGGTGAGCATCAGCCGCGCGGACTGGAGGTCGTCCTTGTCCCGCCGGCCCCAGATCCCCACGTCGCTGATCCGCGAGCCCCAGACGCTGCCCTCGTACCGGCCGATGTCCTCCCAGGAGATCAGCACCGGGTGGAAGCCGTGGCGGGCGAAGAGCTGGAAGGCGTTGTGGTCGGAGGAGAGCGCGGCGGTCTTGTTGAAGTACTGATTCCACTCGGCCCGCGGCGGGGGCCGGACGATCGGCTGGTGCGCGCGCGGCGCCCCGGCCAGCGCCTTGATCGCGCGGACCACGGACGGCGCGCTGGAGCGGGCGTCGAGGTCGAGGGCTGCGGCGATCTCCACCGCGTCCTGCCCGACCTCCGACCCGGAGGACTGCCCCGCCTGCTGGAGCTTCAGCTGCGCGCCCACCGCGTGCTCGAAGAGCGCCTTCACCGCCTCCACGGAGCCGCTGCCCCGGTAGATGCCCTCGTTCTGCAGGGCGAGCGCGATCTGCGGGATGGTCAGGGGCTGCGAGGTGATGTCCTCGCCCGCGCGCGCCAGCGGCGAGGCGGTGAGCATCAGGGCGGTGAGGGCGGCGAGCAGGCGGCGCATCGGTTCCACTCCCAAGAAGGTGTGGCCGGAGGAACGCGCGAGGGCGCTCCGCGATCTGCGCACCCGAGCCTACATCCGGACCCCTGGTGGCCCGGCGCGCTAGCCTCCGCCGGAAAGGGCCGGCGGGAGGGACGAGCGATGAGACGTGGGACGGGGATGCTCGCGGTGATCGGCTTCGGCCTCGGGATCGCGCTGGCCTCACCCAGCTGCACCTGCGGCGGCGGCCCGGAGTGCGACGGCGGCCTGTGCCCCGGCCCGGACGGATGCCTCCCGCAGAGCTGCCTGGACCTGGGGAAGAACTGCGGGCTGGTGTTCAACGGCTGCGAGCAGATCTTCTGTGGAGCCTGCGCGCCGCCCATGACCTGTGGCGCCAACCAGAAACCGAACGTCTGCGGCTGCGATCCCGGCACCTGGAGCACGCTGCCCGTCGACACGCTGGGGAACGTCGGAGGGACGCCGTCGCTGGCGATCGACCAGAACGGCGGCCTTCACGCCAGCTACCGCGACGAGAGCAACCACACGCTCAAGTACGCGCTCGCGACCGGTGGCCCCAACTTCTGGTTCCCCGGCCAGGTGTTCTTCGACCCTGACGCGGGAAACATGGGAGACGTGGGAGAGGAAAGCGCCATCGCGGTGGACGCGATCGCCGGCCGGCACATCAGCTACTACGACCGCACCAATCGCGCCGTGCGCTACGCCCACCTGAGCGACGTCGGGACGTGGACGTCGGAGCTGATCGACGCCACCGGCGCCGGTGGGACCTCGATCGCCGTGGACGACGCGATCGTCGCGCACGTCGCCTACCGCGACTCGACCGGCGGGCTCTGGTACGCGCGCAAGCCACTCGGCGGCACGTGGTCGCTCGAGCCGGTGGACACCTCCGCGGTGGGCCCTACCTCGATCGCGGCCGGCCGGGACGGCGTGGTGCGGATCGCGTACGTGGCGGGCCCCGGCGCGAGCCAGGCGCGCGTCGCGCAGCGCCTCGACGCCGGGCAGTACGACGTGGAGGTGGTCGACCCGGCCGACTCCGGCTACTCGGTGGACCCCACCGTCAGCGTGGCGGTGGATTCCCTCGGCCGGGTCCACCTGGCCCACCGGCGCTCGTCGCAGGTGCCTTCGCCGCAGCAGTTCGTCCTCCACTCGCAGCGGAACACGGACGGAGGGTGGTCGACGGAGGTGGTGGACGCCCGGGCCGCCGCCGCGCTCGGGCCGTACGGGGTCTCGCTGGCCGTGGACTCGAATGCCCGGGTCCACTACGCCTTCAGCGACTCGGCCGCCGCGAACCTGGTGTACATGGTGCGCTCCACCGGCGGCATCTGGTCCGCCCCGGAGGTGGTCGATGCCGCCGGGAACGTCGGCTACACGCCGTCGCTGGCGATCACGCGGCAGGGAGTGCCGCACATCGCCCATCGCGACGAGACCAACCAGGACCTCAGGGTTTCGGACCGCTGCCAATGACCGTCGGCGCCGCCCGCTTCGCGGCGGTGCCCATGGGGGCGTTCTGGCGGCAGCGGTGCGGCTTCGGCCCCTTCGCCATCCGCGTCACCGCGATGCTGGGGTATTCGTGCTCGCGGAGGTACGGAAGCAGGTCGCCCTCGGTGACCTGGGCGGTGAACGGATCGGCGTTGATCCACTTCCCGTCGCCGATGGCCAGCCCCACGTGCCACACCCACAGGCGCTCGCCGCCCAGCGTGACCATGGACGGCTCGGCCGGGTTCTCCACCGGGGCGAGGAGCATGATCACGTCGCCGGGCTGGATCAGGCTGGGGTCCAGCTCCCCGGTGGGCACCGGGAACAGCCCCGGCACGCCCTCGCCCAGCTCATGGAAGCGCACCGACTCCGTCGGGTTCACCGAGAACGACTTCCAGCCGCAGCTGGCGATGCGCTCCAGCGCGTAGAACACCACCCCCTGGCAGTCGATGCCCTCGGCGCCGCGGAGCCGGCCGCCGAGCTCGTACGTCTTGCCCACCAGCTCCCGGGCGGCGGCGACGGCCTTCTTCGCCTTCTCCGGCGGGAGCGCCCAGGCGTTGGTGGCCACGATCACGCAGAGGGTGAGCGCGCGCGTCATGGGCGCCGATCCTACGGCACCGCGACCGCCCGCCGCCAAGCGGAGCCCCGCCCACATTCCGCTATGCTCCGCGGTCGTGTCGTTCCGCCGGATCCTCCTCGCCGACGATGACCGCGCGCTGGCGGCGCTCGTCTCCACCGCGCTGCGCGACGAGGGCTTCGAGGTGGAGCACGTCACCACCGGGCTCCAGGCGATGCAGTCGTTCGAGCGCGCCTCGCCGGACGTGGTGATCCTCGACGTGCTGATGCCGGAGATGGACGGCCTGGAGGTGTGCCGGAAGCTGCGGAAGCGGTCGCGCGTCCCCATCGTCCTGCTCACCTCGCGCGGGGAGGAGGTGGACCGCGTCAGCGGCCTGGAGATGGGCGCCGACGACTACGTCACCAAGCCGTTCTCCCTGCGCGAGCTGTGCGCGCGGATCCGCGCCCTCGAGCGGCGCGCGTCCGCTCCACCGACCGATGCTCCCGCCGGGGAGGAGGTGCTGGCCGCCGGAGAGCTCACGGTGGACCTGGGCCGCTTCGAGGTCCGGTGGAAGGGATCGCCCGCCACGCTCACCCGGTCCGAGCTGCAGGTGCTGGCCGCGCTGGTGCGGAGGCGCGGCCGCGTCCTCAGCCGCGAGCAGTTGCTGGAGCTGGCGCGCGGGGACGACGCGGTGGTGACCGACCGCACGGTGGACACCTTCATCAAGCGCATCCGCAAGAAGCTCCGCGACGCCGAGCCGAGCTTCGACGAGATCGAGACCGTGATCGGCGTGGGCTACCGGTACCGCGGATGAGGCTGGGGCCCCGATCCGCGCGGGTGGCGATCTGGATGGTGTCGCTCGTGCTGGTGGTGCTGCCGCTGGCGGTGCTGGCCGGCGTCGCCCTCTACGAGCAGCTGATCGTCGACCGCTACCACTCGCGGCTCACCGCCATCGCCCGGCAGGTGGCGGCGGATCCCTCCGCGGACGTGAACGCGATCGGCAGGCGCGAGGGCGTGGAGATCGTCCGGCTGGACCGCTCCGCGCAGGTCGTCTCGCGCTCCGCCACCGACTCGGCCGCGTTCACCCGTTCGCCCCTGGGCGGGTGGCTGGAGTCGCGGCTGGACGGGATGGGCATGGGCAGCGCCATCGGGCCCGCCACCTTCGAGCAGGTGGAGTCGGAGCTGGGCCCGCCCACGGAGCGGGAGGAGGTGACGTCCGCGCTGGAGGGCGAGGTCTCCTTCGGGGCCCACGTCACGCCCCAGGGCGAGGCGGTGGTGTTCGTCGCCGCGGCGCCCTCCAGCAACGGGGTGGTGATGGTGATGAAGGGGTCGCTCCGGGGGCTGCGGCGGCTGCTGCTGTTCAAGGGCGAGCTGCTGAAGCTGATGGCCGCGCAGGCCGCCTTCGCCGCGCTGACCATCTTCCTGCTCTCGCGCTGGCTGGTGCGCCCGCTGGAGCACCTGGCCGCCGCGGTGCGGACGTTCCCCGCCCAGTCGCCGGCCGCGGTGGCCCCCGCGCTGGAGAAGCGGCCGGACGAGATCGGCGAGCTGGCGCGGGCCATCTCCCAGCTGGCGGGGTCCCTGGAGTCGCGGCGGCGCGCGGCGGCGGACCTGGCGGCCGACCTGGCGCACGAGCTGAAGAACCCGCTGGCCACCATCGCCGCCGCCTCGGAGCTGTTCTCCTCCGGCGCCACCGACGAGCGGCGCGCGCTGGTGCAGTCGTCGATCGCCGACGCGGTCCAGAGGATGCGGACCACCACGGACGAGCTGCTCCGGCTGATGCGGCTGGAGGTCGCGCTGGGCGAGCAGCCCCGGGAGGAGATCGACTACCCGGCGTTCCTGGAAGGCGTGCTGGCCGCGTACCGGAAGGACCCGCGGTGGGGCGGCTTCACCTTCACGCTGGAGGCGCAGCCGGGGCTGCGGGTGCGGATCGCGCCCACCGCGTGGGAGGCGCTGCTGCGGAACCTGCTGGACAACGCGCTGGTGCAGCCGGCCGAGCGGAAGGAGATCGTCGTGGACGCGAAGGTGGAAGGCGCGTCGGCGTCGGTGCTCACCTCGGTGAAGGACTTCGGGCCCGGGGTGTCGGAGGGGAACCGGGAGAAGATCTTCCGGCGCTTCTTCACCCAGCGCCCGGACGGCGCGCCCGCGGGGACCGGCCTGGGCCTCTCCATCGTTCAGGCGGTGGCGGAGGCGCACGGGGGGAGGGTGGACGTGGTCTCCCCTCCCGGCGAGGGCGCCACCTTCCGCGTGTGGCTGTCGGGCTGACCCCGCAGTCACACCGTTGCCACACACGATCCTTTGAAAGTCCTCGGCGGCCTCAAAGCGTTGCCGCGGCTCCCTTGCATGCTCTCCCTGTTTTCGAGGGAGGACGAATGCACTCAAAAGCCGAAACGACGAAGGTGGATCTCCGCGTCCTGGGAGTCACGGGCGCGCTGCTGTGCACGCTGGCCGCAGTGTTCCTCTGGCGCGACCTGGAGGTGCCGGCCTCCGCCCTGGCGGCGGCGATGGCGGTGGTCATCGCCGCCCTCTCCATGAGCCGGGTCGACCGGAAGATGCCCATCGTGACGCCGATCATGATGGTGCTCTTGGTGCTGGGGGTGGGCACCTGGTACGCGGCGGAGCGCGACCCGATCCTGCTGGCGCCGCTGGGGGTGTGCTTCATGGCGTCGCTGGGGATGGTGGCGAAGGAGCCGCGCGACGCGCGCACCCTGGAAGAGCAGATCCGCCGGGTGGCGGTCTGGTACGGCATGGTGCTGGCCGCGCTGGCGTCGACGTGGGCGACGTACTTCGAGCTGGTCACGCTCCGCTTCCCGGGCGACGAGGCGCGGCGGCTGCTGCTCACCGGGGTGTGGATGGTGGTGGGCGTGGCCCTGGTGGTGGGCGCGCGGTGGCGCGATCGGCCGGCGGCGCGCGACGCGGGCTTCGCGTTCCTGGTGGCCGGCGTGGGCAAGCTGGTGCTCTACGACACCTCGCACCTGTTCGGCATGGTCCGGATCGCCGAGCTGGCGGTGGCGGGCGCGGTGCTCCTCGGGGCGGCGGCGCTGGCGGGCCGGTTGAACGGAGCCCCCCGCGCGGTGGCCGGGTCATGATGGCGCTCGCGCTGGCCATGGTGGTGCCGGCCCTGGCCGGGCAGGCCTGCTTCATCCCGAATGACCAGACCGCGGGGTGGAAGCGGGTGGACATCCCGGACGACGCGCCCGCGATCGCCGCGCCGGAGGACGTGGAGCAGTTCCGCGTCGGGGAGGCGGCGTGGCTGGTGGAGCGGGACCCGACCACCTACCAGGGCGTGACCCACGAGCACATGGGCGAGTCCACCTTCCACTTCAGGCTCCCGCCCGAGGCGAGGCGGCTGACCGTGGGGTTCAACGCGGACCTGCGGGGCGCCAAGGTGGACGCCACGGTGCTGAGCGGAGGGCGGCGCTACAACCTGTTCGAGGGGCGCCGGGTGACGTACTTCGACCTCCAGTTGGAGTGGGACATCCCCGGCGCCGACGAGCTGGAGATCACCGTCCACCAGCACCTGCGGCCGGTGCCGGTGGTGGCCGGGTGGACGGTGACGCGCTGGGTGGACCTGGGGGCTCAGCTGGATGTCCCGCCGGCCTTCCGGGTGACGCGGTCGCTGTACTACCACCACCCGGGCGGGCAGACGGTGCAGCTGTGCAACACGCCTGGGCAATCGCTCAAGGTGGAGCGGGCCTCGCTGATGGGTTTGGCCTCCACCGTGCGGAGGGGGCGATGAGGTCCCGGCCTCCGCCCGGCGTGCCGGCGCGGCTGGTCTGCTTCTCCGGGCACACCCACGGCGGGCAGATCGTCATCCCGCGCCTCACCGAGGCCGTCCTCCGCCTCGCCGACCAGCCCTTCGTGCGGGGGTTGTACGAGGTGCGCGGCAACCTCCTCTACGTCAACCGCCGCCTCGGCTTCGGCCGCGGCGGCCTGGCGCTGCGTTTGGGGTCGCCGCCGGAGGTCGCGCTGTTCACGCTGTCGCGGGCGGCCCGGCGCCGGTCACCGCCGGCTAGCCGCGGTTGAAGAACGCGTACCCGCCGACGAGGAGGGCCAGCAGGATCGGCAGCGCGAGCCACGCCAGGACCGCCGTCGCCAGCGCGCGGCGCGTGGTCCGCCGGCGTGGGCCCGCGGCCTCGACCGCGCGGTCCTCGCAGGAGGGGCAGAGCAGCTCCCCGGTCGCGCCGCCCACGCAGGCCTCGCAGACGAAGGCGCCGCAGCGGATGCAGGTGCCGATGGACGGGGCCCCGTGGTCGGCGCAGCGCGCCTGGCCGGCCTCCAACTCGGGACCGTCCTCCCCGGGCTCCTCCTCGCCCTCCGCCGCGCCGCCGGTCCAGCTCGCCAGCAGCGTGCTGGCGCGTTCGTGGGCCGCCTCCGGGACCAGCACCCGGACGTCGATCACGCCGCCGGAGATGGAGCCCAGCATGGCGTGGTGCTGCTCGCCCTGGACGACGCAGGGGATTCCCTCCGCCTCCAGCCGCGAGCGCAGGGCGCCCGCCTCGCCGGAGTCGGCACAGCTGGTGAGCAGGACCAGCTTCGAGTTGTCCGCCATGGTCCGGACGTTAGTAGTAGCCTCCCTCCCGGCCAAGACGGGGGAGCACATGAACGGAACGAGCTTCCGGAGATTCGTCGGTGGGTTGTTCCTCGTGGTCTGCGCGCTGACGATGCAGGGTTCGAGTTGCCTGCCCAACTTGAACGAGCCCGTCGACAAGGTGGCGGACACCTTCAACAACGCGATCGCCCAACTCGGAACGGAGTCGACGGCGTGGCGGGGCACGCTCCAGCAACTGGAGCAGGACCTGATCCAGCAAGGCCAGAGCACGCTCGCCAACCAGGTGCAGAGCGTCCTCAACCGCGGGATCGCGGCGGCGGGGCTGGAGGTGAAGTGCACCGTCTCCTTCCTCAAGGCCCAGCTCCGGGAGGAGATCCAGGCGATCCTCGCCGCGTACCTGAAGAAGCCCGCGCCCCCGCTGGTGCCGCACTTCTGCTCCTACGACCCGCCGTCGGTCGACCTGCGGATCACCGGGAGCGCCCGGCCGCTGCTCAACGTCTACGGCTTCAACCTCTCCAACTCCAACGTCACGGTGGCGGTGGTGGACACCACCGGCGCGCGGGTCCCCGTGCAGACCGGCTATTTCAACGTCGGCACGGAGTTCATGGCGACGATGAACACCGTGAACTACCCCTTCAGCACCAAGAGCCTGTACGTGAGCTTCACGCTCAACAACGGCGAGGAGCAGCGGATCGGGGTCGTCCAGGCGGCGGCCTGCGGCGGGATCGACCAGCCGTGCTGCACCGTGGGCACCGCCTGCAACCCCGGCAGCGGGTGCCTGAACAGCAGGTGCACCACGTGTCCTCCCTACACGCCCCCGCAGCCGGTGCAGACCAAGACGCTGCTGGAGCGGGACGACTTCGACGGGAACAACTGCGGCGGGGTCAATCACATCCACACCTACGGCGGCCCGTGCGAGGCCGGCACCCAGCGGCAGCAGTGCCTGGTCACGTTGAAGACGACCAACAGCCAGGGGACGTCGTGCCGCTTCGAGTCCTGGGGAAGCTCGAACTCGCGGGATTGCACTTGCAACGTCCGCTTCATCTCGGACTCGGACTGCTTCCACGGCATCACCTGCACCGTGAAGATCACCGAGGTCGTGGACCAGCCGCCGCCGCCCCCGCGCCCCGCCGGCTGCCCGTGACGCCCGTGGGGTGGAGCGCGGAATAGCCACTGTCAAAAGTCAGGACAGATCCGGTGTGGTCCGAGGTGCGTGACCCCTCCGAGAATCTGGCTGCCAGTACCCGCCCGCTCCTCCCCTGGAGAAGGAGTCACTTCCAAAATGTTTCTGAACCGCGTTGGTGGTGGAAGCAGTGCGTCCGCGTTCGCCGTGGCTGGTGGGGCTGGTTCTTCGGCCCTCGCCCGTGCGCAGGCTGGTGGTGCCGGTGCTCCCGCGTGCTGCGGCCGCCCGGTGGACTCGTTCGAGATGGCCAAGGCCCAGGGCGCCGCGCCCCAGGCCGCCGACGCCGGTGGTGGCGACGCGGCCCCCGCGGCCCAGCCGGCCGGTGACGCCGGTGGCGGCAAGGGCGGCGGTGGGTTCCTCGACAAGCTCAAGGGCTTCTTCGACAAGGTCGGCGAGATCGCCGGCAAGATCGGCAAGATCGCCGAGGCCGTGGGCAGCGTCGGCAAGGCGATCAGCGGGCTGATCGACGCCATCAAGGGCCTGTTCGGCGGTGGCGGCGGTGCGGCGGCTCCGGCTGGTGGCGATGCGGGCGGCGGTGACGCCGGCGCCGCCGAAGCGGCCGGCTAGCGAGCGGCGCACGAGGCGCCGCCCGCCATCGAGCCGGCGGCGTCACGCAGGGCTAGTTCACGGCGCGGAGGGCGCCCTCCATCCCTTCGGCGAACTCCTTCTGCTTGCGCAGCTCGTTCATCATGTAGCTGCCGATGCGATTGCCGCCGAAGTTCCGGTCGTCGAGCCACATCCGCTCGAGCTCCCGGCGACCCAGGTTGAGCTGGATCGAGTGCCCGCCGTCGCGCGGGCGCAGGGTGACCCGGCCCCCGTCGAGGTAGCTGGAGCTGTGCATGGCGTCGAACGCCCTGCCGTCGAAGGTGAACGGGCGGTTGAAGCTGATGTCCCTCGGGACGGTGGGGTTCGTATTGGTGGCCCTCGCCCCGGGCGTGCCGATGTCGGGCAGCGTGCTGCGCATGAAGTCGCGGGTGACGTTGCGCGTCTCCCCATCCAGCTTCGGATCGAAGCTCTCCCAGCCGAACTTCTTCCAGTCGTCGTAGACCCCCGGATCCTTCTCGCTGAAGACCGGGACGCCGAGCTGGAACTGGTTCGGCCCGGGGAAGGAGCGGTCGCGGAAGTCGCGGGTGTCGGTCGCGCCGCTCCCCTTGAGGCTGTAGCCGGTCCAGCCGTTGGCGATCCACCCGTGTCCGTACCCCCAGGCGCTGTCGCGGATGGGGACCTTGTCGTGGTCCGCCGGGTGGGTGTCCTTCTCGTAGATCGGCGCCAGGCCCAGCGTCGGCAGGTTGTTGCGGTTGTAGCCGATGGGGAGGTTGTCCACGACGCCGCCATCCATGAACTGGATCTTCCGGCCCGTTTGTGGATCCACGGCGTGCACGGGATCGAACCCGCCGGGGATGGACATGGACGAGCGGACGGCGAGCGCCACCGGCGTGTCCGGCGTCGTCTCCTGGCTGAAGGTGAAGATCCGGTCGAGCGGGTTGCTCAGGTTCGGCTGGGCCGAATCGGTCGCCTTCATGGCGACGATCTGCAGCGGGAAGGGCAGGTCCCGGAAGGTGACCGGGCGGTCGTGGATCCCGGTCAGGTCCTGCAGCTTCCTGTCGAAGTATTCGTAGGCCTTTTCGCCGGCCCACGCCCCACCGTGGCTGGTGGCGGGGTTTTGCCAGTCCTGCATGCCCCCCAGCGCCGGGTCCTTCACGATCTCCTCGAGCTGCGCGGGCGTCGCGCCGGCCGCCATGAGCGACGCGGTGATGCCGCCCGCGGACGCGCCGGAGAAGCTGCCGGGGGCGATGCCCAGGGACGCCATCTCGTTCAGCGCCGCCGGGAACCGCCGGCCGGCGCCGCCGCCGCCCTGGACCGCGAGGTGGACCTCCACCGGCTCCCCGCCCATCTCCGGCATGCCGGCGGCGCGGCGGTTGGCCGCGACCTGCTTCTTGTACTCCTCGGGGGTGCTCATGGTGTGCGTGGCGCCATTCGCGTCGGTGTACGTCATCGGCCGGATGCCCACCGCCGCCGTCATCGGGTCAGGCGGCTTGGTCACCGGAGACTTGTTGTCCGGGAACTTGGCGTTGTCGATCACGCCGTTGCGGATCTGGCCCGCGTTGTACTTCGGGTCCACCCACAGCGCGCCGGGGCGGTAGCCACCCTGGCGGGGAGGAGCGGACGGTTCCTGCGGCTTCGCCGGAGCGTCGGCCTTCGTGGCGTCCTCCGGGCGACGGGGCGCGGACATGGTCATCGCGCGCTCGCGCGAGGCGGGCGACGGGGTGGTGGAGGTGGGCTGCCGGTAGCCCTGCATCGAGCGCAACGGTACAGGCGCAGGCGCGTTCGCCCGCACCGGATCGTCGCTGCGCCGCGACGCCCCCATGGTCATCGCGCGCTCACCGCGAGGCGCGGGATCGGGCTTCGCGGGCGCTTCTGCCTTCGCGGGCGGAGCGGACTGCGCGGGCGCGTCCGCCTTGGTGGTGTCCTCCGTGCGCCGAGGCGCGCCCATAGTCATCGCGCGCTCGGTGCTGCGAGGCGCGGGATCCGGCTTCGCGGGCGGAGCGGACCGCACGGGCGCGTCCGCCTTGGCGGTGTCCTCGGTGCGGCGAGACTGACCCATGGTCATCGCGCGCTCGGTGCTGCGAGGCGCGGGATCCGTGAGCGCCGGCATCGCGCGCGAGCCCGTCCGTGCGGGGACGAACTCGTCGCGCTGCCGCGCGTCCATCGCCGGGGTGGACTCCTCCCGCGGCGTGGCCTTCATGGTCATCGCGCGTTCGCCGCGCTGGACCTCGTCGCTCTTCACCTCGTCATCGCGGACCTGCTCGTCGCGGCCCGCATCCGCCTTCGGCGTGTCTTCGGCGCCGGTCGCGGATGAGGTGGTCGCCGACGGTGACGAAGACGAGCTCGGGTCGAAGCTGTCCGTGGCGAACATCTCGCCGCCGCCGCCGCCGCTGGAGCCTGAGCCGCCTGTGGAGGGATCTGGTTCGCCCGAGGGGTCGTCGGCGGAACCGACGGAGCTCGAGTCATCGACGGGAGCGGACTCGCCTACTGAGTCCTCGGACTCGATGGGTTCCGGGTCAGGTTCGGAATACGAAGACGGGTCAACGCCGCCACTGGAGGAAACGGGATCCATGCGCCGGTGTGGGAGCAAGGCGCGGACCACCCGACACAGGCGCCTCCGACCAGTCGCAACATCGCGAAATTCAATAATCCAGAAGCGGTGCGCGTCCGCGCGTTCCTGACGCTTGCGCGCAAGGCCTTGCGTAGTTGCGCATCACGCCAGCACGTAGCATCCGCGCTCGCGGAGCCCTGGCGGCGCGGAGAGGCCGGTCCAGCGGAGGTCCAGCTTCTCCAGGCAGGGCAGAGCGGCGATCCCCTCGGGGAGCTTCTTCAAAGGATTGGCGCGGAGATCCAGCGAGCGAAGCCTGGGCAGCGCGGCGATCGCTTCCGGCAGCGCGGCGAGGCGATTGTTGCGGAGGTCGAGGTGGCGCAGCTCGCCCAGGGCCCCGATCTCCTCCGGTAGCACCTCCAGCGCGTTGTCCTTCAGGTGGAGCTCCCGGAGCGCGCCCAGCTTCCCGACGGCGGCGGGAATCTCCCGCAGGCCGGCGCCGATCAGCCGGAGCTCGACCAGGCTCCGCATCCCGCCGATCGCCTCCGGCACGCGCGCGAGCGGGTTCTCCCCGGCGTTCAGGTACGTCACCGCCTGGAGCTCGCCCAGCGCGTCGGGCAGCTCCGTGAGGCGGTTGTCGTGGACGTAGAGGATCTCCAGCCGCTTCAACTTCCCGATGGAAGCGGGCAGGGCGCGGAGCTTGTTGTGGCCCAGGTCCAGGGTGCGGAGGTCTGGATCGCGGAAGGCCTCCTCCGGGACTTCCTCCAGCCCTCGCTCGTGCAGGTAGAGCGCGTCCGCCACGCCGCGCGTTCTACCCCCCGACGTGCACGTGGGCCACCGCGGACATCCCGGGCCGCAGGATGACGGCCGGCGCCGAGTCCCAGCGGATCCGCACCGGGACGCGCTGGACGACCTTCACGAAGTTGCCGGAGGCGTTGTCCGGCGCCAGCAGCGAGAACCGCGACCCGGTGCCGGGGGCGATGCTGTCCACCACGCCGGCGATCTTCAGGCCGGGGTACGTGTCCAGCTCCACCTCCACCCGTTGCCCGGGCTGCATCTTCCCGACCTGAGTCTCCTTGAAGTTCGCCACCACGTACGTCCGGTCCGGCACCAGCTGCGCCACCATCTGCCCGGGGTTGACCAGCTGGCTCGGCCGCAGCGAGAGCCTGGCCACCGTCCCGTCCGCCGGCGCGGCGACGGTGGTGTACGAGAGGTTCAGCCGCGCCAGGTCCAGCGCCGCCCTCGCGGTGGTCACCCGCGCGTGCGCCAGCTGCGCGGCGGACTTCGCGGCGGCGATCTTCGCGGCGATGGGCGCGTTCACGTCCAGAACGCCGGACGCCTCCGCCACCCGGTTCTGCGAGGCGGCGAGCTGCGCCCTGGCGGCCTGGAGTCCCGCCGCGGCCGAGTCGTACGCCGCCTGCGCCGCATCCAGCCCCGCCGGCGACATCGCGCCCGCCTCGGCGAGCGTCTTCGCCCGCCCCAGGTCGCCCTCCGTCTTCTTCGTCTCCGCCTCCGCCCGGGCGAGCTGCGCCTTGGCCGCGTTCACCTGCGCCTCCGCCGACCCCACCTGCGCGCGCGACGTCGCCAGCCCGCCCCTCGCGCCGGCCGAGGCGATCTCCATCTGCGCGTCCGCCGCGGCCGCCTGCGCCTCCGCGGCCTGCAGCTCACCTTCGGCCTGCTCGGCGCGCGCTTTCGCCTCGGCGGGATCGATCTCCACCAGCACGTCGCCCCGCTTCACCCGCGCGTTGTCCTCCACGCGCACCGCCAGCACCTGGCCGGCCACCCGCGCGAACACCGGGACGATCTCCGCCTCCACGGTGGCGTCGTCGGTGGTCTCTTCGCCGGCGCCGAGCACGCGGTACCCGAAGTACCCGCCCAGCGCGAGCACGAACACCGCGCCCACCACCAGCAGGCGGCGCTTCCCGGCGCGCTCGCGGACCTTCTCCGGGCTCAGCGCTGGAGGGGCGTCTCCGGGGCGGACGGGGTGGAGGGCGGGAGGCTGGGACGTGGACATGGCGGGCTACACCTCGATCTCGACGTGGGGCCTGGGGCCGGCGGACGCGCCCTGCTTGGGCGGCGCGCGGAGCAGCCAGACCAGTGGGAAGACGGCGGCGAAGAGGATGGCGCCGACGGTGAAGGTGTGCTCGAAGCCGAGCACGCTCCCCTGGCGCGTCACCAGCCCGGCCAGGGAGCGCAGGGCCCCGGTCTGCGCCGAGGCGGGGTCCATCCCGCGCCGCATCAGCGCGGAGGCGGTGACGGCCACGCGGTCCATCACCGGCGCGCGGTCCGGGGTGAGCTGCCACTTCAGGGTCTCCCGGCCGATGGTGCCGTAGCGCGAGAGCACCGACGCCAGCGCGGCCAGGCCCATGGACCCGCCGACCTGCCGCAGGAGCGACGAGAGCCCGGTGGCGTCCGCCAGCTGCGCCCGCGGGATGCGCGACAGCGAGAGCGTGCTCAGCGGGACGATCATCATGCTCATCCCCACGCCCTGCATCACGATGGCGGACATGACGTGGCTGGCGTTGGAGTCCAGCGTGAGCCCCGAGAGCGTGTACTGGCCGAACGCCGCCAGCGCCAGGCCGGCGGAGACGAAGATGGCCGGCGGGAGCCGGCTGTAGAGGCGGCCCACCAGCGGCATCGCCACCACCATCACGATGGTGCGGGGCATCATCGCCAGGCCGGACTGCATGGCGGTGAAGCCCAGCATCTCCTGCATGAACAGCGGCAGCAGGAACATCCCGGACATCAACACCGACATCACCGACGACATCACCAGCGTGCCGGTGGCGAAGGTGCGGTCCTTGAACAGGCGCAGGTTCACCGCGGGCGCCGGGGCGGAGAGCTCGCGGACGACGAACGCCACCGCGCCGAACGCGGCGACCATCGCCATGGTGACGATCAGCGGGGAGTCGAACCACTCGTGGCTCTGGCCCTCCTCCAGGAGGAACTGCAGCGAGATCAGCGTGGTCCACAGGATGGCGATGCCCAGCCAGTCCATGTGCTTGCGCTGCTTCTCCGCCGCGGTGCGCATCTGCGCCTTCAGCTCCGGGTCCTCCTGGACGAAGCGGCTGACCATGAGGAAGCCCACCGCGCCCACCGGGAGGTTGATGAAGAAGATCCACGACCAGTGGAAGTTGTCGACGATCCACCCGCCCAGCGTGGGCCCGAACGCCGGCCCCACCATCACCGCCACCGAGAACAGCGCCATCGCCATCCCCTGCTCCTCGGGAGGGAAGGTCTGGCGGAGGATGGCCTGCTCGGTGGGCTGGAGCGCGCCGGCCCCGAAGCCCTGGATCAGCCGGAAGATCACCAGCGAGGGGAGGCTCCAGGCGATGCCGCAGAGCGCGGACCCCACCACGAACAGCACCAGGCAGAAGAGGTAGATCTTCTTCTGGCCGAACATGCGGCCGAAGAAGCCGGTGAGCGGCATCACCATCACCGTGGCGATGGCGAAGCCGGTGGAGATCCAGGTGATCTCCTGCACCGTGGCGCCCACCGCGCCGCGGATCTGCGAGAGCGCGACGTTGACGATGGACGCGTCGATGGCGCCCATCAGCGTGCCGAAGGTGACGGAGAGGGCGACGATCCACTTCCCGCCCCTCCGCGCTCTGGGGGCGGCGGTCACGGCTTCTTCCCCGAGGTGGCGCCGTCCAGGAACTGCCGCGCCACGATCTCCGGGAGCTGCGCGAGCGAGACCTGGTCCGGCGTGCGCAAGCTCATCCCGATGGCCGCCTTGAGCAGCGCGCCCAGGAACACCGCCTGCGTCCCCCTGGGGTCGGGCGCCAGCACGCCCTCCTTGCGGCCCTCCGCCAGCAGGGAGGTGAAGACGTCGGTCATCGCCCGCGTCGCCTCGGCGTGGCGGGAGATGGGCAGCACCAGGTCCGCCTGGAAGATCATCTGCCGGAACCGGATCTGCTTCTCCGCCACGGACACCAGCGCGCGCAGCCCGGCCAGGAACCGCTCCGCGAACGGGCGCCCCTTGCTCTCCGCCAGCGCCGCCGACGCCGCGTCCAGCATCTGCTTGCGCCGCGCGGACAGCAGCGCCTCCAGCAGCGCCGCCCGCGAGTCGAAGTGGTTGTAGAGCGTGCCCACCGCCACCCCCGCCAGGGAGGCGATGGTCTCCATCGGCGCGTCCATCCCGTGCCGGGCGAACGCCTCCTCCGCCGCGTCCAGGATGGCCTCCTGCGCCGCGTCCCGGAGCCGATCCCTCAACCGGCGAGGGGCGATTGCAGTTGATGAATGGTGCTTCACTTTGCTGAGTCATAGTTCAGTGAGGGCCCCGGCGCAACCGGAGTGGGCGTCCGGCTCACCATGGCGGACGTTCCGGCACAGGGCGGCACAGAGCATGGAGGCGTGCCGCCGCTCCGCAGGTCATCCGACCGCGGGCCATGAAGGCGTACGGCGGCGCGACCTAGCTTGGCTCCCATGCACAAGCCCATGACTCGAGCCCTGATCGTCGCTCTCGGCGCCGCGCTGCTCCTGCCGGGGTGCGTCCTCATTCCCGTCGGCCACCGCCCGTCCGCGGTGATCGTCGAGCGCTGCCGGCCGGACCAGTACTGGGACGGCCACGAGTGCCGCCACAAGGGGAAGGGGCACGGCGCGCGCAAGCACGACGGCGACGACGACGACCACGGCCACGGCCACGGCGACCACGACGACTAGGGAGCGCGCCACCAGCCCGCTCTGGCTGTGGCCGATGAGCGCGTCGTCGGCGCCCCTCGGCAACAGGTCGTAGCTACCCGTGGCGGTGCCGGTGGTGGGCGTCCGACACGTGCGGGTGATCGTGCGTGAGCGGCGCGTGCGCGTGCGGGTGCGCGTGCGGTTCGACCACCGGGCCGTCGTGCGCGTGCTGGTGGTGCGCGTCGTGGACGTGGAGGTGGTCGTGCTCCATCGCCTCGTGGGTGTGCGCGTGCCCGTGCCGCGCGCGGACCAGCACCGCCACGCCCACCGCCATCGCGCCCGCGCCGGCGGCGTCGAACCAGGACGGGCGCTCGCCCAGCGCGGCCATCGACAGCGCGGCGCCCACGAACGGCGCGGTGGCGAAGAAGGCCGCCTCGCGCGCCGCCCCGAGCAGCCTCAGCGCGTGCGCGTCCAGCACGATGCTCGCGCCGTAGCTCAGGCTCCCCAGCAGCAGCGCCCAGCCCACCGCGCCCGGCCCCGGCAACCGCTCGCCGAACGCCGCCGCCAGCCCCAGCGCGCCCGCCGCCGCCGCGAGCGCCTTCACCTGCACCACCGTCACCGGGTCGCGCGCGGAGAGCCGCTGGGTGAGGTTGTTGTCGAGCGCCCAGCACGCGCACGCCCCCGCGATGCACGCCGCGCCCGCCCAGCTCCCGCCCAGCGCGCCCGGCTGCAGGCCCAGCGCCGCCCCGCCGGCGATCACCAGCGCGCCGCCGGCCGCCTCCTTGGCCGAGAGGTGCTCCCGGAAGGCGGACACCGCCAGCAGCATCGTGAACGGCGCCTCCAGGTTCAGCAGCAGCGACCCCGTCACCGCCGGCAGCCGCTGCAGCCCGGAGAGCATCAGCACCGGGCCCGCCAGGCCGCCGATCAGCGCCACCGCCGCGAGCAGCGGCGCGTCCGACCAGCGCACCCGCGCCTCCGCGCCTGTGCCGCGGCGGACCACACGCACGCCGGTGAGCGCCACGCCTGCGCCCCCATAGAGCAGGCCGGCGAGTGCGAGCGGACCCACCCCGCCGAGGAGCAGCTTGGCGAAGGGAGCGCTGGCCCCGAAGAGCGCGGCGGCGGCGAGCCCGAAGAGGGCGCCGCGGAGCCGGGCAGGGCCGGAGGTGGAATCGAGTGCCTCCATCCTCCTGGTTCTACCCGTAAAAAGCTGCGGCCTGCCTTCGCCGCTTCCCGCGACGGCGAAGGCGGCCGCGCGCAACCCCGCCACCTACGGGGCTGCTGCATTCCTCAACACGGCTGAACGCTCAGTTATTCAGACCGTTGAACGTGTACTCCACCTGTCCGAAGAAGAAGACCCCGGAGGCCGGCGCGCCCATCACGTCCACGCCGTGGTCGTTCGTCAGGTTGTACGCGTTGGCGGAGATCTGGATGCCGTTGTCGAACTTGTAGCCGACCCCGAGGTCCGCCACGAACCGCTGCGGGATCAGCCCGTCCGGGAAGAACGCGCTGCTCACCCAGCGGCCGGACGCGAACTTGTAGGCCGACTGGTAGCGCGTGGCGAGCCGCAGGAACGAGTTGCGGATCCCCAGGTCCTGCAAGGTGACGCCCAGGCGCCCCTTGAGCTGGGGCACGTTGAGCAGGAGGTTGGTCAGCGTGGGGTCGTTGTTCTGGAACGAGTACATCCGGATGAACGACACGCTGGCGTTCAGCCCCACCTCGGGGAGGATCTGGTAGTCCATGCCCACGTCCGTCCCCAGCACCTGCGCGGCGCCGAAGTTGGAGTAGGTGAGCAGCTGGCCCTGCTGCGCGGTGCCCTCCGCCGTCGGCGCCCCGGTGTCCGCGTAGTACGCCACCCGGGTGGTGCCGTTGGCGCGCGAGGTCAGGGCGCTGATGAAGTTGTGGTACCAGGAGTGGTAGCCGACCACGTCCAGGTAGAGGCGGTCGAAGCTGCCCTTGTAGCCGACCTCCACCGAGTCCACCTGCTCCGGCGAGAGCGGCGCGATCTCGCTCAGCTCGTTGCCGGAGGCGTCCTTGATGACGAACCCGGTCTTGTTGCCCAGGAACGTGTTGTTGATGAGCAGGTAGTTCTCCAGGATGGTCGGGCTCTTGAACGCGCGGTTGTAGGTGGCGCGCACGTTGTGGCCGGGGGCCACCGTGTAGACCAGCGCGCCCTTGGGGCTCAGCTGCAGCGAGTAGTTGGAGTGGCCGTCCGTCCGGAGCGCGGCGACCGCCTTGATCTTGTCGAACAGATCGTACTCCGCCTGCGCGTAGAGGCCGCCCTCCACCGCGGAGAGCTTGGCGCCGTTCACGTCCGCCAGGTACGTGCCCTCGGAGACCGGCTGGTAGAGGCGGCCGCCGGCGCCCGCGACGACCCTCAGCGCGCCGAATTCGTTCTTGTACTGGACCTCCGCGTCGTACAGCGAGCTCTTGTCGATGAACTTGAACTGGTCCTTCCAGGCGTCGATCTGCGCCTGGTCCGCCCGGGTCCCGGCCAGGTTCGCCGCCGCCACCAGCCCGGCGATGCGGTCCAGCTGGTAGGTGCGGCCCGCGTCGGAGGCGGTGCGGGTGAACTGCGCGTACCAGTTGCTGGAGGACGCCTGCACGGTCTGGAACTGCACCTGCCAGCCGCGGAGGTGGTTGCGGCCGGTGTTGGTGGCGGAGAAGCCGTCGTTGATCGACCAGCCGGCGCCCGCCTTCACGTTCCAGTCGCCGGCGCGGTAGTAGCCGAAGCCCTCCACCTTGCCGGAGAACACGTTGTACTGGTTGCCGATGAGGTCGCCCTCGAACACCGGGCTCGCGGCGGGGCCGTAGAAGAAGGCGCGCTGGGTGGTGTCCGGCGCCCAGTCGTTGGCGCGGCTGAGCTGCGCGGTGAGCTTGTAGCCGAAGGTGTTGTTGACGGTGCCCGCCACGCGCGCGGAGCCGTCGAACAGGAGCTGCGACCCGGCGCGGAACGCCATGTCCACGCCGCTCTGGTCCCAGGGGGACTTGGTCACCACGTTCACCACGCCGCTGTGCGCGTTGGGGCCGTAGAGCGCCGCGGCTGGGCCCAGCACCACCTCCACCGACTTGATGTCCAGCGACGCGGTGGGCAGCAGCGCGCCCTGCGGCAGCCCGTTGCCGGGGAGGGTGGCCAGCCGGCCGTCGACCATGAACAGCATGCGGGAGTTGAACTGGGTGTTGAAGCCGCGCGCCGAGATGCGCTTCTCGCCCACGCCGTTGTCCGTGTAGTCCACGCCCTTCACCTGCGAGAGCGCGGCCAGGTACGAGGAGGAGCCCATCATCTGGACCTCCTGCGGCTTCACCACCTCCACCGTGACCGGAGACTCCAGCCGCTTCTCGGTGAAGCGGGAGCCGACGACGACGATCTCCTCGCCCGGAGTGTCCGCCGCGATGGTGTTGTCCGCGGTGGTGGTGGGGGCCGGAGCGGGAGTGGGGGCCGCGGGGGCAGGGGCCGGCGCGGCCTCGGGAGCGGGGGCCGGTGGGGGAGGCGCCGAAGCCTCCTCACCAGCGGAAGCCAGACAGCAGATCGCCCACGCCAGAGCCGCGAATCGAGTCACCGGCCTACCTCCTGCGACATGAAAAGTGAATCAGTCGTCAGGTCGCGGGTACCACTTCCGGCAGTCCAACGTCAACCAGTTAATTCTTCCTGGGCGCAACCGGGAACGGGATGATCTTCGCGTCCGGACGCGAGTCGCCCACCAGCTCCAGGTCCACCGCGCTCTTGATGTCCTTGAGCCCTTCCAAGACCACGAGGAGCTGCTCCATCGTGCGCTGGATGGCCGCTCGGGTGGCGGCGTCGCTCTCCTCATCCGCTGGCGGGCCCGGAGGCATGGGCGCAGCTTAGACTAGTCTCCGGCCCGTGACGTCCATCCCCGCGGGGCCCATCCCGCTCACCTCCGAGGCCGGCGCCCAGTACCTGCACCACTTCCGGATCGACCGGACGCTCGCCTCGGGCGGGATGGGATCGGTCTACGTGGGCTACGACACGTCGCTCAACCGGCCGGTGGCGATCAAGGTCATCCGGCCGGAGCTGGCGCGGATGGAGGGCTTCTCCCAGCGCTTCGTCCGCGAGGCGCAGGCCCAGGCGCAGATCGCCCACTCCAACGTGGTGCAGGTCTACTTCATCGGCGAGCAGGCCGGGACCTTCTACATCGTGATGGAGCTGGTGGACGGCGGCTCGCTGGACGCCGTGCGCGGGATGGACTGGAAGGACGCGGTCCGCCACATGACCGGGCTGGCGGAGGGCCTGCGCGAGGCGTCGCGCCTGGGCATCGTCCACCGCGACATCAAGCCGGCCAACGTGCTGCTGGACCGCTTCGGGCTGGCGCACCTGGCGGACTTCGGGCTCGCCGCGGCGGCGGAGATCCCCGAGCCGGTGACCGGATCCAGCGACACGCTCGCGCCCGGGCAGTCGCCGACCCTCACCGGGCAGAAGATCTCCAGCTCCCTCCCCAAGCTCACGCAGGTGGGCGCGATCATGGGCAGCCCCGGGTACATGTCCCCGGAGCAGGCGCACGGCAAGCCGCTGGACGCGCGCGCGGACATCTTCTCGCTGGGGGCGACCTTCTACGAGCTGCTCACCGGCGACCCTCCGGTGCGGGCGGAGACCATCCCCGGCGCGCAGGAGTTCTACGCGAAGACCGCCGCCATCCCGCCCATCCGGACCAAGGCGCGCCGAGTGCCGAAGAAGCTGGCCGCGGTGATCGACCGCTGCCTCCGCTTCGACGCCGCCGCGCGCTACCCGGACTACGACGCGCTCCTCAAGGACCTGGCCGCCGCCGCGCCGGAGCCCATGGTTCCCGCCACCTTCATCCAGCGCCTGGCGGCGTACGCGCTGGACGTGGCGGTGTTCGGCGCGGTCACCGGGCCCACCTTCCTCCGCTGGCCGCCGCTGGGCTTCGCGGCGATGGCCGTATGGGTGATCGGCGGGGCGGCGCTGCTCGAGGCCACGCCCGGACAGTGGCTGATGCGGCTCCACCTCCGCACCACCCGCGACACCGAGCCCTCGCCGCTCCGCTCCGCCGTCCGCTTCACGCTCCAGCACGGGTGGCTGTTCTTCGCCGCGCTCACGCTGCACGCCATCTACGCCAGCGCCGGCGAGGCGCGCACGCTGGCGTCGTTCGCGCTGGCGGTGCTGCTGGGCGCGCCGTCGCTGCTGGGCTCGCTGGCGGCGCCGTTCACCAGCAAGAAGCAGGCGCTGCACGACCTCCTCAGCGGCACGATGGTGCTCGTCAACACCCGCTAGGCTATGACCGCGCGCCCACTCCCCGAGACGCTGGAGCGCGCGGTCATCCCCGAGCCGGTGCTGGACGTGGTGGCGTCCCTCCAGGAGCACCGGCACCAGGCGTTCCTGGTGGGCGGCTGCGTGCGCGACATGGTCCGGGGGCAAGCGCCCAAGGACCATGACGTGGCCACCTCCGCCACGCCCCAGCAGGTGCAGCGGCTCTTCAAGAAGGTCATCCCCACCGGCATCCAGCACGGGACGGTGACGGTGATCAGCCGCGGCGTGCACGTGGAGGTCACCACCTTCCGCGTGGAGGGCGCCTACGTCGACGGCCGGCGCCCGGAGGCGGTGGAGTTCAAGCTGGACGTCCGAGAGGACCTCTCGCGCCGCGACTTCACCATCAACGCCATGGCGTTCGACCCGATCCGCCGCGAGCTGGTGGATCCGTTCGGCGGCCAGCAGGACCTGGAGGCGCGCGTCATCCGGGCGGTGGGCGATCCCGTCGCCCGCTTCTCCGAGGATGGCTTGCGCTGCCTGCGCGCCGCGCGCTTCGCCGCCGTGCTCGACTTCCAGGTGGAGGCGCGGACGCTGGCCGCCGTCGCGCCGTGCCTCCCGGTCTTCCGCAAGGTGGCGCAGGAGCGCGTGCGCGAGGAGCTCACCAGGCTGCTCGCCTCCGAGCACTCCGACACCGGGCTGCGCATCCTCGCCGCCACCGGGCTGCGGGCGGAGATCGTCCCGGAGCTGGGCGCGCCGCCGGCGCCGGAGCTCGACCGGTCCCCGCGCGTCCTCGAGGTGCGGCTGGCGGCGCTCCTCCACGCGCTCCCGCTGGAGGCCGCCGGGCAGGTCCTGCGCCGGCTGACGTACCCCAACAAGGTGATCGACCAGGTGGCGCAGCTCCTCCGCCACCCCGCCAGGCTCCATGAGACGGACGAGGCGGTGCGGCGGTGGGCCGCCGCGCTGGGCCGCGAGCTGGTGCCCAACGCGATCTCCGCCGCCGAGGTGACCTCCGGGACGCCGGCCGCCGCTCTCCACGCGCGCGTCGATCCGGTGCTGGCCGCCAACCCGCCGCTCCGCGCGCGCGACCTGGCGCTCAACGGCGGCCGCATCATGGAGGTGCTGGGGGTGGGCCCGTCGCCGCGGGTGGGGGAGGCCACGCGCTACCTCCTGGACCGCGTCTTGGCCCGTCCGGAGCTCAACACTGCGGAGGACCTGGAGGCCCTCCTGCGCGACTGGGCGAAGGGACAGCGGCCGTGAGGGTTTTCCACAGAGATATCCACAGGTTTGCCCCGCGGACGGCCTCTCTGTGACGGGGCGGCCCGAAACGACGCCCGCTCGCCGTCCAACCACAGGTGTTTCATGCTGTTTTTTCGTGACGCGGCGCCTGGATCCCCTGTGTCAACTGTGGGACAAGGCGCCGCCGGAGGCTGTGGATAAGCTGTGAAGACGCGCGTCGTCGTCGCCATGAGCGGTGGGGTGGACTCCTCGGCCGCGGCCGCGCTCCTCAAGGAGCAGGGCCACGAGGTGATCGGCATCACCCTGCGCGTCTGGTCCTACGAGGGCGCCGCGAAGTGCGGCAGCTGCTGCAGCCCGGACGACATCGACGACGCGCGCGCGGTGGCGGAGGCGCTGGGCATCCCGTTCTACGTGGCGAACGTGGAGGAGCTGTTCAAGGCGGAGGTGGTGCAGCCGTTCGTGCGCGAGTACGTGAGCGGCCGGACGCCCATCCCGTGCGTGGCATGCAACCAGCGCGTGAAGTTCGACTTCCTGCTCCAGCGCGCGCGGTCGCTGGGCGCCCGGCTGGCCACCGGCCACTACGCGCGCATCTCCGAGACGGCCGGCGGGCACTTCTCGCTGGAGCGCGCGCGCGACCGGCAGAAGGACCAGAGCTACTTCCTGTTCACGCTGGGGCAGGGCGAATTGCGGGACATCGTCTTCCCGGTGGGCGACCTCGCCAAGGCCGAGGTCCGCGAGGTGGCGCGCCGCCACCGGCTCCCCACCTCCGCCAAGCCCGAGAGCATGGAGATCTGCTTCGTGCCGGACGGCGACTACGCCGGCTTCGTGGAGCGCGCGGCCGGGCCGCAGCCCGCGGGCGAGATCGTGGACGGGGAGGGGAAGGTGCTGGGCGGGCACCGCGGCGTGCACCACTTCACCGTCGGGCAGCGGCGCGGGCTGGGCGTGGCGTCGGACCAGGCGCTCTACGTGCAGCGGCTGGAGGCGGACGCGCGGCGGGTGGTGGTGGGGACGGCGCACCAGGCGGAGCGCTCCACCTTCACCGTGCTCCGCCCGCACTGGGTCTCGGCGCGGCCGCCCGAACCGGACCGGGCGCTGGAGGTGAAGATTCGCCACCGGCACGCGGGCGCGGCGGCGCGGGTGGCGCGCGCGTCGAGCGAGAAGCTGGAGGTGGAGCTCCTCGCGCCCGCCCGCGCGATCGCGCCTGGGCAAGCGGCGGTGTTCTACGAAGGCGACCGCGTGCTCGGCGGCGGCTGGATCGCCTGAGCCCGGAGGCCGCGCCGCGGGCGCCGCCTCAGCGTCCCCCGGGCCCGGGGACTGACACCATCGCGCGCCCGCAGGTCAAGCTTGACGCGTTCGATCTTCGCGACCCGCGCCGACCCCGTTGTCGTTCTCTTCCGTTTGTGTAGTGTCGGCCGCCCATTCGGGAGGTCGAACGCGTGGACCGCCGGGCAGCGTGGGTGATCGGCATCATCTTCGGCGGGCTGGTCGTCTGCCTCTTCGGGTTCCTCGTCGTGCTCTCGATGGCGCTGGGCTCCGGGCGGAGGTCCGGCGTCTCCTCGGCGGACCACGTGGGCGTGATCGAGGTGGTGGGCGAGATCCGCGACTCCAAGCTGCTGCTGAAGGAGATCCGCGACTTCTCCGAGGACGATCACGTCAAGGCGGTGGTGGTCCGCATCGACTCGCCGGGCGGCGCGGTGGGCCCGTCGCAGGAGATCTACGACGCGATCCGCAAGCTCTCGAAGAAGAAGAAGGTGGTCGCGTCCATGGGATCCATCGCGGCGTCGGGCGGCTTCTACATCGCCTGCGCCGCGGAGAAGGTCTACGCCAACCCCGGCACGCTCACCGGCTCCATCGGCGTGATCTTCGCCATCCCCAACTTCCGCGGGCTGATGAAGTGGGCGGGCGTGGAGATGAACACCATCACCGCCGGCAGGATGAAGGACTCCGGCAGCCCGTACCGCGAGATGACGCCCGAGGAGCGCGCCTACTTCGAGCGCGTCCTCCACGACGTGCACGAACAGTTCATCGAGGCGGTGGCCGACGGCCGCAAGCTGAAGGCGGACGACGTGCGGCCCAACGCGGACGGCCGGGTGTTCACCGGGCGGCAGGCCAAGGAGCTCAAGCTGGTGGACGAGCTGGGCGGCTTCGACGACGCGGCGGAGGCGGCGGCGAAGATGGCGGGCATCAAGGACGACCCGCCGGAGCTCGAGTATCCGAAGAAGGACAAGAAGCTGCTCGAAGAGCTGCTTGGAGAGGATGCGCGATCGGTGGTAGGTGGCGCGGCCTCGTCGGTGATGGAGGGGCTGACCGGTGGGATGGGCCTGCAGTACCGGATGCCGATCGTCGAAGGGCAGTAGGGGGAACTGCGCGTGACCAAGAGCCAGCTGATCGAGACGATCTCGGAACGGGCGCCCCACGTGCCCCGCCGCGCGGTGGAGTCCATCGTCAACGCCGTCTGGGACACCATGGTGGACGCGCTCCGCGCCGGGCAGCGGATCGAGATCCGCGGCTTCGGCAGCTTCGCGGTGAAGCGCCGCCGCCCGCGCGAGGCGCGCAACCCCAAGACCGGCCAGAAGGTCGCCGTCCCCGAGCGCCGCTCGCTCTCGTTCACCGTGGGCAAGGAGCTGCGCGACCGGCTCAACCCCAACGGCCTGCAGCCCTCTCGCGAGCGGGCGGAGGCCGAGGCGCAGGAGACGCCCTCGCCCGCCGCGCCGTCCGGCGCCGTCGCGCCCATGGGCGACTCCCCGGCCGCCGCGCCGGCGATGGCCGCCGCGCCCTCCAACCGCTGGTAGCGCCCGGAAAGCCATGCAGCCGATCTGGGCGCCCTGGCGGATGGAATTCATCGCGGGCGAGAAGCCCAAGGGCTGCATCTTCTGCCTCTTCCCTGCCGAGACCGGCGAGGAGAACGACCGCAAGAACCTGGTGGTCGCGCGGACGGCGTCCTCGTTCGCGATGCTCAACAAGTACCCGTACAACTCCGGCCACGTGATGGTGATCCCGCGCCGTCACGGGGCGGACTTCTCCGCGCTGTCGGAGGCGGAGCTGCTGGACCTGCAGAAGCTGCTCCAGCGCTCGGTGGAGGTGATCCGGGAGGCGTACTCGCCGGACGGCTTCAACATCGGGATGAACATGGGGCACATCGCCGGCGCCGGCATCCCGGACCACCTGCACTACCACGTGGTCCCCCGGTGGGGCGGCGACACCAACTTCATGCCCGTGCTGGCGGAGACCAAGGTCCTCATCGAGCACCTGACCCGCACGCAGGAGAAGCTCGCCGCCGGCTTCGCGCGCCGCCTGGCGTGAATTTGACCGCCCGGTGGGGTGGGTCTACCGTCGAGAGACAGCTCGCTACAGGGCCGTCCACATGCGCGACGCACACCGGATGAAGGACAAGTTCGATCTCTCCCTCGACAGTCGGCAGATCGTCAGCCTGCTGGTCGCCGGGATGGTGGTGCTGGGCGCGGTGTTCGTCCTCGGCGTGGTGGTGGGGAAGAAGCTCTCCGAGGCCGACCGCGCCGCCCAGAGCCACGACCTGCTCACCGCGCTCGACGAGAAGGCCGCGGCGATGCAGAAGGTGAACGAGGAGCCGCCGCTCACCTTCCAGAAGACGCTGACGGAGAAGGCGCCGCCGCCGGAGCCGTCGAAGCCGGCCAAGGTCGAGGCGCCCAGGCCCGCCGAGCCGCCGAAGGTCGCGGAGGCCGCCAAGCCCGAACCGGCGAAGGTCGCCGAGGCGCCCAGGCCCGCGCCGCCGCCCGTCGAGGAAGCGGAAGCGCCGAAGCCGGCCAAGGTCGAAGCGCCCAGGCCCGCCGTCGCCGAGGCGCCGAAGGGGACCGTCCCGCAGACGCCGGTCGCCACCCGCACCGCGCCCGCGGAGGCGCGCGACCCGGCCCGCGCCAAGACGGTGAAGCTGGCCGTCCCTCCGCCGCGCGCGCCCATGCCCGCCGCCGCGCCGCAGGGCGGCTGGACGCTGCAGTTGCACGCCTCGCAGGACAAGGCGGACGCCGACCGCTTCGCCGCGTCGATGCGGGAGAAGGGCTACGCGCCGTACCTGGTGGACGCCGACGTCCCGGGCCGCGGCACCTGGCACCGGGTGCGCCTGGGCGGCTTCCCCAGCAAGGACGCCGCCGCGAAGTACCTGGCGGACTTCAAGCGCGAGACCGGGATGGACGCGTTCGTCGCGCCCGCGCAGTAGCGCGCCGTCACTGCGCCGCGGCGGCGGGCGACGACTCCGGGTTCTTCATCCAGTGGTCGACCGTGCCGTCGCCGTCGAGGTCCTCGCCGACGCGGTCCACCTGGTCGTTCTCCCAGTACTCCCAGTAGTCGACCTTCCCGTCGCCGTTGGTGTCGCGCTCCTTGCGGACGATGTGGCCCTTCTCCAGGTACAGCCAGAGGTCGGCCTTCCCGTCGTAGTTGAGGTCGCGCTCCTTCCGGACGCAGACGCCCTTCTCGTAGAAGTTGACCTGGTCCACCTTGCCGTCGAAGTCCAGGTCGTACGCCTCTTTCTCCACCTGCCCGTTCTCGTCGTACCACTTGGTGAGGTCGATCTTGCCGTCCGAGTTGAGGTCCAACTCCTTGCGCACCGTGCGCTGGACGTCCTTGCCGTCCTCACCCTTGACCGTGATCGAGTAGGAGAACACGTCCGGCGTGCCGTCGTGGTTCATGTCGTACCGGGTGACCTTCTCGTCCGCGTGGCGCGTCTCGGAGATCTCGTCCGAGAGCATCATCGGCTGGACGCTGGAGTCACCCGACTTCGCCTTCACGTCCGTCCGGCTGGATCCACAGGCACACACAGCCAGCACACAGGTTGTCCACACCCATATCGCCCGAAAGTCGGGATTTTGACGAGGCACGTACTTTGAAATACTTTCACATATCGTCATGGCGCGTAAGAAGATCAGTACCACGATCTACATCACGCCCGAGCAGAACGAGCTCCTCAAGATGCTCAACCAGAAGACCAAGGTGCCCGTGGCTGAATACATCCGCCAGGGCATTGACCTGGTCCTGGAAAAGTACAAGGGCAGCCTGCCCGGACAGGTGACGTTCGACGAATTGTAGTTAGCTTCACGTCCCATGAAATGCCTGGTGACCGGAGGGGCGGGCTTCATCGGCTCGCACGTGTGCGACGCGCTGCTTTCGCGCGGGCACGAGGTGATCGCGCTCGACAACCTGCTCAGCGGCAAGCGGGAGAACCTGGACCCGCGCGTCCGCCTGGTGGTGCTGGACATCCGCTCGGCCGAGGCGGCGGGGCTGATCGACTCCGAGCGCCCGCAGGCCCTCTTCCACCTGGCCGCGCAGATGGACGTGCGCAAGTCGGTGGAGGACCCGCGCCACGACGCGGACGCCAACATCCTGGGCTTCCTCAACCTGCTGGAGGCCTCCCGCAAGGCGGGGGTGAAGAAGGTCGTCTTCTCCTCCACCGGCGGCGCCATCTACGGCGAGCAGGAGGTCTTCCCCGCGCCGGAGACGCACCCGACCCGGCCGCTGTCGCCCTACGGCGTGTCCAAGGCGTCGGGCGAGCTGTACCTGGGCTACTACCGCGCGCAGTACGGGCTGGCCTCGGTGGCGCTCCGCTACGCCAACGTCTACGGGCCGCGGCAGAACGCGCACGGCGAGGCGGGCGTGGTGGCCATCTTCAGCCAGCGCCTGGTGGGCGGGAAACCGTGCACCATCTATGGCACCGGGAAACAGACGCGCGACTTCGTCTTCGGCCCCGAGGTGGCCCAGGCCAACGCGCTGGCGCTGGAGAAGGACGTCCAGGGCGCCATCAACATCGGCACCGGCATCGAGACGTCGGTGAACGAGATGTACGGCGGGCTGGCGGAGGCGGCCGGGACGAAGGAGCCGGCGCAGTACGCGCCCGGCAAGCCCGGCGAGCAGCTCCGCTCCTGCGTGGACCCGTCGCTGGCGAAGAAGGTCCTCGGCTGGGAGCCGCGCGTCGCGCTGCGCGACGGCCTGCGCCGCACGCTGGAGCACTTCCGCGGCGCGGCACCCACCGGGGTGAAGGCCGCCTCCTGAAGTCGCACAGCGGCGTGCAGCCGACCGAACGCACGGACCTCGCCCGCGTAGCGTCCCTGGACTTCGCTGACTAGTGTGGCCGGCATGAGAACGAACCTGCTCGCAGCCGCGTTCGCGGCCCTGCTGTCGCTTCCCGCATTCGCCCAGGTGGACGTGAAGATCAGCTTCCCGTGGCTCGCGCCGCCGCCGCTGGTGGTGGTGGAGCCGGGCATCCAGGTCGTGCCGGACTACCCCGAAGAGGTGTTCTTCGTGGACAACTGGTACTGGGTGCGCCGCGACGGCCGCTGGCTCCACGCCCGCGACTACCGCGCCGGCTGGAGCTACGTGGTCGCGCCGCCCGCCGCGCTGGTCCGCCTCCCGCCCGGCAAGTACAAGCGCTGGAAGGCCGAGAAGGCCATGATGAAGCAGGAGATGAAGGCCGAGAAGCGCGAGATGAAGGAGATGCGGCGCGAGGACGGCCGCCGCATCGAGGCCCCGCCGCCCGCGCGCGACGAGGGGCGGCGCGTCGAGGCCCCGCCCGGACGCGGCGGTGGCAAGGGCCACGGTAAGAAGTAGCCTCGGCCTTCGATGGAGGGGGAAGGCGCGCCGCGGCGGGCGCCAGGTGAGGGCTTCCGGTCGATCCCGCGCGACGCGCTCTGGCTGTTGCTGATGAGCGCCGCCGTGCGGCTGGCGCTCGCCCTGGGCACCGAGATCACCTACGACGAGGCCTACTACTGGACCTGGTCGCGGGTGTTGGGGCTGGGCTACTTCGACCACCCGCCGATGGTGGCGTGGCTGATCCGGCTGCTGGGCGTGCGCGGCGCCGCGCTCGCCTGCGGCGCCGTCACCGTCGCGCTCGTCCAGGGGTTGGCCGCCGACCTCACCGGCCGCCCCGAGGCGGGCTGGCGCGCGGCGGCGCTGTGGTCGGTGCTCCCGGCCTCGGTGCTCTCCGGCGTGTTCGCCACCCCGGACGCGCCGCTGATGCCGTTCTGGGTGGGCGCGCTGTGGGCCTTGCAGCGGCGGCGCTGGGCGCTGGCGGGCGCGCTCTGCGGCCTGGCCACGCTCTCCAAGTACACCGGGGCGCTGCTGCTGGTCCCGGCGGTCATCGCCTGGCTCCAGGCAAGGGGGCGCCCGCCGCCCGAGCGAGGAGCTCCGGGTGCGCCTGGAGCGGGGGGCCGCCCGCGCGACCTCCTCAATGGCATGGCGGCGGCGCTGGCCGCGTTCTCGCCCGCGCTGGCGTGGAACGCGGCGCACGGCTGGGCCAGCTTCCGCTTCCAACTGGGCCACGGCCTGGTGGGCATGCCCGGGGCCGGCGCCGCCGCCTCGGCCGGGTGGCGGCTGCTGGAGTACGCCGGCGGACAGCTGGCGGTGGGCGGGCTGATGCTGCCGGTGGGCCTGTGGTGGGCGGTCCGCGCGCGCGAGGCGCCGCGGTGGCTCCGCGCGGCCTTCCTGGCGCCGGTGGCGGTGTTCGGGGTGGCCTCGCTCTTCGCGCCCAGCCAGGCGAACTGGGCGCTGGCGGCGTACGTCGCGCCCTGCGCGTGGATCGCCGCGGGCGGGCGGTGGCCGGCGCGAGCGGCGGCGCTCCTGGGCGCCTTCGTGTGCCTGGCGGGGCTGATCCACCTGACCTTCCCGGCGCTCCACTTCGAGCGCGACGCGGCGCTCGCCCGCACCCACGGTTGGCATGAGCTGAAGGGGGTGGGGGCGAACGGCGCCAAGGTGGCGTACGCGCCGAACTTCGGCCTCGCCTCCGAGGTGGCGTTCCAGGCGCGGATGCCGGTGGCCATCGCCGGCGAGTCCCGGCTCACCCAGTTCGACCTCTGGCCGGAGCCGCCGCTGGGCGACGGCGAGGACGCGGTCTTCGTCTCCGAGTGGGAGGACCCGCCGCCCCAGAAGCTGGTCCAGGCGTTCCAGTCCGTGGAGGGCCCCCGGGTGCTGCCGGCGTCGTACCGCGGGCGGCTGGTGCACGAGTTCCGCTGCTGGACGCTCCGCGGCAAGCGCGCCCACCCGGACCGCGAGCGCCCTTCGCTCTAGCCTCCGCCGCTCTTCTTGGCCCGCACCCGGCGGAGGTTCTCCACGAAGTCCGCGGTGGGGTTGAGCTCGATGGCGGCCTCGATCAGGTCGATCGCCAGGTCCAGCTCGCCGCGCATCTCCGCCAGCTGCGACTGGGAGGAGACGATCTGCGCCGAGTAGTCCATCCGCACGTTCTGGAACTTCTCCTTGCGGTACTGCCGGCGCCCGCTGGGCGTCTTCAGCGCCGCGTAGGCCTGCTGCACCCGCTGCCAGATGTCGTCCGCCAGCTTGGCGGACTGGGTGGAGGCGTGGCTGCCGGGGCCGTACTCGCGCTTCAGGCGTTCGAAGGCGCGGTCCACCGCGCGCGGCGGCGAGGTGTAGTGCAGGCCCAGCACCTCGAAGAAGTCGGCCACGCGGATCCGCTCCGCCAGGATGCGCAGCTCCTCCACCACCACGTTCTCCCGCGGCGGCGGCTCCACCCAGGTCAGCCCGCCCAGCAGCTGCTCCAGGTAGATCACCGCCCAGGTGCTCCGGATGCCGATGCCGTTGTTGAGCACCACGTCCAGCGGGTGCGACCCGGCCAAAAGCCGCTGCGCCATCCGCAGCTGCGGCTCCGACAGGCCCAGCACGCGCAAGAGCCCCATCCCGTGCGCGTTCAGCCGCGGAGCCATCCCCATCCGGGCGGAGAGCCCGGCGTTCAGCTCCGGCTCCCCGAACTTCTTCAGCAGCTCGCGCAGCACCGAGAAACGGATGCTGGAGAGCGAGGCGGAGAAGGTGGCCTTGGCCGTCCCCTCCGGCACGGGCTTCAGCTCGATCTGCCCGGTGGGCTCCCCCATCGCGCGGACCAGGGCGTCGATGGGCGTGCTGGACCGGACCTCCTGCCCCCACAGCACGTAGCTGAACAGGTCCCGGCTCCGCCCCAGCTGCAGCCGCATCGACACCGCCGGCGCCTTGAGCGAGGCCAGCCACTGGAGCACCAGCGGCATCGACGGCTCCGGCGCCTGCTCCACCGGCGGCGGGCGCAAGAGCGGCAGCGCGAGGAAGTCCTGCGGCGTCGCCGGGTTCTTGACCGTCCGCCCCGGCTTGTTGAGCAGCCCCGCGCTCGCGGCCGCCGGGTTGTACGCCGGCTCGCGCGGGGCGCCCGGGTGGTCCGGCTGCGGCGGGGCCGGCGTGGCGCCCGGCAGCGGGCCCACGTGGGCCCCCAGGATGGGCGTCGGAGGCGCGGTGGTGGGCACGGGCGAGGGCGGCGGCGACGGCTGCGGCTGAAGCCCCACCAGCACGAACCCCGGGGTCGGCGCGGCCACCGGAGCGGGAGGAGCGGGGGTCGCCGCCGGGACGGGGGACGCGGGCCTGGCGGGCGGCGAGTCGAGGAGGACGAAGGCGGGCGACGGGCGGTCCGGCTGGGGGGAGGCCGGCGGCGGGGTCACCGGCGCGGGCTGCGGCGCCTGCGGCTGCGGCGGGAGCATCAAGTCCTCCGCCACCGCCGGCGTGGGCGGCGGGGGTGGGGGCGGCAGGTCCGCCGGCGGCTCCTCGGGCGGGATGCTGGCCACCAGCGCCGCCACCTCCCGCAGCAGCTCCTCGGAGGGCGGCTCCGGGGGCAGCCCCTCGGTGCCGTCGGCGATGGGAGGCGGGCCGGGCTCCGGCTCACCCTCGGCGGCGCGGCGGAGGCGGCCGGCGTCGTCCTCGGAGAGGTTGGTGAAGTGGAGGAGGGCGAGCGAGCCGGCCAGGTTGGTGACCTGCGCCTCGAGCGCCAGCTCGCCGGAGAAGGGGAGGGCGATCCGCACCTGGAGGACCTCCAGCGGCTGAAGGGGCGCCTCCGGCCGGACGAGCGCGCCGCCCTTGTCCAGGTACTGCTCGTAGTGTCTCCGGAAGGACTCGGGGCTCGAAAACACGAGGGCGCCGTCGGCCTTCAGGAGCGGCGAGTCCTCCATGCGTCCACTGCTCCGGGGGCGGGTCACTACCACGCCCTCACGCCTTTGTGTTACGGGAACCGCCCCACCCGCACGCTCCATGCCCGCCGAGAACGCGCACCTCCGGAACTTTTCGATCATCGCCCACATCGACCACGGGAAGTCGACGCTGGCCGACCGGCTGCTGGAGAAGACCGGCACGCTGTCCGCCCGCGAGAAGCAGGACCAGTTCCTGGACAACATGGAGCTGGAGCGCGAGCGCGGGATCACCATCAAGGCCCAGACCGTGCGGATGAACTACACCGCGCGCGACGGGAAGAAGTACGTCCTCAACCTGATCGACACCCCGGGGCACGTGGACTTCGCCTACGAGGTCTCCCGGTCGCTCGCCGCCTGCGAGGGCGCGCTGCTGGTGGTGGACGCCACCCAGGGCGTGGAGGCGCAGACGCTGGCCAACGTGTACATGGCCATCGACCACAACCTGGAGATCATCCCGGTCATCAACAAGATCGACCTCCCCTCGGCGGACGTGGACCGCACCCGCGCCGAGATCGAGGACGTGATCGGCATCGACGCCAAGTCCGCGGTCCCCGCCTCCGCCAAGGAGGGCCTGGGCGTCGAGGACATCCTGGAGGCGGTGGTGGCGCGCATCCCGCCGCCCCCCGGCGACCCGGCCGCGCCCCTGAAGGCGCTGGTGTTCGACAGCTGGTACGACAGCTACCGCGGGGTGGTGATGCTGGTCCGCGTCCTCGAGGGGACGGTGCAGGTGAAGGACCACATCCGCCTGTGGAGCAACAACAAGGAGTTCGAGGTCCAGGAGCTGGGCGTCTACAGCCCGTTCTCCCGCCCCGCGACGTCGCTGATGGCCGGCGAGGTGGGCGTGCTGATCGCCAACGTGAAGGAGATCCAGGACGCCAAGGTGGGCGACACCATCACCGGCGCCGAGCGCGCCACCGCGACGCCCTTCCCCGGCTTCAAGGAGGTCAAGCCGATGGTGTTCTCCGGGGTGTTCCCGGTGGACGCCGCGGACTACGAGAACCTCCGCGACGCGCTGGTGAAGCTGTCCTTGAACGACTCCGCCTTCACCTACGAGCCGGAGACCTCCACCGCGCTCGGCTTCGGCTACCGCTGCGGCTACCTGGGCCTGCTCCACATGGAGATCGTCCAGGAGCGGCTGGAGCGCGAGTACAACCTCTCGCTGATCACCACCGCCCCCTCGGTCGTCTACAAGGTCCACACCGTCAAGGGCGAGGTGCTGATGATCGACAACCCCGCCAAGCTGCCGGCGGTCCAGACCATCGAGCACCTGGAGGAGCCCATCCTCACCTGCCACGTGCACGTGCCCAACGACTACCTGGGCGCGGTGCTCAAGCTCTGCCAGGACCGGCGCGGCGTGCAGCGGGACATCAAGTACCTGGGCTCGTCCGGCAAGCGGGTGCAGGTCACCTACGACATGCCGCTGGCGGAGGTGGTGTTCGACTTCTTCGACAAGCTGAAGACCGTCTCCCGCGGCTACGCCTCGCTCGACTACGAGCTGAAGGGGTTCCTGGAGGCGGACCTGGTCAAGCTGGACATCCTGATCAACGGCGAGGCGGTGGACGCGCTCTCCGTCATCGTCCACAAGGAGCGCTCCTACCAGCGGGGGCGCGACGTCTGCCAGAAGCTGAAGGAAGTCATCCCCAAGCAGATGTTCGAGGTGGCCATCCAGGCCGCCATCGGCGCCAAGGTGATCGCCCGCGAGACCATCTCCGCCATGCGCAAGAACGTGCTCGCCAAGTGCTACGGCGGCGACATCTCCCGAAAGCGCAAGCTCCTCGAGAAGCAGAAGGAGGGGAAGAAGCGGATGAAGCAGGTCGGCTCGGTGGAGATCCCGCAGGAGGCGTTCCTGGCGGTGCTCAAGACGGAGCAGTAGTGCCCAGGCGCTGGTTCCTCCACCCGCTGGCCAGCCCCTGGTCGCCGCCGGCCGCGTTCGGCGCCGCCGTCGTCCTCTACCTGGTGGCGGTGGAAGCGCATCGCCCCTCGGCGGCGTGGGCCCGGCCGCTCCTGTTCGCCGCCGGCGCCGGGTGCCTGCTCTGGCTGGCCGGCCTCTGGGGGACGCTGGCGGCCGTCCCCCGCGTCCGGCGGGAGCGCGCCGCCCGGCGACGCGCCGCGGAGCTGATCCGGGAGGTGGGCTCCAAGCTCGCGCGGGGTGGCGAGGCCCGGAAGGAGGCGGTGGAGCCGCCCCTGCAGCAGGCGCGCGAGGCGCTGGCGGGCGAGGCGCTGGAGCCGGTGGAGGCGGCCGTCCTCGCGCTGGAGTCCTCCGCGGCGCGCGCCTTCCCGGAGCTGAAGGGAGAGGGGTTCCTGGCGCTGGGGTGGGGCGTGGCCAAGGCGTTGGCCCTGGCCCTGCTCATCCGCGCCGTGCTGGTGGAGCCCTTCCGCATCCCCACCGGCTCCATGCTCCCCACGCTGCAGATCGGCGACCAGGTGTTCGTCAACAAGTTGATCTACGGGGTGCGCATCCCCTGGCTGAACGAGGTGCCGTTCGTCATCGTCCGGCGACCGGGGCGCGGCGACGTGATCGTCTTCAACAACCCGGCGGACCCCACCCGGGACTTCATCAAGCGGGTGGTGGGCGTGCCGGGGGACACGGTGGAGATCGACGACGAGGTGGTGCGGATCAACGGGGTGTCGCAGCCGCGGTCGCTGGTCGATCCCGGCTACGTCGTTCACAACCGCGAGGCCGGGCCGTGGTACGACGATCCCGTGAGCTTCTACGAGGAGTCGCTGGACGGCGTGCGCCACGCCACCTTGCAGGCGCCGCGGCACCCGCACGCCGGGGTGGTGGAGGGGCCGTACGTGGTGCCGGAGGGCCAGGTGTTCGTGATGGGCGACAACCGCGACGGGAGCACCGACAGCCGCTACGGCCTGGGCGGCGGCGGGGGCGTGCGCTTCGTCCCCTACGGCCGCATCAAGGGCAAGGCGATGGTGGTCTGGCTCTCGCTCTCCTACGGCGGCTGGCTGGCCGACCTCTTCGGCGGCACCGGGCTGCGCACCGACCGCCTCTTCCTCCCCGTTCCATGACCGCTCCCCCCGCCCCCGCCGGCCCCGACGAGCGCCTCTCCGCGGTGCTGCTCCAGCGCCGCGACGGCCACCTGCAGCAGCTCCACCGCCGCGCCGAGCTGGAGGACCGGGTCACCTCGCTGTGGACGCCGGTGGTGGTGTTCCTGGCCGCCTTCGTCCCCTACGTGTTCATCGTGGAGCTGTGGCCCTCCAGCGCCACCTGGGCCCAGCCGACGATCAAGACCGTGGGCCTGCTGATGGTGGTCTGGTACTTCGCCGCGCTGGGGTACCGGATGGCGCGGCCCGAGTTCCGCGAGCTGCGCAAGGCGCGGGTCGGCGCCGAGGAGCTGCTGCTGCAGGCCGAGCGCGAGCTGCAGCGGCGGGGCGTGGAGAAGGCCACCCGCGAGAAGCTGCTCGACCAGGCGGCGGCGGTGGACCGCTCCCGCGCCGGCACGGACGCCAAGAAGATCCAGGCGGACGTGGACCGGCTCACCGGGCTGGCGGACAAGTACCTGGAGGGCTGGCGCACGCGCTCCAGCGTGGCCGGGGTGCGCGGGCTCTTGCTCACGCTCCTGGGCGTGGCGGTGCTGCGCACGGTGGTGGTGGAGCCGTTCAAGATCCCCTCCGGGTCCATGATCCCCACCCTGGAGATCGGCGACCACGTGGTGGTGAACCGGTTCATCTACGGGGTGCGCATCCCCTGGATGAACGTGGTGCCGTTCGTGCTCGTCCGCCACCCGCGCGCCGGCGACGTGGTGGTGTTCAACAACCCCCGCAACGAGTCGGTGGACTTCATCAAGCGGGTGGTCGCCGTCCCCGGGGACGAGGTGAAGCAGGTCGACGAGACCATCTACGTCAACGGCAAGCCGCTCCCGCGCACCCTGGTCAAGGAGGACCAGGACGTGTGGACCCAGGACGAGCAGTCCGGGGAGTGGATCCACCAACTCGCCGACCGCTACCGGGAGCAGGGCCCCTACAAGGCCTACGACGTCCTCCAGGGGCCCAACCGCCGCACCCGCGGCCAGACCCTGGGCCCGTGGAAGGTGCCCCCGGAGTCGGTGATGGTCTTCGGCGACGACCGCGACAACTCGTCCGACAGCCGCTACGGCTTCGCCGTCGAGCCGCAGATGGTCTCCTACGTCCCCTACGGCCACATCAAGGGCAAGGCCATGGTGGTGTGGCTCTCGCTCTGCCACGACGGCCTGGGGAGCGGCCTCCCGTTCTGGCCCTTCAAGGGCGACGGCCTCTGCCCGGGCCGGATGTTCACGCCCGTTCGCTGACGACCAAGCCGGTCAATCCGCGGAATCCTCGATCTCCGCGCGGGCGCTTCCGGTAGCATCCCGAACCAAGCCCATGGCCCCGGAGAAGCGCGACGCGAAGGTGGTGGTGGTGGACGACGACAAGCTCGTCCTGCGCGCGGTGAGCGAGGTGCTGATCCGCGACGGCTACGAGGTCGTCTCCATCCAGGACCCGGTGGAGGCGCTGGCGCTGGCGAAGGACCCGTCCATCGACCTCTTCGTCTCCGACGTGCGGATGCCCAACCTGTCCGGGCTGGAGCTGCTCAAGGCGATCAAGCAGGCCCAGAAGGACGTGGAGGTCGTCATCATGACCGGCCACGGCACCATCGAGATGGCGGTGGAGGCGGTGAAGGCCGGCGCCTACGACTACCTCACCAAGCCCTTCGAGCGGCTGGAGGACTTCACCTACGTGGTGGCCAACGCGGTGGAGCGGCGCGCGCTCCGCCGGCGGGCGGCGATGCTGGAGGACGCGCTCGCCTCCAAGACCCGCTTCGAGGGGATGATCGGCCGGTCCGCGCAGATGCAGGCGGTGTACCGGCTGGTGGAGACGGTCAGCCCCAGCACCGCCACCGTGCTCCTCCGCGGCGACAGCGGCACCGGCAAGGAGCTGGTGGCCAAGGCGATCCACTTCCGCAGCCCGCGCAAGGACCGGCCGTTCGTGACGGTGAACTGCTCCGCGCTCGCCGAGACGCTGCTGGAGTCGGAGCTGTTCGGCCACGTGAAGGGGGCCTTCACCGGCGCGATCAGCCACAAGAAGGGCCTGTTCGAGGCGGCCCACGGCGGCACCCTCTTCCTCGACGAGATCGGCGACATCCCGCCGCCCACCCAGGTCCGGCTGCTGCGCGTGCTCCAGGAGGGCGAGGTGAAGCGGGTGGGGGGCAACGACCCCATCTCGGTGGACGTGCGGGTGATCGCCGCCACCAACGTCGACCTCGTCAAGGCGAAGGCGGAGGGCCGCTTCCGCGAGGACCTCTACTACCGGCTCAACGTCATCACCCTCACCCTGCCGCCGCTGCGCGACCGCCCGGACGACATCCCGCTGCTGGCGCAGCACTTCCTCAAGCACTACTCGGATCGGATGGGGAAGAAGGTGGACACCCTCTCCGCGGAGGCGCTGCGCACGCTCACCGTGTACGCCTGGCCCGGCAACGTGCGGGAGCTGGAGAACGTCATCGAGCGCGCGGTGGTGCTCAGCCGGGGCGACGCGGTGGGCGAGGAGGACCTCCCGCCGGAGGTGCGGGCCCCCTCCGCGCGGCCCGACGGCGGCGACCGGGACCTGACCGCGCTCACCCACCTGCGCTTCGCCGAGGCCAAGGCGCTGGCGGTGAGCGTCTTCGAGCGCCACTACCTGGCGGCGGTGATGGAGCGCGCGAACGGGAACGTCAGCCAGGCCGCGCTCCACGCCGGGATGGACCGGTCCAACTTCCGGCGCCTGCTCAAGGAGCACGGGATGGCGAAGGGCCAGGCGCCGGACACCGACGAGGGGTAGGCGAAGGACCGCGCTCGCCATCCGGGGAAGGTTCTGGTATCGGGAACGCCCGTGCGAGCGGCTCTGCGAGGTCCCCGAGGCGCGGTCAATCCCATCTCGGTGGTGGTCATCCTGCTCATCGCGGCGGGCGTCTACTACGTGGCCATCTTCGCCCCCATCTACCTGGACAACATCGACGTCACCGACGCGGTGGTGTCCGCATACAACCAGACGGGGCAGGCGCCGGACGCGACGATCCTCACCAACCTCCGCGACCGGCTGAAGCGGATCGGCACCCACCGCGAGCCCAACGACGACGGCGAGCTGGTGGAGGTGATGGGCCTGGGCATCCCGGACGAGAACGTGGTCTACGAGCTCAACCCGGACAACACTGTCACCGTCTCGGTCAACTACGTCCGCGAGGTGCGGCTCAAGCCCACCGGCAAGTGGACCAAGGTGAAGTTCTCGCCCACCAAGCACGGGACACCGGCGGGGTTGAAGTAGTGGCGTCGAAGCTCCCTGGCCTTTTGGCCATCGAGGGGATGACGAAGGCGCAGGTCGAAGGGCTCCTGGACCGGGCGGCCCAGCTCGGGGAGCCGCCCCTGGAGGCCGGCGGCGGTCCTCGCCCGCTGGAGGGCCGGGTGGTGGCCAACCTCTTCTTCGAGGACAGCACCCGCACCCGCTCCTCGTTCGAGATCGCCGCCAAGCGCCTGGGCGCGGAGGTCCTCAACTGGACCACCAAGGGCTCCAGCGTCTCCAAGGGCGAGACGCTGCTGGACACGGTGCGGAACATCGACGCCATGGGGCCCCAGGTGATCGTGATGCGGCACGCCTCCTCCGGCGCCGCCGCGCTCGCCGCCCGCCACACCCGCGCCGCGGTGGTCAACGCCGGCGACGGCACCCACGAACACCCTTCGCAGGCGCTGCTGGACGCCTTCACCCTCCGCCGCCACCTGGGCGCGCTGGAGGGGAAGCGGGTCCTGATCGTGGGCGACATCCTCCACAGCCGGGTGGCCCGCTCCAACCTCCGCTGCCTGACGCTGCTGGGCGCGAAGGTGGCCCTCTGCGGCCCGCCCACGCTGGTGCCCAAGGAGATGGCGGACCTGGGCGCGGAGCTCTCCTTCGACCTCGACGAGGCGATGGAGGGCGCGGACGCGGTGATGATGCTCCGGGTGCAGCTGGAGCGGCAGGTGGACGCCATGTTCCCCTCTCCGCGCGAATACGGCCGCCGCTGGGGTCTCACCCGCGAGCGCGCGGACCGGCTGCCGGAGAAGGTGAAGGTGCTCCACCCGGGGCCCATGAACCGGAACGTGGAGATCGCCACCCAGGTGGCGGACGGGCCGCGCTCGTTGATCCTGGAGCAGGTCCACCACGGCGTGGCGGTGCGGATGGCCATCCTGGAGGCGTGCGCGTGAGCGGCCAGGCCCTCTTGATCCGCGGCGGCCGGGTGATCGACCCGCGGAATGGGATCGACGCGGTCCGCGACGTCCTCCTGCGCGACGGCGCGGTGGCGGAGGTCGGAGAGCGGCTGTCCGACCCGTCGGCCCGGGTCATCGACGCCGCCGGGCGGTGGGTGGTGCCGGGGCTGATCGACGTCCACGTGCACCTGCGCGAGCCGGGCGAGGAGGGGAAGGAGACGGTGCTCACCGGCTCCCGCGCCGCGGTGGCGGGCGGCTTCACCGCGGTGGTGGCCATGCCCAACACCCGGCCCCCCAACGACAGCCCCCAGGTGACGGAGCTGGTGCTCGCGCGGGCGCGGGCGGCGAACCTGTGCCGCGTCTACCCCGCGGGGGCGATCAGCAAGGGGCTCGCCGGCGAGGAGCTGTCCGAGATGGGCGAGCTGCGCGCCGCCGGCTGCGTCTGCTTCACCGACGACGGCCGGCCGGTGATGAGCGCCTCGCTGATGCGCCGCGCGCTGCTCTACGCCCGCCCGCTGGGCGTTCCCGTGATGGCGCACGAGGAGGACCTCACGCTCTCCGGCCACGGGGTGGTGAACGAGGGCGCCGCCGCGGCGCGCCTGGGCCTGTTGCCCGTCCCCAGGTCCGCCGAGGTGGCCATGGTGGCGCGGGACCTGGTGCTGGCGGAGGAGGTGGACGGGCGGCTGCACCTGGCGCACGTCTCCTGCGCGGAGTCGATCGCGCTGGTGCGGGAGGCCAAGCGGCGCGGCGTCCGCGTCACCTGCGAGGCCACGCCCCACCACTTCACCCTCACCGACGAGGCGGTGGACGGCTACCGCACCTCCGCCAAGATGAACCCGCCGCTCCGCCGCGCCGAGGACGTGGCCGCGCTCCGGCAGGGCCTGGCCGACGGCACCATCGACTGCATCGCCACCGACCACGCGCCCCACGGGCCGCTGGAGAAGGAGGTGGAGTTCGACAAGGCCGCCAACGGCGTGGTGGGGCTGGAGACCGCGGTCCCGCTCGCGCTGGAGCTGGTGCGCGGAGGGGTGCTCACCCCGGCGAGGGCCGTGGCGCTGCTCTCCGGCGGTCCGGCCCGCGCCTTCGGCCTCCCCGGCGGGCACCTGGGCAAGGGGGCGCCGGCGGACGTGACGGTGATCGACCCCCAGGCGGAGTGGACGGTGGACGCGGAGCGTTTCCAGTCGAAGTGCCGCAACACCCCCTTCCACGGGCGCAAGGTGCAGGGCCGGGTGACGCGGACCGTGGTGGGTGGGCGCGCGGTCTTCGAGGAGGCGCAGCGATGAAGGCGATCCTCGCGCTGGCGGACGGGACCGTGTTCGAGGGCCGTTCCTTCGGCGCCAAGGGCGAGTCCGTGGGCGAGGTGGTCTTCAACACCTCGATGTTCGGCTACCAGGAGATCCTCACCGACCCGTCGTACGTCGGGCAGATCGTCACCATGGCGTACCCGGAGATGGGGAACGTGGGCGCCAACCCGGACGACGAGGAGGCCGCCAGGCCCCACGCGGTGGGGATGGTGGTGCGCCACTTCTCCCCGGAGCCGTCCAACTGGCGCTCCAGGGAGCCCTTGGACGCGTACCTCGCGCGGCACGGGGTGGCCGGCATCGAGGGCCTGGACACGCGCAAGCTGGTCCGCCACCTCCGCACCCACGGCTCGCAGATGGGCGTCATCTCCACGGAGGCGGTGAAGCCCCCGGCGCTGGTGGAGCGCGCCCGGTCCGCGCACGGGATGGAGGGCCTTGACCTGGCCACCGGCATCTCCACCAAGGCGCCCTACGAGTGGTCCGAGGGGACCAGGGACGTGCTGGGCGGGGCGGCGCCGGGAGAGGCGCCGCCGCCGCGGGCCGACCCCCGGTTCCGCGTCATCGCCTACGACTTCGGGCTCAAGCGGTCCATGCTCCGCTTCCTGGTGGACGTGGGCTGCCACGTCACCGTGGTGCCCGCCGGCTTCCCGGCCGCGGAGGTCCTCTCGCGCGGACCCAGCGGCGTCTTCCTCGCCAACGGCCCCGGAGACCCGGCGGCGGTGGTAGGCGCCGACAAGAACGTCGCCGCGCTGCTGGGAAAGGTCCCCATCTTCGGGATCTGCCTCGGGCACCAGATCCTCGGGCTGTCGCTGGGCGGGCGGACGTACAAGATGAAGTTCGGCCACCGGGGGGCCAACCAGCCGGTCAAGGACCTCTCCACCGGCAAGGTGGAGATCACCGCCCAGAACCACGGCTTCGCGGTGGACGCGGACAGCCTGAAGGGGAAGGCGCAGGTCACGCACATCAACCTGAACGACCGGACGGTGGAAGGGCTGATGGTTCCTGACGCGCGGGCGTTCAGCGTGCAGTACCATCCGGAGT
>DASRBA010000272.1:0-17471 GCA_035637895.1 Myxococcaceae bacterium
AGGTGGGCCCGGTCGAGGTGCAGAGCAAGAACGGCGTCGTCGACCTCCGCGTCCGCGACGAGGCGGAGGCGGTCGCGGTGGCGAAGAGGTACCTGGCGTTCTTCCAGGGGCCGCTGAAGGAGTGGACCGCGGCGGACCAGGCGTCGCTCCGCGCCGCGCTCCCGGAGAAACGCCGCCGCGCGTACAAGGTCCGGCCGATCATCGAGACGCTGGCGGACGAGGGGTCGGTGCTGGAGCTGCGGCGCGACTTCGGCCGCAACCTGGTGACCGCGCTCGCCCGCGTCGAGGGCCGGCCGCTGGGAATCCTCGCCAACGACACCAACTTCCTCGCCGGGGCCATCGACGCGGACGCCTCCGACAAGGCGGCGCGCTTCCTCCAGCTCTGCGACGCCTTCGGCCTCCCGGTGGTCTCGCTCTGCGACACGCCGGGGTTCATGGTCGGGCCGCAGGCGGAGGCCACCGCGCTCGTCCGCCACGTCTCCCGGATGTTCATCCAGGCCGCCGCCCTCTCCGTCCCCTACCTCACCGTGGTGCTCCGCCGCGGCTACGGCCTGGGCGCGCAAGCGATGGCTGGCGGCCACTTCCAGGCGCCGTTCTTCACCGTCTCCTGGCCCGGCGGCGAGTTCGGCGCGATGAACCTGGAGGGCGCGGTGAAGCTGGCCCTGCGCAAGGAGCTGGAGGCGGTGACCGACCCCGCCGAGCGCGAGCAGTTCCTCCAGTCCGCCGTGGCGGTGGCGAAGGAGCGCGGCCAGGCGATCAACATGGCGTCGCTGCTGGAGCTGGACGCGGTGATCGACCCGGCGGAGACGCGGGCGTGGATCTCGCGGGGGATCCGGTCCGCCGTTGGGGCGCCGCGCGAGGCCCGCCGGCGGATCGTCGACGCATGGTGAACGGGCTCCGAGCCGGCTGACAGAGCAGGCGAGCGTCCCTTGGGCGGGCGTTTCCCGGCTTGTTACGCTCCCCGGATGCGCCCTTCCGCTCTCATCCTCACTGCGATCATCTCGCTCGCCTGCGCCTGTGGCGGCGGCGGCGGTCCCGGCGGCATCGCCCTCGGCGACACGCACTCGGGGCAGTACCACCTGGGCCCGGTGGAGTGGACTGGCTCCTTCTGGAACGCGTGCGCGCCCTACCCCTCGCAGATCCAGTCGCTGGAGGGGCAACTGCTGGGCGGGCTGAGCAACGAGCTCGCCTCCAGCGGGAACGCCTGCGACGCCTGCCTGAAGATCTCCACCGGGGCGGGGAAGGAGATCATCGTCCGGGCCGTCACCTACGGCGTGGCCAACGCGCCCGGCGACGTCGACCTCAGCCAGGCCGCGTTCGACGCCATCCACCAGGGCGAATACCCGCGCTCGATGACCTGGCAGTTCGTCACCTGCCCGGGCAGCGGCCCGCTGTACTTCCAGTTCCAGACCCAGGCCAACCCGGACTGGACCAGCCTCTGGCCGCGCAACCCGCACATCCCCATCCAGAAGGTCGAGGTGCAGAGCCCTCGGCACTCCAGCTTCACCCCGATGCAGCTGGGGACGGACGGGACGTTCACCGACAACGGCGGCTTCGGCTCCGGGTCGTTCACGTTGAGGGTGACGGGGATCAACGGCCAATCGGTGGACCAGTCGTTCTCCGGCTTCTCCTCGGGGGACCTGCTCACCGGCAACGCGAACATCCCGGAGTAGTCACATTTTCCGCCCCGGCTCTCTTGTCACCGCGGGAGGTGCCGGATGCGATGGCTCTGCGTGGCGTTGGTGTTTGCGTCGGCGGCGTGTGGGGTGAAGTCGATCACCCGGGCGGACCGCGTCGCGGCGTCCATCGCCGCCTCGAAGATGAAGGACGGCACCGTCCTGACGGACGCCCAGGTCGCCATGCTGGACCAGGACCAGACCTACGAGTGCCATCGGGAGATGGAGCTGGGCTCTCACATCCCCAAGCTCACCTGCCGCACCCTGCGCCGGATCGAGAACGACACCGTCAAGACCAAGCAACAGATCACGACGATGCAGACGGCGTCGAGCCTCCCCGCCAAGGGCCTGTGACGGCGCTCGCGCCCGTCATTCCCCGAACTCGCTGGACACGTGGGGCGGCTTGAGCGCGGAGAGGTACTGCCGCGGCAGGTGGTCGTAGATGGAGTGCTGGAAGGGGAGCTTGCGGAACCAGCGGATCTGGTGCGCCACGAACGCCGCCGCCGCGCCGGGGAGCTCGAGCAGGTTGTTGAGCTGCTTGGTGGGCGTCCCGCTCTCCTTCCAGGCGCCGTCCCGGAAGCGCAGCTCGGGGCCGAAGTGGGCGAAGTCGCCGGACGCGGTGGGCGGCAGCTCCGGCACCACGTCGTGCTGGTAGACGTAGCGGATGACGTTGCGCCCCAGGAACGGGTGGTCCGCGCACGCGCGCGCGAAGGCCGGGTCGCCGACCATCGGCTGGCCGAACGTGTAGACCGCCCGTAGCGCCGCGCCGATCCGCGCGTACGCGGGGTCGGTGACCAGCATCACCGCCATCAGCGCCGCCATCGCCCCGCCCAGGCTGTGGCCGGCGACGTAGAGCGCCTCCATCGGGTTCGGGACCGGTCCGCCGCCCGGGATGACCGACTGCCCTCCCAGCGCGCGCTGCAGCGCCTCCACCACCTCCACCCGGGTGGCGAGCGCGTTCCGGTAGAACCCACCGTGGATTCTGAATTCGCCGCCGGCGCCGGCGGGGAGCTGGACGGCCACCCGCTCCGGGTTCACGTCCAGGTCGAGGAGCCAGTTGATGAAGTTCGCCGGTTCGGTCCCCCGGTAGGCGAGCAGGACCAGCCGGCCGTCCGCGCTCTGCACCAGGTACGCGGTGGAGCTGATGAACATGGCGTCGATGGAGAGGGACACCTCCAGGCACCGGTTCTTCTCCAGGCCCAGCCGCGCCATCATCATCGCCACCGTCTGCTCCTCGGCGTACGCGTAGCCCGAGCAGACCGCCGCGACGTGCGCCGCGGTGTCGTCCGGATGACGCTGCGCCGCCAGCAGCCGCTCCACCAGGTCCCCGTAGACCGGGAAGCCGGGCGTGGGCACCGGCTTCAGCGGCCGGAGCTGGGCGAAGGTCGGGCCGACAGCATGGGTCACTTGCATGGACGTCCTCGTTTCACCCGCCGCTTCGAAGCGCAGCGAACATACCCCCTGATCCCGCCGCCACATCGACGGAGAAAACGCGCCGCTGCCCTTGTCTGAACACACCGCGCTCCCCACGTTCGCGCGGCGGCGGAGTGTGTCCATGGGTGGCGCGCACGAGGGAGCAGATCGAAGTCCGGGACTGGATGACGCCGCGGCGTCGCTCCAGTCCTGGGCCGGCGGCGTGCTCCCCGGGGTGGCGGTCAAGCTGGGCCCGCCGGCGCGCGACGCGGCGCAGGACCAGATCTTCATCCACCTGGTGCAGATCGAGGGGCACCCGCCCCCGCGCGGCCCGCGGCGCCCGCCGCTCCAGGTGGACCTCCACTTCCTGGTGAGCGCGGCGTCGCCCCGGCCGGAGTCGGAGCTGCGGATGGTGGGAGAGCTGATGTTCGCCGCGCTCGCTCGCGACGACCTGGAGGTCGAGCTGGCCCCGGTGGCCCCGGCGGTGTGGCAGGCGCTGGGGGCCGCCCCGCGCGCCGCGTTCATCCTCCGCCTCCCCTTCCGCCGCGAGGTGCCGGAACCGCGCGCGCTCCGGGTCCGCGCGCCGCTGGTGGCGCAAGTGGTGGGCAGCGCGCCGCTGTGGGGGCAGGTGCTGGGGCCGGGCGGCATCCCGCTCGCCGGCGCGGCGGTGGAGGTGCCCGCGCTGGAGCTGTTCACCAGCGCCGACGCCGACGGGCGGTTCCGGTTCGCCAGCGTGCCCGCCGACCCGCCGCCCAAGGTGGTGGTCCGCGCCAAGGGCACCGTCCAGACCTTCGCCGGCCCCGACGTCCCGGGGACGGCGCTGACGCTCCAGTTCCAGATCGAGGAGGGATGACGTGCCCGTTCACCTGACGCCAGGCGTGTACGTGGAGGAGATCTCGCGCGGGCCCAAGCCCATCGAGATGGTCGGGTCCAGCGTCTGCGCCTTCATGGGCGTGACGCCCGACCCCGCCGCGTACCCCCACCGCCCGAAGGCCATCAACAACTGGTCGCAGTTCGTGAAGCTCTTCGCGCCGGGGGAGAAGCCGAAGAGCACGCGCCTGGCGCAGGCGGTGTACGCGTTCTTCAACAACGGCGGCTCGCGCTGCTTCGTGCTCAACGTCGGCGAGAGCGGGTCCATCGCCGGGCGGGTGGCCGACGGGCAGCGGCAGGGCATCGCGGCGCTGGAGCCGGTGGAGGAGGTGGCGCTGGTCGCCGCGCCCGGGTACGCGGATGCGCCCTCGTACGAGACGCTGCTGGGCTTCTGCGAGCGCACCAAGCGGTGCTTCGCCATCCTCGACTGCCCGGAGGAGCTGGAGAGCTTCGAGGCGCTCGCCACCGTGGCCACCGCGGACGCGACGCCGCCGGCCGGGCGGCCCGCCACCAGGACGGCGCCCGGCTCCGGCGAGACGCCGGGGTACCGCGGGCGCAAGTCGTCCTACGGCGCCTACTACGCGCCCTGGGTCACCTATCCGGACCCGTTCGACACCGACGTCCTGATCAACATCCCGCCCTCGGGAGCGATGGCCGGCATCTACGCGCGCGTCGACGCCGAGCGCGGCGTCCACAAGGCGCCGGCCAACGAGGCCGTCGTGGGGTGCTCCAACCTCGCGTACCAGATCACCCGCGAGGACCAGGGGCCGCTGAACCAGGCGGGGGTGAACGTCATCCGCCACTTCCCCTCCGAGGGGACGCGGGTCTGGGGCGCGCGCACGCTGGACGACGGCGAGTGGCGGTACATCAACGTCCGCCGGCTGTTCATCATGGTGCGGGAGTCGATCGTCCGGCACACCAACTGGGTGGTGTTCGAGCCCAACGACGTGACGCTCTGGGGCTCCGTCAAGCGCGACCTGTCGCACTTCCTCACCCGGCTGTGGCGCGACGGCGCGCTGATGGGGCGGACGCCGCAGGAGGCGTTCTTCGTCAAGTGCGACCACGAGACCAACCCGCCGGAGGTGATCGACGCCGGCGAGGTGCGGGTCGTGGTGGGCATCGCCCCGGTGAAGCCGGCGGAGTTCGTGATCTTCCAGATCGGCCAGCACCAGAGCGGGGCCGAGGTGACGGAGGGAACCACCAATGCCTGAGCCACAGCCACCCGACGCGCCGCCTCCCGGAGATGGGGGGGCGCCGGAGCACCCGGGGGCGGGCGTCAGCCTCCTCCGCAAGTACCAGTTCCGGCTGATCGTCGACCCCGCCAACGACGCGCACTTCGTCTACTGCAGCGCGCCCGCGGTGCGGGTGCCGCCGATCCAGTACCGCGAGGGCGGGGAGGCGAAGAGCGTCCACCTCTTCGCCGGGTACCCCGAGTTCAGCGAGGTGATCTGCCGGTTCGGGATGACCACCTCGCCGCTGCTCTGGGCCTGGTTCCAGAAGTCGCTGGAGGGGGTGCCGGAGCGGCGCAACGTCTCGCTGGTGATGCTGGGCGCCGGGGGCGTGGGCGAGCGCGTCCGCTGGAACCTGAACGACGCGTGGCCGTGCGAGTGGCAGGCGTCGCCGATGGACGCGCTCGGGCGGGAGATCGCCATCGGCACGCTCGTGCTCTGTTACGAGTCGCTCACGCGGGGCGGGGCGCCGTGAGGTCGGGCGGGCCGCGCCGCGCCGTCGTCGTCCGGATCGCCCGGTGGGTCTTGGCGTGGGCGGAGGGCGTCGTGCGGAAGGAGCCCGAGGCGGAGGCGCCACCACCGCCGCCAGGGCCTGGGCAAGGAGCGCTGGAGGAGTGGGTGGCGCGGGTGCGGGCCGCCGCGCCGGAGCTGCTGGTGGGGCTGGACCTGCCGCCGGGCGACGGCACCGAGACGCTCCCCGCGCCTCCGCGGGTATCCAGACCGGAGTCGCCGGTGGGGCTGGACCTGCCGCCGGTCGATGCCGGCGGAATGCTCGCCGGCGGCGTTGAACGTGCGGAACCCCGGGATGAGGAACGTGGAGCCGGGGCGCGGTCGCGGGACCGAAGCGGCGCATTGGGACGCGCGGGGAATGCCTCGCCCGCGCCACGGGTCGGGATGGGCTTGCCGTCGACCGGCCGCACCGGAGATCCCGCGGCGCCTTCACCTCGGGCGCCAGGATCCGACCCGGTCGCTCCTCGCTCGGAGCCGCCCACTGGGCTCGATCGGCCACCAGCCGACGGCGCCGGAGCGCGGGCCCGGCCGGGTGATGGGGCGCGAGACCAGGACGGCGCGTGCACGCCTGCGCCTCTCGCGCGGCCGGAGCCGACTCGCATCCTCCGCTGGACTGGTCGTGCCCAGAGGGCGGGGCGCGCGGCGGCACCTCCATCGGCGCGGCCTCACGGCGAAGGGTGGCAGGGCCCGCCATCGCCCGAGGTCGCGGCGCACGCGCCCCTCGCGCCTCAGCCCACTCCGGCGCGCGAAGCCCCACCACCTCCGATCTTCGTCCGGGGGCGCGCCAGCCGGCCGGACGGAACGAAGCCACCGGACGAAGCGAGCACGTCGCGCGCCGCCGACCGGCCGTGGAACACCGACTCGATGTCGCCCAACGAGGTGCGCCCGCCGCCAGGGGCGCGGAGACCACCGCGGCCGGCGCCGCCTCGGGACGTTGGCTCGTGGCCCGACGCCGACCTCCCCGGCCCGTGGCCGGATCTCCCGCCGGAGCCGCCGGCCACCGATCTCGAGGATGCCTTCCTCCGCCGCATGGAGCGGCTGCACCGCATCGCCCGAGAGCAGCGAGAGGACTGATGGAGCGCGCCACCTTCCTCATCGAATCCAGCGGAGAGCAGATCGTCTGCCTCCTCAACCCCGAGCACCTCGTGGTGCGCCGCCTCTCCGGCGTCCGCGCGCGCCGCTCCATCGGCGCGAGCGTCTCCGGCGCGGCCCTGCGCGACGACCCGCTGGTCTTCACCGGAGGCGGGACGACCGAGCTGTCGCTCAAGCTCCTCTTCGACGTCTCCGTCCCCGGCTCCACCATCCACACCGAGGACGTGCGCGACCTCACCGGCCCGCTCTGGCGCCTCTCCGAGAGCGCCTCGGTGGTGGACGGCGTCCTCCAGCCCGAGGCGGTCCGCCTGGTCTGGGGCAAGTCCGTCAACGTGGCGGCGGTGGTGACCGCGGTGGCCGAACGCCTGGAGCACTTCGCGGCCTCCGGCGCCCCGCGCCGCTCCTGGCTCTCCTTGCGCCTGCGCCGCGTCCCCGACGACGCCGCCACCGCCCGCCCGCGCGCGCCGGTGGCGCCGCCGCCCGGCCCCGGCGCCGAGACCGGCTCCATCGCCGACACCCACGTGGTGGTGGGCGGCGGCAAACCCATCGGCGGCGGAGACGATGACGGCGGCGGTGGCGAGCGCCTGGACGAGCTGGCGGCGCGCCTCTTCGGAGATGCCTCCCGGTGGCGCGACCTCGCGAGCGCCAACGACCTGGACGATCCGCTGCGCCTCCAGGGCGGGCTCGTCCTGCAGGTCCCGGCGCGGGAGGGCCCATGACGCTCGCGGGGCTGCCGGCGCTGGAGGTCCGACTCGGGGGCACGCCGCTCCCCGCATCCGCGCTCGCCTCGGTGGAGCGCGTGCGCGTGCGCCAGGCCCTCTCCCTCCCCGCGCAGTGCGAGCTGGTCCTCGCCGATCCGCGCGGCGCCCTCGCCCGCGAAGGCGTCGCGCCGGGCACGCCGCTCGAGATCCACGCCGGCCCGCGCGACCTCCCGCTCCTCTTCGAGGGCGAGGTCACCGCCGTCGAATTCGCCTACGGCCCGCGCCGCGACCTCCGCCTGCGGATCCGCGGCTACGACCTCCTCCACCGCCTCCGCGAGCGCCGGCCCGTCCGCGCGCACGCGGGCGTGAGCGCGCTGGAGCTGGCGCGCGAGCTCACCGCCGACCTGGGCGTGGAGGTGGACGCCGCGGGCCCGGCGCCCGCCTGGAAGCACCGCGTACAGCACGGGCAGACGGACCTGGAGCTGCTCGCCGACCTCGCCGCGCGCTCCGGCCTCTACCTCGCCCTCCGGGGCCACACGCTGCACCTGGCCACCCTCGAAGGCCTGGGCGACGCGCTGCCGCTCGCCTACGGGGAGTCGCTCCTCGAGGCGGAGGTCGAGCTCAACGCCCGCGGCGCGCTCCGCACCGTCCGCGGCGCCGGCTGGAACGCGCGCGACCCGGCCCCGCACACCGCCACCGCCACCGCCGCCAGGTCCGGGCGGACCGCCGCCGCCTCGCTCTCCCCCTCTTCCGCGGAGCGCACCATCCCCGACGTCAGCGCCGAGGTGGACGCGCACGTCGAGGGCCAGGCCCAGGCGCTGCTCGACGCCGGCGCGGCTCACGAGGTGGTCTTCCGCGGCGTGGCCTCCGGCGACCCGCGCCTGCGGCCGCTGGCCAAGGTGGACCTGGGTGGCCTGGCGCCATCCCTCGCCGGCACCTACGTGCTCACCGAGGCGACCCACACCATCGACGCCGAGCGCGGCTTCCTCAGCGAGCTCTCCACCGCGCCGCCGCCGCTCCATCCGCAGCCCACCGGCGCGGGAGTGGCGCTGGGCACGGTGACGCAGGTGGACGACCGCACGGGCCGCGTCCGCGTCCGGCTCCCCGCGCACGCGGACGTGGAGACGGACCTGCTGCCCATCTGCACCCTGGGCGCGGGCGGGAAGAAGGGGCTCACCCTGGTGCCGGACGTCGGCGACTCCGTGCTGCTCCTCTACACCCACGGCGACCCCGCGGAGTCGATCGTGCTGGGCGGGCTCTACGGGGCGGACGGCCCGCCCGACGCCGGCGTGGAGTCCGGCCGCGTCCAGCGCTTCTCCCTCCAGAGCCGCGCCGGCCACCGGGTGGTGCTGGACGACGCCCGCAAGACGCTCCGCCTGGAGGATCCCACCGGCAGCTTCCTCCAGCTGGGCCCGGACGGGGTGCAGCTCCACGCCGCGGTGCCGCTGACGGTGGAGGCGCCGGGCAAGGGAATCGTCATCCGCGGCGACGCGGTGGACTTCGAGAGGAAGTGACGTCGATGCGCCTGCTCACCGAAGACGCCGCCGCCACCTGCGACCACCTGCTGGGCAAGGTCTCCCTCGAACCCTCCCAGCACTGGGTCGCGGTGGAAGGCCGCACGCTGCTGGTGGAGGACGACCCGGAGCACCGCCCCATCTCCCGCTGCCCCAACTACGGCATCTCCATCAAGCCGTGCATGCACACCCTGGCCGTCGAGCAGGGCTACTCCACCTTCCTGCGGATCGACGGCCACCGGATCTGCCTCGACTCGGTGCGCGGCCTCACCGACGGCACGCCGCCCGGCACGGTGCACTACCAGGTGCGGGCGCCCGGCCAGGACTGGGTCTCGGGGGACCAGTGAGGGAGGCATGAGGGACGCGCCGAACAGCCGCGGCTTCCGCTTCTTCCACCCGGACCTCGACGAGGCGCCGGCCGGGATGCGCGTGGGCCCCAACGGCGCGCCGCAGCTGGTGGACGGCGTGGAGGCGGTGCGCCAGGCGGTGCTGCTGCTCCTCTCCACCACCCCCGGCGAACGCGTGATGCGCCCCGACTACGGCTGCGACCTCCACCGCCTGCTCTTCGCGCCCAACGACGACACCACCGCCGGGCTGGCCATCCACTACGTGCGGCGCGCGCTCGAGCGGTGGGAGCCGCGGATCGCCGTGCTCCGCGTGGACGCCAACCGCCACCCCGACCAGCCGGGAGTGCTGGAGGTGAGCGTGGACTACCGGGTGCGGGCCGCGCAGCGCCGGGACCAGGTGGTGGTGGCGCTGCAGCTGGACGAGGGGGCGCCCGGATGAGCCTGCCCTCGCCCAACCTGGACGACCGCACCTTCGAGGACCTCCTCGGCGAGGCGAAGGCGCGCGTGGCGCAGACGTGCCCGGCGTGGACGGACCTCACCCCGCACGACCCGGGCGTCGTGCTGCTGGAGGTCTTCGCCTACCTCACCGAGGTGATGCTCTACCGGCTCAACCGCCTGCCCGACAAAGTGCACGTCGAGCTGCTCAAGCTGATGGGCGTCCGCCTCTACCCGCCCAGCGCCGCGGTGGTGACGCTCACCTTCGCGGCGGACGCGCCGCTGGCCCGCGCCGTGGAGGTCCCCCGCGGCACCCGCGTCGCCGCCGAGCGCTCCGAGGGCGGCCCAGGCGGCGCGCCGGTGGTCTTCACCACCGCCACCGAGGCGCGCATCGAGGCCGGCCAGCAGTCCGCGCAGGTGCTCGCCTACCACGCGGAGGTGGTGGGGGCGGAGCTGCTGGGGAGCGGCACCGGGCGGCCCGGCCTCTCCTTCCGGCTCAAGCGCGCGCCGGTCATCGCGCCCACCGGCGACGAGCTGGACCTGGTGGTCGGCGTGGAGGCCACCGAGGCGGAGCTGGACGAACGCGTGCCGGCGCGCCGCCTGGGCGACAAGGTGTTCCGGCTGTGGCGGGAGGTGGAGAGCTTCAGCCGCCCCGGCCCGGACGCCTTCGTGTACGTGGCGGACCGCGCGACGGGGACGGTGACCTTCGCGCCCGCGCTCCAGCGCGAGGAGAACGGCGCGCTCGCGCCCGCGGCGGTGGCGATGGCGGAGGTGCCGCCCGCGGGGAGGGAGATCCGCGCCTGGTACCGCCGGGGCGGCGGGCCGGCCGGCAACGTGCCCGCGCACTCGCTCCGCGCCGTCCGCGACCCGCTGCCGGTGAAGCTCACCTCCGACCACGACCGGCCGGCGGTGGGCGGGCGCGCCGGGGAGACGCTGGCCAACGCGCTGCTGCGCGGCTCCGAAGCCATCCACTCGCTCCAGCGCGCGGTGGCCGCCCGCGACTTCGAGGTGCTGGCGCTGCGCACCTCGGCGGCGGTCAGCCGCGCCCGCGCCTTCACCCGCGCCTCGCTCTGGCGCCACGCCGCGCCCGGCACGGTGGAGGTGCTGCTGGTGCCGGATTTGCCTCCGGAGGTCCGCGGCCCCGACGACGAGGGCGTCACCGCCGAGGCGCTCCGCGATCACCAGAGCGAGGAGGCGCGCCGGCGCATCCAGGACGAGCTGGACGCCCGCAAGACGATGGGGACGGAGGTGGCGGCCAGCTGGACGCGGCTCAAGTGCGTCTCCACCGCGGCCCGAGTCGTCGCCCACCGCGCCGAGGACCCGGAGGCCATCCGCAAGCGCGTGGTGGCGCGCCTGCACCGGACGCTGAGCCCGCTCCCGCACGCGGGCGGCGGCGGCTGGCGGTTCGGCCAGGCCCTCCGCGCCTCCAACGTCTACGACGTCCTCCTCTCCGAGCCCGGCGTCGCGCACGTGGAGGAGGTGCGCCTGCTGGTGGACGAGGTGCCGGACGTGACGCGGGCGCTCGCCTCCGACCAGTTCCAGCCGCGCACCTGGTACGCGGCCAGCGGCGGCACCCTCTTCCGCTCGGTCAACGACGCGGACGGCTGGGAGCCGGCGGGCGTCTTCCCCGGCGAGGCGGTGGACCGCGTGTCGGCGCACCCGGCCCGCGCGGGTCTGCTGGCGGTCTCGGCCCGGCTGGGCGACGGCGACCAGCGCTCGCGCCTGCACGTCTCGTTCGACTGCGGAGAGACCTGGGACCCGCAGCCCCAGACGGTGGACGCGGTGGAGGACCTCGCCTGGACCATGCGCGACGGGCAGCCGCTGCTGCTGCTGGCCACGCGGGTGGGCCTGTTCTCGCTCTCCCTGGAGCGCGGCGCGCGGCCGGTGCAGCTCGCCATCGACCCCGCCGACCCGGACCTGGGCGCGTGGGCGGTGGCGAGCGCGGTGGACCTCACCGGCGCGTGGCGGGTGGCGGTCTCCGCCATGCAGGGCCGCGGCGTGTTCGTCACCTCCTCCGGCGGCGGCGCCTGGTCGTTCACCGCCGCCGGGCTCACCAACGAGGACGTCCGCGTGCTCCGGATGCAGCGCGACGGCCCGCGCACCTTCCTCTGGGCCGGGCTGGCGGCGGCGAGCGGCGCGGAGACGGGGCGCGGCTGCCGCTCCCTCGAGTTGACCACCGGCGACGGCGGCGCGTGGCAGAGCTGGGGCAAGGCCTGGGACGGCGGGAGCTGCCTGTCGCTGTCCTTCGCCGGCTCCACCGTCTACGCGGGGACCCACCGCGTCGGCGTGCTCTGGCTGGACTCCAGCCGCGAGGGCGCGGCGTGGCTCCGCCCGGACGTGGGCAGCGGGCTGCCGCTGCGCGAGGAGGGCCGCCTCTTCCAGCCGGTGCAGGCGCTGGCCGCCGCCCCGGACGGGAAGTTGCTCCTGGCCGGCGGGCCCAGCGGCGTGGTGCGCAGCCCGGACGCGCGCCGCTGGGAGGCCTGCTCCCGCCGCGAGCTGATGGAGCCGCAGAAGGTCACCCTGCCCCCGACGTGGCTGTTCTGCTCGGGCAAGCACGACATCGAGGTGGTGCACGACGATGCGGTCCTCTGAGATCCAGCGGCTGCTGCCGGGCGTCTTCCAGCGCTCCCTGGGCGAGGGCGCCACGCCGCTGTCCGCGGCGCTGGAGGCGATGAGCGCGCTCCAGGCGCCGTCCGAGGCCGTCCTGCAGGGGCTGGACGCCGCCTTCGACCCGCGCCGCACCCCGGAGCGCTTCGTGCCGCTGCTGGCGCGCTGGATGGACCTGGAGGTGGCGCTGGGCGCGGAGCCGGGCCGGCTGCGCGAGCTGATCGCCGCCGCCTTCGACCTGGCGCAGTGGCGCGGCACCGCGCGAGGGCTGGCGCGCTTCCTGGAGATCGCCACCGGGGTGGCCGGCTTCCAGGTGGACGAGCGCGTCCGCCCGTTCCACGTCCGCGTCACCGTGCCCGCCGCCGCCGCCGGCCTCCGCCCGCTCGTGGAGCAGATCGTCGAGCGCGAGAAGCCGGCGTCCGTCACCTACGAGCTCACCGTTCAACGACCGCAGTCTCCAGGAGGGGAATGACCATGCCACGCGCGTTCGACATCACGCCATCCGCGCCCAAGGTGAAGATGAACAGCGGTGAGACGGCCGAGGTCGCCTTCACCGTCTCCAACAAGCTGCCGCGCACCATCCGCACCCGCGCCCACGTCCGGCCGGACGGCGAGACGGACGGCGGCTGGCTGGTCATCCCGCCCGACAAGGCGGAGCCGGAGCTGGCCGTCGACGAGACCAAGTTGATCACGGTGAAGGTACAGCTGCCGGCCAAGCTGAAGGACGGGACGTACCCGTTCCACATCGTGGTCTCGTCGCTGGCGGAGCCGGACGAGATCTACGCGGAGAGCGCGCCCGTCCCCATCATCGTCAAGCACGTGGAGCGGAAGTTCCCGTGGTGGATCGCCATCCTCGCCGCGGGCGTGGTGGTCGTCGCCGGCGGCGCCTTCGGGCTGGCGAAGGTGATGGGCAAGCACAAGAGCGTGCCGGTGGGCACCAACTGCGCCGCGGACGCCACCTGCGGCACCGACCAGAAGTGCATCGAGTTCCGGCCCGGTTCCAAGGCCTGCCTGCTCAAGCCCGAGCAAGCGTGCGCCGGCGACGCGCTGTGCTCCTCCGGCTACTGCCGCGCGGACCACAAGTGCGCCCGCGACGACGGCGCCTGCACCGCCGCCACCGTGGCGCAGGACTGCCATCCGGGCATGCTGGTGTGCGCCGCCAGCAACAAATGCCTGCTCGCGAACGGCCAGAAGTGCACCCAGCCCACGGAGTGCGCCGCGGGCTACTGCTTCGGTGGCGCCTGCGCGAACTGCCCGCTGTGCGGGCTCCCGCACTTCGGGACGGAGCCGCTGAAGTCCTTCCAGCGCTTCCAGGGGGCCCACTGGTGAGCGCGCCGAAGCCGTCCACCCTCCTGCTCATCCTCGCGCTGGTGGCGGTGGTGGCGCTCTTCGTGGTGGGCGTGGCGGTGCGCGGGCCGGAGGACCGCACCATGGACAAGGCGTCGCTCAAGGAGCGCTTCCTGAGCGGCCCGAAGCCGGTCGCGGCCCAGGACCTGGAGGGAGATCCGTGCCGGCACCCGCTGGTGGCGGGGCAGCGCTGCGCCTTCGAGGTGAAGGGCGCGTGGGCGCTGGCGCGGTCGCTGAAGGTGACCACCACGGACGGCGTCACCGTGCAGATCCAGCCGAAGGGTCAGGGGCGCGCGGTGCCGGTGGAGCTGAAGCGCCCGGGGACGTCGCAGCGGGTGGACCTCCAGGTGGGCCAGAAGGGCGCCCGCATCGAGATCACCTGCCGGGCACCGGTGAACCCGATGGCGGGATGCCAGGTGCACGTCGGCTAGGGCTGGGGCCCTCCCGCTCGTCGCCCTTGGCGCTCCGGATCGCCCGGACGATGGAGATCAGGGCGGCCACCGCCATCAGGACCGACCAGGCGAAGGCGAGGATGCCCACCACGATGGCCGCCAGCGCGTCGGTGATGCTCACCATCACCCCCGGCACCAGGCCGTGGAGGAACGCCACCACCACGTTCGCCACCAGCGAGGTGGCGATCAGCAGGACCAGGCCCTTGTTCTGGATGAACCGCGGCTGGGAGATCACCAGCACCACCGCGAAGGCCACCTTCAAGAACATCACGATGGAGAGCGTGACCGCCGCCCCATCCCGGTCGAAGAACCCCCAGACGGCGAGGTAGGCCAGCGTGCCGAACGGCGGCGCGATGAAGAGGCCGAACATCAACAGCAGCAGCACCAGCGCCAGCGGGACCAGCAGCAGCACCAGCAGGATGTCGACGATCGCCACGACCAGGCTGGCCACGCCCTGCACGCGGCCGTGGATGCGCTCGGGGAGGAGGAGCGACAGCCCCACCAACAGCACGGTGAACAGCAGCAGCCCGTCGAGGAGCGCCAGGTACGAGACGGCCATGCCCGGCCGCGGCGGCTCCTCCGACCGCGCTTTGAGCAGGTCGACCGCCTGGGCGCGGGCGGCAGGCTCGTCCAGCGTCGGGTCTTCCCGCCGCACGGCCGCCTGAGTGGCCGCGAGCGACGGCGCCGGCACCTTCAGCAGGCTGGAGCCCACCTCCACGCAGAAGGCGATCGCCAGGAGGACCGCTGCGATGACGAAGAGGAGCCGGTTCAGTCGCATGATGCCCTCGCTGGGCGGAAGGTAAGTCTCACCGCCCGTCCGGGGAGGGGGCGGGTGTGGGCGCCACGCCCTCGCGGCCCTCCCGCAATGCGCCCGGCGGACCTACTGCTGGGGTGCACCTGGAGGAGAAGTGATGACTACCAACAACTGGTTCCTGGGCGCCTGCGTGGTGTTCGGCATCCTGGCCATCGCGGCGCTCGTCGCCGGCATCGCGATCAAGTCCGTGGCCCTCATTGTCGCCGGGGCGGTGGTGCTGATCGCCAGCGCGGGGCTGTTCGTCTCGGGGATGTACGACCGCAAGCACCTGACGCCGCGGCAACGCGTCACGTGACGCAGGGCCACCCGCGAGTGGAGCACAGGCTCCCCAGGCAGGTGGCCGAGCCGTCCGGCTGAGGCCCTCGCCGCGCGCGTGGCGGCGAGGGCGGATTTCACCGCGGTCGGCGACTACGACCGGCGGCGGCGGCGGCGTTGCAGCGCGGCGCCGGCGAGGGCGAGCACGCCGAACATGCTCTCCAACCCGCCGCCCGCCGAGCAGCCGCACACGCCCGGAGGACCCTGCGGACCTTCAGGGCCGGCAGGACCCGCGGGGCCAGCAGGACCGGTCGGGCCGGTCGGGCCGGCAGGACCCTGCGCGCCCGCGTCACCGTCGTTCCCCGGAGGGCCAGGAGGCCCCGGCGGACCCTGAACGCCCGCGTCGCCGTCATTCCCCGGCAGCCCAGGAGGACCCGGCGGACCCGGGTCGCCCGCGTCGCCGCCCGGCCCCGGAGGACCCTGCGGACCGGCGTCGCCCGTGGCGCCGTTGCAGACGTAGTACGTCTGGGTGATCTCGGACGCGTCGAGCACGCCGTTGTTGTTGTCGTCGAACCCGACGTTGATCTGCTGTCCGCCCTGGGGGCAGTTGGTGTCGCCCACCGGCAGCGCGACGATGGAGAGCAGCTGCTGCGCCTCCACCGCCTGCACCACCTCGGTCCGGTGGCCGAAGGCGTTGTTGTGGTGGACCAGCAGCGCGCCGGTGGCGGGATTCCGGTGCTGCGCCAGGTCGTAGGTCACCGGGATGACCTGCCCCGGCTTGTCAGTCCAGAACGGCGGGAAGCTGGTCGCGAAGGTGCCGGTGACCAGGTTCGTCAGCGCGGCGTCCTTGTGGCTGGAGAGGAACGGCCGCGCCGGGTCGTAGTGGAGGATCGGGCTCTGGTCGACGCCCGTCGTCACCTGGAAGTCGAAGTCGGACGCGCCGGTGGTCAGCCCGATCGCGGTCGCGCTCACCCCCAGCACCATGGTGTCGCTGAGGAAGTGGGGCACGAAGTACTGGGACTGGAGCAGGCCGTTGAGCGGCGCCTGGCGGGTGCGCGCGCCCGTCGTGAAGTTGAACAGGTAGCTCGCCGGCAGGTCGGTCCCCCTCGGCCCGCCGCCGACGCCGCCGTTGGCGGTTCCGACGTCGGCGTTGAAGAGCGCCCACTCCCAGGTCGACGAGCCGGAGCGCTTGATGTCGATCTCCATGAACGTCTCGTTCGGCGAGCCCCAGAGCCCGTACGTGGAGATCGCGAAGTAGACGTTGGACGCGCTGATCGACCCCTGGTCCGGCAGGTTGCTGGTCACGCCCACGTTCTGGATCTTGAGGAGGTTCGTCTCGTCCAGCGAGTCGAGGCTCTTGGAGAACGCCAGCTCGAACGGCGTCACCAGCGAGAGCACCCCGCGCGGCGCCGGGGAGAGGGCGGTGGTGTCGACCGCCGTCCCCTGCAGGAAGATCGACGCCGTCCCGGTCTGCGCGCCGTGGGTGGAGATCTGCCCGGAGCTCGCCATCCGTGCCGCCGGGGTGACGGCAGCCAGGAAAGGCACCCGGAGCGTCGTCCCGCCGCCCTGCGGCGTCAGCACCAGGTAGCCGGAGGTCTCCGACAGCCAGGACCGCGGCGCGGTGAAGGTGGTGGGGGGGGGCGGCAAGTTGACGGTGAGCGTCTCCGCCACGGTCGCGTCGTGAGCGCGCGTCATCGCCGCCGGGTCGGCGGTCAACGTGAGGGTCAGGTCGGTGCTCGCGTTGGCGTTCACGGTGACGGTCGCCGCCCCCGGCGTGACGGTGACGCCGGGCAACGCGGTGAACGTGCTTGTCGTGACGTCGTAGGTGACCGGGGTGGCGCCGGTGTTCTGCACCTGCACGGTCCTGGTCTCGGTGGTGGCCTGCGTCACGTCCTGGGTGGCGAAGGTCACGCTCACCCGGTACGGCGACCCCTTGTCGAACGCGATGACGTTGGTGGCGCCGGCCGCCGCGGCGTCGATGCGCCCGGCGCCCGCGCGGACCGGATCCACCGGCGGGCGTGGCGTGGTCGTCACCGTGTACGTCTCGTGGGTGGCGGTGTTCATGGCCAGCGCCTTGATCTGCGCCGGGGTCCAGGTGGGGTGGAGCTGGCGGAGGAGCGCCACCATGCCCGCGGCCAGCGGCGACGCCATCGAGGTGCCGCTCCACGTGCCGTAGGCGTTCCCCGGCACCGTGCTCGTGATGCGGTCG
>DASRBA010000273.1:0-8409 GCA_035637895.1 Myxococcaceae bacterium
TCACAAGCTGAAAGAACAGTTTTGTCTGAAATTCAGCTCATGTGCCCCATTACCTCTTCTGAACCCGCGGCGACCCCCTGGGACCCGCGCTCCACCCGCGGGAAGAGGAGCCCGGCCACGAACGCCACCGCGGTGCAGCCGAACATGATCCAGAACCCCAGGCCCAGGGACCGCTGCAGGACCCCGGAGAGGTGGCGGACGACCTCGGCGGGGAGGTTGGCGCCGTGCTCGGGCCCCAGAAGCTGGGCGCCGGCACCCGCGGGGATGGCGTGGTCCGCTTCGATGCCGGCCGCCAGCACGCCGCCCAGGACGCCCACGCCGATGGTCCCGCCGATGGTGCGGAAGAACAGGTTGGAGGCGGTGGCCACGCCGCGCATCTCCCAACCCACCGCGGTCTGCACCGCCAGCAGCAAGGCGGTGGCGGCGAAGCCCAGGCCCGCCCCGAACAGGCCCATGCACACCATGGGCAGCCAGAGCGAGGTCTGCGGTCCCATGAAGAGCGCCAGGACGAGGTTGGAGACCGCGGCCAACCCCAGCCCGCCGACCACCAGCGGCCGGAAGCCGATCCGGATGATGAGGAAGCCGCCGGCGGTGGAGCACAGCGGCCACAGCACCAGCATGGGCGTGAGGAGCTGGCCGCCCTGCGTGGGCGTCCCGCCCAGCACCGCCTGCACGTAGAGCGGCAGGAAGGTGGTGGCGGCGAACATGGACGCGGAGAAGAGCGCGCCGGCGAGGCTGGAGATGGAGATGGACCGGTCAGAGAAAAGCGACATGGGCAACATCGGGTCCTTCGCCCGCAGCTCCACCCAGATGAACAGGGCGGTGCAGATCACGGCCGCCGCCGCGGCCAGAAGCGCCCAGGCGCCGCCGTGCGTAGCGACGAGCACGCCCAGCACCGCCACCGCGAGCAGGCACGCCCCGGCGATGTCGAGTGGCCGCTTGCGCCGGGTGATCTGCTCGCGCAGGGCCCACTGCAAGAGGAAGGCAGAGGCGATGCCAGGAGCGATGTTGATCAGGAAGACCCAGCGCCAGGAGGCCACGCGGACGATGAAGCCGCCCAGCAGTGGGCCGACGAGCGCGGAGAACGCCCACACCGAACCGAACCAGCCCTGCACCTTGGCGCGCTGCTCCAGCGTGTAGATGTCCCCGGCGATGGTGATGGCCAGAGGCTGCATGGCGCCCGCGCCCAGGCCCTGCAAGCCCCGGAAGACGATCAGCTGGGTGAGCGTGTGCGCGGAGCCGCTGGCCGTGGACCCCACGAGGAACAGCACCAGGCCGATCTGCAGGATGGGCTTGCGGCCGTAGATGTCCGCCAGCTTCCCGTAGATGGGGACCGTGATGGTGGCCGCCAGCATGTAGGCGGTGAAGACCCAGGAGTACTGGCTGAGGCCGCCCAGGTCCGCCACCACGGAGGGCATGGCGGTGGAGACGACCGTCATCTCCAGCGCCGCCATGAAGAGACACAGGATGACCGCGACCGTTGTCCAACCGCGCTTCGTCGTCGCTTCGCTCAATGGATGGTCCTGGGCTGCACCAGCCCGTGTGACTCAAGCAACCGTACTGCCAGAGGGGACGCCAGGAGCCAGTTTCGCCTGACCGGGACCCAGCGGACCGGGGCTCCGGCGGATTCCAGGCGCTCGTTGGCGTGGGCCAGGAGCGGTTCGAAGAGGGCCGCCAGGGTGGAGGGGGAGCCGAGCTGGACGCTCACCCCGCCCGGCTCCGTGATGACCTGGGGCTCGCGGGCGACGGGCTTGACGTGAAAGCCCGGCACGTGCGGCTCCATGGCCGCCTCGAAGCGCTCCAGGAGGGAGGAAACCGCCTCCTCTTTCTCGTGGAAAAACATGGGGATGCGGGTCCTGAGGATCTCCATCATCGCGCCGGCGCTCTCCGCCTGGCCCTGGGCCTCCACCAACTGCTCGGGGGTCATGGGGAGCTGGTAGCCGAAGCTGCCCAGGTCCGCGAGCAGCGATCGCGCCCGGTCCAAGGCGGGCGGCGGTGGGGCGCGGTGGAGCCAGGAGACGCGGCTGACGCTCTGGCCCCGCGCGAGCCCCTGGATGCGGTCTCCGACCCGGAGGCGGTCCGGCTGGCCTTCGGGCTTGAGCTCGGTGTGGAAGAACGCGCCGGTGCGCTCGGAGCGAACGCGCGCGAAGCCGTGCCGCTCGTTCACCTCGACCACCTCGAAGGTCTCGTACGTGAGGCTCACGGCTTGCCCGGCCCCTTGACATAGCGGGCGCCGACTTCTTTCGCACGTGCCCGGCGCTCCTACAATCTGCCGCCGATGCACCTCGCCGCGAAGGACCTCACCGTCCGTCTCCAGGGTCGACCGGCGCTGGACGGCGTCTCGCTGGACCTGCCGCCGGGGACGCAGGCGCTGGTGCTGGGCCCCTCCGGCGCGGGGAAGACGGTGCTGCTCAAGGCGCTGGCCGGGCTGGTGATGGAGGCGCGGCCAGCCGTCCGCTGGGACGGGGGGCCGGTGGAGGAGGGGCGGCAGGCGGCGTTCGGGATGGTGTTCCAGAGCGACGCGCTGTTCGACTCCGCGACGGTGCGGGAGAACGTGGAGTACCCGCTGCTGCGGCGGGGAGCGGCGCCGGGGGAAGCGGCGGCGCGCGCGGGCGAGGCGCTGGCGGAGGTGGGGTTGCAGGGAGCGGAGGGAAAGCTCCCGGAGGCGCTGTCCGGGGGGATGCGGAAGCGCGCCGGGCTGGCGAGGGCGCTGGTGGCGCGTCCGGAGGTGCTCCTGCTGGATGATCCCCTGGCGGGGCTGGATCCGCTCACCGCCCACGGCGTGGCGGAGCTGGTGATGCGGGCGGCGGAGGGGAGGACGCTGCTGGTGGCGGCGCCGGAGCCACCGCCGCACCTGAGGCTGTCGAGGTGGATCTGGTTGGGGCGCGGGCGGGTGCTGCACGACGGGGCGCCGGCCCCCGCGCCGGTGGTGGAGGGAGGGGACCTGGCGTGATCGGCGCGTTGGGGCGGAGGGCGCTGCTGGGGCTGCGGTGGATGGGCGCCGGGGCGGTGCTGTCGGGGCGGGTGATCGCGCGCCTGCCGCGGATGCGCGGGCGGGAGGTGGTGCGGTCCGCGGCGCGGCTGGGGGCGGACAGCGCGCCGCTGGTGCTGCTGGCGGCGGTGGTGACCGGGATGCTCATGGTGTTGCAGACGCAGCTCTACGTGGAGCGGTATGGGGCGCGGGCGTTCCTGGGATGGGCGGCGAGCTTCGCGGTGCTGTGGGAGTTCGGGCCGCTGTTGCTGGGGATGATGCTCGCGGCGCGGGCGGGGGCGCAGAACGCGGCGGAGCTGGCGGCGCTGAGCGCGTCCGGGCACCTGGAGGGGCTGGAGGGCGTGGCGCTGGATCCGATCGCGCTGCTGGTGGCGCCGCGGATGACGGCGCTGCTGGCGGCGTCCGCGGTGCTCTCCGCGCTGTTCTTCCTGGTGGCGATCGGGTTCGAGATGGCGGCGGCGGTGGTGTCGCTGCGGCTCCCGCCGCAGGTGTTCCTGGGGAGCCTGCGGGAGTCGCTGGGGCTGCGGGACTTGCTGGCGGGGGTGATCAAGTCGACGGCGTTCGGGTCGGCGGTGGCGGTGATCTCCAGCCTCTCGGGGCTGCGCGCGCGGGGGGGCGCACGGGCGGTGGGCGAGGCGACGGCGCGGTCGGTGCAGCGCGCGGCGGCGGCGATCTTCGGTCTCGACTTCCTGCTCACGCAGGTGCTCACGCCGCTGCTCGGAGGGCCGCGATGAGACGGGTTGCGCCCAGCGCGCGCGACTCCCGTTTCCGGCGCGCGGCGCCGAACCATTCATGGCGCGCGGCGCTGAACCACATCCGGAGCCGTCCATGAACCCGGTGCGCGAGCTCGGGGGCGCCGCCCTTCTCGGCGCGCGCGCCGCGGTGGCCGTCCGGCGCGTCCCAGGCCGCGTGTTCCTGCGCGAGCTCTGGACCCAGCTCGACCAGATCGCCGTCCGCTCCGCGGGCCTTGTCATCACCGGGATGGCCTTCTTCGGCGCCGTCCTGATCAGCATCGCCAACGCGCAGGCGCGCCGCTTCACCGGCAACCTGGTGGTCCTCGGCCCCGCCTACTTCGAGCTCCTCGTCCGCGAGTTCGGCCCGGTCACCTCCTCCCTCCTCGTCGCCGCCCGCTACGGCGCCTCCAGCGCGGCCGAGATCTCCTCCATGAGCGTCACCGAGCAACTCGACGCCATCCGCATGTGCGCCGGCGACCCCGCCTCCGACGTCGTGGCCCCGCGCGTCCTCGCGGGCGCCATCGCCGTCCCCGCCCTCTGCCTCCTCGGCACCACCGCCGCCGCCCTCTCCGCCGCTCTCACCGCCCTCCTCGCCTTCCACGTCGACGGCTGGGCTTTCCTCGACCCCCGCTTCATCGACGCCCCCGACCTCCTCTCCTCCGGCGCCAAGGTCCTCCTCTCGGGCCTCTACATCCCCCTCGTCGCCGCCGTCCGCGCCCTCCCCGCCCGCGGCGGCTCCGCGGCGGTGGGCCGCGCCACCACCCAGGCCGTCGTCGCCGCCTGCCTCGGCTGCCTCGTCATCGACGTGCTGGTGGGCCTCGCCTTCCGGGTGCTGGGCCTGTGACCGCCGCCCTCGTCTTCCAGGACGTCCACAAGTCCTTCGAAGGCGGCGACCCCGTCCTCCGCGGCCTCTCCGCGGACATCCCCCTCTCCGGCCTCACCTTCGTCATCGGCCAGAGCGGCAGCGGCAAGTCCGTCCTCTGCAAGCTCGCCGTCGGCCTCCTCCGCCCCGACTCCGGCGGCGTCCACCTCGACGGCGAGGACGTCCCCTCCCTCGACCGCACCCGCCTGCACGACCTCCGCCGCCGCTACCCCTACGTCGTCCAGGGCCCCGCGCTCCTCGACTGGCTCACCGCCGCCGAGAACGTCTCCCTCACCGACCCAGGCGCCTCCGCCACCTCCATCCGCGCCGCCCTCGACCAGGCGGACGCCGGCGCCCTCGCGGACCTCCACCCGGAGGCGCTGGGGCCCGGCGCGCAGAAGCGGGTGGCCATCGCCCGCGCCCTCCTCCTGAGCCCGCGTTACCTCCTTCTGGACGAACCGACCACCGGGCTGGATAACCGTGCCGCGGACGCCGTGAACCACGTGCTCACATCGCTTCGGGACCGGGGCCTGGGCGCCCTCGTCGTCTCCCACGACTACCGCGCCCTCCGCGCCGCCGCGGACCGCGTCCTCCTCGTCGCCGCAGGCCGAGCCGCCTTCCTTGGCCCCCGCGATGCCTTCCTCGCCTCCGACCTCCCCGAGGTCCGGACCCTCCTGGAGCACGCGGATGGATGAGCGCCGCCTCGAGGTGCGCGTGGGCGCCATCCTGCTCCTCTGCGTCGCCGCGGTGGGCGGGCTCCTCTGGCTGATGGGCACCTTCGGCTCCCTCACCTCGCGCGGCCACCTCGCCGTCCGCTTCGCCCACACCGGCCACGTCACCCAGGGCGCGCCGGTGAAGCTGGGCGGCGTCCCGGTGGGCCGCGTGGACCGGATCCTCCTCTTCCCCGAGCGCCGCGACCAGGCCGGCGCCTCCCTCCCCATCACCATGGAGCTCTCCCTCTCGGACGAGGCGCGCCGCGCGCTCCACGCCGACGTGGCGGTCACCGTCGCCACCCAGGGCCCCCTGGGCGAGCCCTACCTCGAGCTCGACCCCGGCTCCGCCGACGCGCCCCTCCTCCCCGAGGGCGCCGACGTGCGAGGCGTGGAGGCGATGCGCCTGGACCAGGTCGCCGCCCGCATGGGCGCGCTGCTGGACGCCGTGGCGAGGACGCTGGAGGAGAACCCCGGCGCGGTGGCGTCCCTCCTGCGCGGCGTGGGCGGCTTCTCCGAACAGGCGGGCGGCGTGCTCAAGGAGAACCGCGATCAGATCCGCACCCTCCTCGAGGAGCTCACCACCGCCGCCAAGCAGATGAACGCCCTCGCCCGCGCCGCCCAGGCCCAGCTCCCGCCCCAGGAGAAGACCGCCCGGATGATGGACGACGCCCAGCGCGCGCTCGCCGGGCTGGCCGCGGCCACCAAGGACCTCACCCCCGAGGACGGCAAGCGCGCCCGCGAGGCCCTGGCCTCCTACGCCGCCGCCGGGGAGAAGCTGGACCGGATCGCCGCCCGCGCGGACAAGCTGCTCGCCCGCCTGGAGGCGGGGGAAGGCACCCTGGGTGGGCTGGCGAAGGACGATCAGCTCTACAAGGACATGCGCGACCTCGTCGCGGACCTCAAAGCCCACCCCTGGAAGGTCATCTGGAAGCAGTAGGTGGATTCCGCCGTTGCGGATCGGAACGCCCGAACTGGATCGATGCCGCGGGTTGGATCAGACCTGTTCATGTTAATTCAGCGAGTTACCGATGGCGCGCCGCATGCTCTGTCCTGGTTTCGGACAGCGCCGAGGAGGTGTGCCCATGGAAGTTCGTTTCTGGGGTGTTCGCGGCAGCGTGGCGGTCTCCGGGGAGCAGGTCGCGTGGGTGGGCGGGAACACCTCGTGCCTGGAGGTGAGTGACGGCGAGCACCGCCTCATCCTCGACGCGGGCACGGGCATCCGCGGCCTGGGCGACGTCCTGGTGAAGTCCGGCCGGCCGGTGAAGGCCGCCCTCTTCTTCTCGCACCTCCACTGGGACCACGTGCAGGGGTTCCCCTTCTTCGCCCCGGCCTACCTCCCGTCGACGGAGCTGGTCCTGCACGGCCCGGGCCCTGGCGGCGACGTGAAGCTGCACCGGGTGCTCTCCCGCCAGATGCGGCCGCCCAGCTTCCCGGTGACCCTGAGCGCGATGCGGTCGAAGATGACCTTCGCCACCGCGCAGGCGCGCCAGCCCATCCACCACGGCCCGTTCACCGTCACCCCGGTGGAGCTGCCGCACCCCAACGGCTGCCTCGGCTACCGGGTGGAGTCGGGCGGGCGCAGCTTCGTCTACGCCACGGACGTGGAGCTGTCCGTGGACCGGCTCACCCCGGAGATCGTCAAGGCGATGGAGGGGTGCGACGCGCTCTGCCTGGACGCGCAGTACACCCCGGACGAGTACCACGGGCGGGCGGGCGTCCCGAAGAAGGGCTGGGGCCACTCGACCATGGTGGACGCGGCGCAGATCGCCTCCGCGGTGGGGGCCAAGCGCCTCTACCTCTTCCACCACGACCCGGCCCACAACGACGACACCGTCCGGGCGATGGCCGAGGAGGCGCGCGGGCACTTCGCCGGGGCGGAACCGGCGCGCGAAGGCCACCAGATCGCGTTCGGCTAGGTCCACGTCGATTCCCCGAGGGAAATTCGATGCACTGGTATAGTGCGGCGGCCTTCGACCCCGCGATACGTGGAATGCAACGGAACGCCGACTCATCGCAGGTGCTGCTGTCGGTCGGCGGGATGGTGGGCCAGGAGGTCAACCTCGACGACTTCCTCACCACGCTCGTCGACCGGGTGGCCGCCACCATGGAGGCGGACCGCGGGACGCTCTACCTGCTGGACCCGGCGCGGCAGGAGCTGTTCTCCCGCGCCGCGCACCTGCCGGAGATCTCCCAGATCCGTCTGAAGGTCGGCCAGGGCGTGGCCGGGCACGTGGCGCAGACCGGCGCCTCGGTGCGGATGCCGGACGACGAGGTCCGCTTCTTCGCCGACATCGACAAGATGACCGGCTACCGGACCACCTCCATGCTGGCGGTGCCGCTCCGGGACCGGGACAACGTCCTCTTCGGCGTGGTGGCGGTGCTCAACAAGCGGGGCGCGGACCGCTTCTCGGTGGAGGACCAGAAGCGGCTGGAGGAGCTGTCCGCCGAGCTGTCCACCGCGCTGGAGGCCACCAGCCTCTACCAGGAGCTCCAGCGCGCCAAGGAGCAGCCGCAGGCCCCGGTGGGGTACTTCTTCAACCGGATCATCGGCGAGACGGCGCCGATGAAGGCCATCTACAAGGTCATCCAGAAGGCCGCCGGCACCGACGCCACGGTGCTCGTCCGCGGGGAGAGCGGCTGCGGCAAGGAGCTGATCGCCCGCGCGGTGCACGTCAACTCGCCCCGCCGCGAGAAGCCGTTCGTGAAGGTGGACTGCGCCGCGCTGCCGCCCACGCTGATCGAGAACGAGCTGTTCGGCCACGAGAAGGGCGCCTTCACCGGGGCGGACCACCGGCAGGAGGGCAAGTTCGAGGCGGCCCACGGCGGCACCGTGTTCATCGACGAGTTGGGCGAGCTGCCCCAGTCGGTGCAGGGGAAGCTGCTCCGCGTCCTGCAGGACCGCGAGTTCGAGCGCGTGGGCGGCACCAAGGTGGAGCGCGCGGACGTGCGCGTGGTGGCGGCGACGAACCGCAACCTGCAGCAGATGGTCGCGGACGGCCGGTTCCGCGGCGATCTCTACTACCGCATCAAGGTCGTGGAGCTGTGTCTCCCCGCGCTGCGCGAGCGCGGAGGCGGCGACATCGTGCGCCTCGCCCATCACTTCGCGGC
>DASRBA010000274.1:0-19134 GCA_035637895.1 Myxococcaceae bacterium
CGGCGGTGGTCGGGGTGGCGGCGGTGGTGCCGGCGATCGCGCTCGGACGTGAGGTGGGCGGGAGTCGGGCGAGCGGGCTCGCGTCGGGGCTGCTGTTCGCGTGCAGCGCGCAGCTCGCCCTCCACGCGAGGGCGGCGCGGATGTACGCGCTGGTGATGCTGCTGGCGGCGGTGACCACGTGGTTGTGGGCGCGCTGGCTCCGGACGGCGAGCCGCACACCTCTGTTGGCCTTTGCGTTGGCGACGGCGCTGGGCGCGTACACCCACTACTGGTTCTCCTTCCTCACGCTCGCGCAATGCGCCGCCGCTGCCGTCGCCCTCAGGCGCAGGTCCCTCCCGCTCCTCGCCGCCGCCACCGTGGGCTGGCTCCCGTTCCTCGCCTGGGCGCCGATCTTCGCGGCGCAGCTCCAGAACGGCTCCCGCGCGTGGATCCCCCCGCTCCATCCCTGGGCGCCGCTCGAGGCGATCGCGGATGTGCTGGACCTCCCGGCCACCATCGCCCTCGCCGCGCTGATCGCCGTGCTCGCCTGGCGGCAGCGGCCTCGCCTCGACACCCCGCTCCGGGCGGCCGGCGTGCTCCTCGCGATCGCGCTGCTCGTCCCCTTCGCCCTCTCCCTCCGCCACCCCATCTTCTTCCCCATCCGCCACGCCGCCATCGCCGTCCCCACCATCACCGCCCTCCTCGGCGCCCTGCTCGCGCGCCTCCTCCAGCCCCGCCCGCTGGCCGCGATCCTCGCCGCCGTCGCCGTCCTCCGCGCCGCGACCCACGCCGCCGAGGGCCGGGCCGCCGTCGCCCGCGAGGCCGACTCCGACCGCGGCGCCGCCGCGTACCTCGCCTCCCACGCCACCCCCGGCTCGGACATCGTGATCTGCGTCGGCCTCAGCGGCCCCGCCCTCGGCTACTACCTCCGCTCCCCGGAGCTCGACCTCGTCGCCTTCCCGAAGGAGATGACCCGGCACCCCGCCTGGATCGACCCCGCCGCCTTCCCCCCCTCCACCCTCGACGCCGAGGCGGCCGCGCTGGACCAGTGGCTCCGCGACCGCCCCGTCTGGCTCGTCAGCGTGGAGGGCGATCCCGTCGCCGCGCCCCTCCGCGCGCGCCTCTCCACCCGCCCGCGCGACCCATCCGCCGCCGCCTCCCTCTCCGGCAACTTCTACGATCACCTCGAGCGCTACCTCCCGCGCCGCTGAGGCCCTCCCATCCCCGCTCCCGGTGAATTCCGCGGGGTTGAAAGCCCGCACTTTTTTTCACTTCGCCCAACTTATGGCCGGTGTTAATTGGGCGACATGCGAACCGCCCCCCTCCGCGTCCTCTGCGTGTCGTCCCTCGCCCTGGTGCTCGCCTGGGGCTGCAAGGAAGAGAAGCCCGCCGAACCGCCCAAGATGGCCGAGCCCGCGAAGCCGGCCGAGCCGCCCAAGCCAGCCGCGACGAAGGTGGGCCTGGTGACGGACGTCGGCGGCCGCGGCGACCAGTCCTTCAACGACTCCGCCCTCCGCGGCCTGGAGCTGTGGAGCGCGGGCAAGAAGTTCAACGCCTCCGGCTACACGGACGCGACCCCGGACGAGGTCAAGGCTTCGCTCTCGCCCGACCTCGCCTCGCACAACCCGCCGATCTCCCCGATGAAGATCGAGCCGCTCGTCCTCCAGTCCAAGGCCCAGGAGGACTACGAGCCCAACCTCCAGCTCCTCGTCGACCGCGGCGCCAAGCTCACCGTCGGCGTGGGCTTCATGATGGAGAACGCGGTGGAGGCCACGGCGAAGAAGAACCCCAACGCCAACTTCCTCCTCATCGACAGCCCGCTGCTGGACGAGAAGTCCACCCCGTACACCCTGCCCAACGTCCGCACCGTCACCTTCCATGAGGAGCAGGGCAGCTTCCTCGTCGGCGCGCTGGCCGGCCTGGTCACCAAGGCCAACAAGATCGGCTTCGTGGGCGGGATGGAGATCCCGCTGATCAAGAAGTTCGAGGCGGGCTTCCGCGCCGGCGTGATGGCGACCAACCCCAAGGCCAAGGTCGTCTCCAACTACACCGGCAGCTTCGACAACGTCGCCACCGGCAAGCAGGTGGGCCAGGACATGGTGGCCAAGGGCAACGACGTCGTCTACCACGCGGCCGGCTCGGACGGCCTGGGCGTGATCCAGGCGGTGAAGGAGGCCAAGGCCGCGGGCAAGAACGTCTACGTGATCGGCGTCGACTCCGACCAGTACCACGTGGCCCCGGAGGTGGTGCTCAGCTCCATGCTCAAGCGCGTGGACCTGGCGATCTACGACACCGACCGCGACGTGGTGGGCGGCTCGTTCAAGGGCGGCGACAGCTCCATGGGCCTCAAGGAGGGCGGGGTGGGGATGGCGGAGGTCCGCCTGGACATCCCGAACAAGGCGGACGTGCTCGCCAAGGTGGACGCGCTTCGCCAGAAGGTGGTCTCCGGCGAGCTCAAGGTCCCCACCAACATGGACGAGCTGAAGACCTTCAAGCCGTGAAGTCGTAGCCAGCCGCAGCAGGTCCACACGTCACCCAGCAGCAGGAGGGGGAAGCCATGCGCCGTACCGGGTGGTTCACCGCCGCGGTGTTCGCGGCGGCGCTGTATTCGTCTGCCGCGTCCGCGGGAGTCTGGTTCGAGGTGTTGAACGCGCCCTGCTTCAGTGGGAACCCGTTCAATCAGAATCAGAACCCCACCGTAGGTACGCAGCCGGGAAACGTGACCAGCACCAGCGCCTTCCCCGGCGGCAGCTATGTCGGGTCGTTCGACTGCTTCAACCGGGACTTCAACGGGGACGGCTCCCGCACCACGCTGAGCATCAAGGCGTTCCAGGTGTGGGAGTACGGGACGATGTTCCTGTACTACGACGTCACCGACCCCTGGAACAACGCGAACGCCACGGGCACGACCAACGAGCACGGCGGGTTCTTCGGCGGCATCACGGTGACCATCTCGCCCAAGCGGGTGGCCGAGAAGGTGATGGGCAAGGAGCTGAAGATCCCGTTCCTCCGCGACATCGAGCTCAAGTACGAGCTGGAGACGGTCTCCAAGTTCGGCTCGCTCCAGTACTACGGCATCCAGTGGAGCATCGACCAGCCGTTCCTGGACTTCCTCACCGTCACCACGGTGATCCGCGACGACCAGGTCTTCGACGGCGTCGACCTCCAGCTCGGCTTCGCGTATCAGAAGTCCATCTCCGTCTTCGAGCAGGACTTCCAGCTCGGCGGCTTCCTCCAGTGGGGCGTCTTCGGCGAGGGGGCCGGCACGGGCGCCTTCGCCGGCACCACCGGCCACCCGTTCATGGTCGCGCAGCCGCAGTTCCTCTACGACGTGGGCAAGCTGGCGCACTTCACCCCGGCCAAGATCTACATCGGCGTGGAGTGGCAGTTCGCCTTCAACCGGTACCTCATCCCGGCCAAGAGCGAGCACACCCTCCAGTACATGCTGAAGTGGAACATCTGATCGGCTGATCGGCGCTGATCAGACGTACCCGCGGCGGTGCGCCTGCTGCCGGCGCACCGCGTCCCAGACGGTGGCGATGATCGCCTTGCCGATGGCGATGAACGGGATGCTCACCAGCATCCCCAGGATCCCCGCCAGCGACCCGCCGATGCTGATCCCGACGATGATGGTGAGCGGGTGGAGGTTGAGGTTCTTCCCCACCACCATCGGGTTGATCAGCATCGCGTCCAGCACGTAGACGCCCAGGTACCCCACCGCCAGCACGCCCAGCGACGGCGCGGTGGGGTCCATCAGCGCGTAGAGCAGCCCGGCCCCGGCGCCCATCACCGGCCCCACCAGCGGGATGACGTTCGCCACCCCGTAGATGCAGGCGAACAGCAGCGCGGACGGCATCCCCAGCCCGGCCAGCACCGCCGCCAGCACCGCGGCGACGATGGCGCTCTCGCTGGCGGCCCCGCGCAGGTAGGCGGCGATCTGCCGGTCCACCCGGTGGATGAGGGTGAGCACCGTCTCGAAGTGGCGGTTGGGCACCTGCGCCACGATGGCCTTGTGCATCCGCTCGCCGTCGATGAGCAGGAACAGGGTCATGATCGGCGCCAGCACCAGCGTGCCCGCCGAGGACAGCATCCCCATCGCCACCTGGGGCAGCGTCTCCGTCAGCCCCTTGCGCTGCCGCTCCATCAGGTCGCGCAGCTGGTTGAAGAGGTGGTGCCAGTCGATCTGCCGGTAGCGCGTGGCGAGCGCCTCCTGCTCCCACGCGTCCAGCCGCTTGCCCAGCTGGATCTCGAACGCGCTCTTCTCGCCCGCCTGGGACGGCTTCTGCTGCAGCCAGTGCTCCAGCGACGGCCACAGCGCGAAGCCGATGCCCACCAGCACCAGCAGCCCGCCGCCGAAGACGATCAGCACCGCCACCCCGCGCGACGCGCCGCGGTTCTCGATCAGGTTCACCAGCGGCGACAGCACGTAGAACCCGAGGATGGCCAGCGCCAGCGGGGTGGTGAGGAAGGAGAGCTTCCAGGCGACGACGCCCGCGCCGACGAGCACCAGCGCCGTGACGACCGCCTGGACCACGCGTTCGCCCAGGGAGGGCATCTCCTCCACCGGCACCAGGCGGGCGGTGGCCTCCGCCAGGCGCGGCTTCACATCCCCTCCGAGCCGGTGGCGGACGACCTGGCGGCGGCCTCCTCCTGCCGCTGCTTGCGGAGCGTCTCGTTCATCCCGCGCAGGCGGTACGCCATCAGCCGCGCCAGGTTCCACACCACCTTCGAGCCCAGCTTGGAGTCGCGCTCGATCAGCGACTCCAGGTCCGGCTCGAAGAAGCCCAGCAGCTCCGACTTCTCCGCCGCCACCGCCGAGGCGCTGCGCGGCGCCGCCTCCAGCAGCGCCATCTCGCCGAAGAACTGGCGCTCGCCGATGGGGGTGAGCAGCTGCTCGGTGCCGTCCGGGCGGCCGATGACGATGTTCACCTTGCCCTTGCGGACGATGAACATCCCCGCCCCCGGGTCGCCCTCGCGGAAGATCACCTCGCCCGGCTGGTAGGTCCGCTCGTGCAGCATCCGCCCGATCTTCTTGAGGTCGCGGTTGCTGAGGTGGTCGAACAGCGGCACCTGCTTCAGCGCCGCCAGGATGTCCGGTTCGGCGTCCCCGGCCATCTTCGGCGGCACCCACAGCGCGGCTTCGGCGTCCATGCTCGCCTGTTTATCAGAGGTCAAACCGGTCGGTGATGCCGGCGGTGAGCTCCAGGATCGTGCTCCAGCCCACCACCTGGTCCACCGCGCGCTCCAGCCCGTCCGGCCGCTCGGCCACCGCCGCCAGCGACCCGCTGCACGCGAACAGCCTGCACTGGCCGGACTGGCGGACGTGCTCCAGAAGCTGTCGCAGGGTGGGCAGCCCGCGCGACTCGAAGCGGTCCGCCGCGCGCGCTCGCTCCGGCGAATCCCCGAAGTCCGGTTCGTCCAGCCGACCGGCCGCCAGGCGTTCGAGCGCCCACCAGAAGAAGAACACCAGCACCTCGCGCCCGCCGGCCGCCGCCGCCGCGGCGATGGAGAGGCCCTGGTGCATCCGCGCGTAGTCGCCCGAGTGGAGGAAGACCGCGACCCTGGTCATAGCCACGCTTATGCCACGGCGGGGTAATCCTTGCGTGCCGGGCCCGGCGGCTGTTAGCGAACGGGGCACGAGCATGGGCGACGCGGGCGACGACATCACCGCCAGGCGGAAGGACGCGCACCTCGACCTCTGCGCCGAGGGCGACGTGGAGCCTCGCGAGAACGACACCCTGCTGTCCTGCGCCCACCTCGTCCACTGCGCGATGCCGGAGCTGGCGCTGGAGGACGTCGACCTCTCCACGCCGTTCCTGGGCAAGCGCCTGAAGGCGCCGCTGCTGATCACCGGGATGACCGGCGGCACGGACCGCGCCCGGCAGGTGAACCGCGACCTCGCCGCGGTGGCGGAGCAGTTCGGCCTGGCGTTCGGCGTGGGCAGCCAGCGCGCGATGAGCGAGGACCCGGCCCGCGCGGAGACCTTCCAGGTGCGCGAGGTGGCGCCCACCGCGGCGGTGCTGGGCAACGTGGGGCTCCAGCAGGCGGCGGCGATGGGGGTGGACGCGGTCGTCCGCCTGGTGGACGGCATCGGCGCGGACGGGCTGGCGGTGCACCTCAACCCCGCCCAGGAGCTGGCGCAGCCCGAGGGCGACCGCGACTTCCGCGGGGGCTACGCGGTCCTCCGCCAGCTGGCGAAGCGCTTCGGCGACCGGTTGCTGGTCAAGGAGACCGGGTGCGGCCTGTCGCCCGCGGTGGCGCGGCGCCTGTCGGAGTGCGGTGTGAAGGCCGTTGACGTCAGCGGTCTTGGCGGCACCTCGTGGGTCCGGGTGGAGCAGCTGCGCACCCAGGGGCTGGCGGCGGAGGTGGCGGAGGGCTTCGCCGGGTGGGGCATCCCCACGGCGGCGGCGGTGGCCTCGGTGCGGAAGGCGGTGGGGGAGGGTGTGACGGTGGTGGCCGCCGGGGGGATCCGCACTGGCCTGGACGTTGCTAAGTGCCTTGGCCTGGGAGCGGACCTGGCCGGGATGGCGCTGCCGCTCTTCCGCGCCCAGCAACGCGGGGGGAAAGAGGGCGCGGCGCGGGCCGTAGAGGTGGTGGTGCAGGGACTCCGGCGGGCCGTCCTGCTGGCCGGAGCGGGGACGCCGCGCGAGCTCCGGCAGAAGACGGTGGTGGTGACGGGCGAGTTGAAGGATTGGCTGGAGGCGCTATGACGGCGCCGCAGGTCCAGGCGGTTACAGAGGGAGGCGCAGGGGTATGTCGGAGACGGTGAGCTCGCGGTTCCCCGGGTTCCACAAGCTGCCGCTGGAGGAGCGGCTGGCGCACCTGTCGAAGGCGTTCGGGCTGTCGCGCGAGGACCTTCACCGGCTCCGCGGCGAGGCGCTGGAGGCGGAGACGGCCAACCAGATGATCGAGAACGCGGTGGGCGCGTTCTCGCTCCCGCTGGGGCTAGGCCTCAACCTGACCGTCAACGGCCGCGACTACGTGGTGCCGATGGCGGTGGAGGAGCCGTCGGTGGTGGCGGCGGTGTCCTTCGCCAACAAGATCGTCCGCGAGGCGGGCGGCTTCACCGCCGAGGCGGACGCGTCGCTGATGATCGGCCAGGTGCAGGTGACCCGCTACGGGGACCCCACCGCGGCCACCGAGAAGATCCTCGGGGCCAAGGACCAGATCCTCGCGCTGGCCAACAGCTTCCACCCGGACATGGTGCGGCGGGGCGGCGGGGCGCTCGACGTGGAGGTGCGGATGCTCCCGCCTCCGGAGGGGCCGAAGGGCGAGCCCCTGCTCATCGTCCACGTGCTCATCGACACGCAGGAGGCGATGGGCGCCAACATGATCAACACCGTGGCCGAGGGCATCGCGCCCCTCGTCGAACAGGTCACGGGCGGCAAGGTGTACCTGCGCATCCTGTCGAACCTGGCGGACCGGCGGCTGGCGCGCGCCTCGTGCCGCATCCCGGTGCCGGCGCTGGCCGACTTCGACATGAGCGGCGAGGACATCGCCGAGGGCATCGCCCAGGCGTCGCGCTTCGCGATGGCGGATCCGTACCGCGCCGCCACCCACAACAAGGGCGTGATGAACGGCATCGACGCGGTGGCCATCGCCACCGGGCAGGACTGGCGCGCCATCGAGGCCGGGGCGCACGCGTTCGCCTGCCGCGAGGGCCAGTACCGCCCGCTCTCCACCTGGTACCTGGAGGAGGGGCACCTGGTGGGGCGGATCGAGCTGCCGCTGGCGCTGGGCACGGTGGGCGGGCCGATCAAGGTCCACCCCGGCGTGCAGACGGCGTTCAAGATCCTCCGGGTGAACAGCACCCGCGAGCTGGCCATGGTGTTCGCCGCGGTGGGCCTGGCGCAGAACTTCGCCGCCATCCGGGCGCTGGGGTCGGTGGGCATCCAGAAGGGGCACATGGCGCTCCACGCCCGCTGCGTGGCGGTCACCGCCGGCGCGCGCGGCGCGTGGGTGGAGAAGCTGGCCAACCTGCTGGTGAAGGCCGGGCACGTGAAGGTGGAGAAGGCGAAGGAGATCCTCGCCGCCCTGCCGGCGGACGAGGCGCGCGCCGCCACCGGGAGCTAGCCGGACGTGGCCGCGCCGAGCGTCGCCGGCGACCGGGCCGCGCCTCCCGGCGAGAGGATCGGTCATCGCCGGAAGCCGGATGCCCCGGACGTGGCCGGGGGGGAGCTGGTCGGCTTCGGGCCGGGGAAGGTCATCCTCATCGGCGAGCACGCCGCGGTGTACGGGCACCCGGTGCTCGCCGGGCCGCTCTCCTGGGGCGTCACCGCGCGCGGGACGCCGGCGTCGAGGTGCCGGCTCGCCGTCCCGCCCGGCGCGAAGCTGACGCGCAAGGCGAGGAAGCTGCTGATGGCGGCGTTCGACCGGGCGGCGCGCGCGTGCGGGAGCCCGAGGATCCGCGTCACGCTGGAGTCGGAGATCCCGGTGTCGATGGGGCTGGGGTCGTCCGCGGCGGTGGGCGTGGCGTGCGCGCGGCTGTTGCTGGCCGCGTCGGGGAAGCCGATGCCGCCGCCGGACGTGGTGGCGAAGGTGGCGATGCTGATGGAGGAGGAGTTCCACGGGCAGCCGTCCGGGATCGACCACACCACCTCCGCGCAGGGGCGGCTGATCCTCTACCGTCGGCGTCCGGGGGCGCCGCTGGGGATCGCCCGGCCGGTGCGCTCGCCGAGGCCGCTGAAGCTGCTGGTGGCGCTGGTGGGGCCGAGGCCGCCCACGCGCGCCACCGTGGCGGGGTTGCGCGCGCGCGCGTCGCGGTGGCCGTCGCGCTACGGGCGGCTGATGCGGGAGCTGGGAATGTTGGCGCGGGAGGGTGCGGCGGCGGTGGAGGCGGGGGACCTGGAGTCACTGGGGGACGCGATGAACGCGTCGCAGGGTGTGCTGTCGGCGCTGGGGTTGTCGTCGGCGTCGATCGACCAGATGGTGCATCGGTTGCGAGGGATGGGCGCGCTGGGCGCCAAGCTCACCGGCGCGGGCGGGGACGGCGGGGCGGTGATCGGGCTGTTCCCCGGGCCGGAGCTGGCGCTGGTCCGGCTGCGGCGGCAGGGCGTGGTCTGCTTCGAGAGCCAGGTGGCGGGGCCGAAGACCCTATGAAGAAGGCGACGGCACGCGCGCACCCGAACCTGGCGCTGGTGAAGTACTGGGGGAAGCGGGACGAAGGGCTGGTCCTTCCCCATCAGTCGAGCCTGTCGCTGACGCTGGCGCCCCTGGCGGTCATGGCCACGGTGGAGCTGGGGACGGGGGACGACGAGGTGATGATCAACGGCGTCCACGCGGCGGGGCTGGAGCGGGAGCGCGTGCTGGCGCTGATGCGGCGGGTGCAGGACGGGCGGCCGGAGCTGAAGGGCGCGCGAGTGCACACGGCGGGGGACTTCGCGGTGGCGGCGGGCCTGGCGTCGAGCGCGGCGGCCTTCGCGGCGCTGGCGGTGGCGGCGCGGGCGGCGGCGGGGGATCCGGCGGACCCGAGGGCGGCGTCCATCCTGGCGCGGACGGGGTCCGGGAGCGCGTCCCGGAGCGTGCAGGGCGGCTTCTGCGCGTGGCACCGCGGCGACCGCGCGGACGGGACGGACTCGTACGCCGAGCAGCTCTTCCCTCCCTCGCACTGGCCCGAGGTGCGGATGGTGGTGGTGGTGGTGGCGAAGGAGGAGAAGGAGGTGAGGTCGCGCGACGGGATGCGGCACACCGTCGCGACCTCGCCTTTTTATCCGGCGTGGGTGGAGGACGCGGAGCAGGAGATGGCTCGGGCGGTGAACGCCATCCGGCGGCGCGACCTGGAGGAGCTGGGCGCCATCGCGGAGCGCAACGCCTGGCGGATGCACGCCACCGCGCTCTCCGCGGATCCGCCGCTCTGCTACCTCAAGCCGAAGACGCTGGAGGTGATCCAGGCCATCGGCCGGCTGCGCGCGCAGGGCGTCCCGGCCTGGTTCACGCTCGACGCCGGGCCGAACCCGGTGGTCCTCACCGACGAGAAGTCCGAGCCGACGGTCACCGCCCTCTGCCGCGGCCTCGGCGCGGATCCGGTGGTGCCGTGCACGCCCGGAGGCGACGCGGTGATGGTGGAGTAGGTCAGCCCTGCTCAGCCCTGGAGGATCTCCCGCCGGAGCTCCAGCGCGCGCCGCAGCGACCTCACCATCGTCACCTGCCGCGGGAGCACGGTGGTGATCGCCATCTCCTCCAGCTTGGGCGGGAGCACCAGGAGGGCGGCGATCCGGAACGGCCAGATGGAGACGTCCGCGAACATCAGCACCGTCGCGGTCCCCACGATGTACGCGCTGATGACGGCGCCGCGCGTGTGGTAGCCGGTCAGCTTCCGGAACTTCGCGAAGCCGTAGAGCTTGGGGACGACCATGCTGCCGGCGATCAGCCAGAAGGAGAGCGCCTCGTCGCGCAGCAGCGCCGGCTTCAGCCAGTACGCGCAGAGCGGGACCGTGGTGTAGGTCGCGAAGTCCGCCCAGCTGTCCAGCCGCGCCCCCTTCTCGCTCGCTTGCCCCAGCCGGCGCGCCAGCTCCCCGTCCGCGACGTCCGTGAGCAGCGAGACGCAGAACAGCGCCAGGAAGATCCTCGACTCGCCCGCGTACGCCAGCACCAGCAGCACCGGCGCCAGGAAGAGGCGGGAGAGCGTCACCAGGTTCGGCACCGTCCACCACCACGGTCGCGGCGCCGGCGCGTCCGGGCGGACGGAGAGGATGCGGGAGCCGCGCCCCAGCCGGAAGCGTTGCCCACGCCAGCGCACCTCGCGCTGCCACCAGACGGCGACCTCCACCGCCAGCATCAGCGCCTCCATCAGCGGGAGGACCCACGCGCCGGAGAGCCGCCCGCCGCGCCGGAGGAACGGCACCAGCTTGATCGCGCCGTTGAAGACCGCCGCCGCCAGGAGCGCGGGTGGCGCGGTCGCCAGGCCCGCGGCGTGCGCGACCGCCGCCGCGATCGCCAGGAACCACGGGTTCCACAGCGCCATCCCCAGCGGCACCAGTGGCTTCCGGACCCGGTGGAGCATCATCCACCGCAGCTCGTGGTCCCACAGCTGGCGGAGCGTCATCTTCCCCAGCCGCACCTCGACCAGCCCGTCCACCAGCGCGATCCGGTGCCCTTGGCGGCGGAGGTCGTGACCCAGGCAACCGTCCTCCACCAGCACCGTCGCGTAGCGCGCCCAGCCTCCCAGCGACTGGAGGACGGAGCGGCGCACGGCCATCGCCTTGCCGATGAGGTTCGCCGAGCCGAACAGCCGGTAGGCGCCCGCGATGGCCGGGAGGACGACGGTGGAGAAGAGGGCGCTCTCCAGGCGCGCGCCGAGCGTGGCGCCGGGCGGCGAGACGAACAGGGCGTAGCTGGCCGCGGTCCGCGGATCAGCGAGTGGTGCGAGGAGTTGGAGAAGCGCATCCGGGGGCGCACGCACGTTGGAGTCGGAGACGAGGAGCACCTCGCCGGTGGCCTCGCGCTGCAGGGCCCTGAGGATGTGCACCTTGGGATTCACGATCGGATCGGCAGGGAGGCCGGCGCAGATGACGCGGACGCGGTCGGGGTGCTCGCCGGCGACGCGCCGGGCGATCTCCGCGGCCGGATCCGCCGGGTCCGCGAAGCCGATCAGCACCTCGCCGGGGGCGCCCTCCAGCCGCGCCCAACTGCTGAGGTTCTCGTACAGGTCCGGATCCTCGCCCTTGCAAGGCTTGAGGATGGAGACGCGCGGCGGTGCGCCTGGCGGCCCCGGGCCGCGGCGGCGGAAGTGGAGGAGCTCCGCGACGACTCCGGCCGCGCAGAGGAGCGCGAGGGCCAGCGCGGCGAACGCCAGCAACAGGTCGAGAATGGTCATGGCGCCGCCTGCATCATCTCCGGCGGAAGCAAGGCGGACGCCAGCCGCTCACGCCCCATGGAGGATCCGCACTTCGGATGTGAAGTGCGCAGCCCGCCGCGCCCGCGCTGCGCACCCGTGCACACCCCTTCACAACCGCGCGCCCGGGAAGATCCAAAACCTCGTGCGTTCTGTCCGGGACCCGGGGCGCTTTCGCCCCGGTTTTTGGGGGGAATCACACGATGAATCGAACGGTGAAGATCGCCGTGGCGCTGCTCGCCATGGCCGGGAGCCTTCCTGTGCTGGCCGGACGCTTCGGCACCGCCTGCCAGGAGGACTACCAGAACACGTGGCAGAACACGCTGCCCTACAGCTGGAACCGCTGCAGCGGCTTCAACAGCGAGCTGGGCCAGACGGACACCCAGATCTTTTACTGGAACCTCCAGGGCGGGAAGTACTGGTGGGAGGGCGACGGGGACCAGTACGGCCTGGAGACCGTGAACATCGTCTTCGCCAACACCCACGGCGGCGCCTGGGGCAACAACTCCGTCTGGGCGATGTGGGACCAGAACCAGCTGGCCTACTCCGGCAACATGCGCCTGGGGAACGAGTCGTGGGGGACGATGATCTTCTCCACCTACTCCTGCGAGACCCTCAAGTACGACGACGGCCTGATGTGGACCCGCATGGGCCCCATCATGAAGGGCGGCCTCTACATCGCCACCGGCAGCCACGACCTGGTGTGGGCGGGCTGGACCACCGACGACGTCGGCGCCGACTACGCGGATGACCTCCAGCATGGCGTGACCATCAAGGAGTCGTGGCACGACGGCGCGTCCGACTGGTACGAGGACAACAGCCTCGCCGTGATGACGACCGGCACGGACTCCAACAACTGCTGGAACCGCCAGAACGGGATGACCTGGCAGAACATCGCCGGGTACACGCGCCTGCGCGACTCGGCCATCGGCTGGTACTGCTACTCGGCCTGGAACACCTAGACCGGTCCATCCCTTCACGCTCACGAATTCACGGAGAACACATCCATGTTCCGCATCACCATCCTGTCCGCAGCCCTGTTCATCGCCGGCGCCGCCCAGGCCGCCGACTTCCCCATCCGCGCTTCGCTCGCCGCCAACGCCCGCACCCAGGGCGTGGGGCGCGCCGATCTCCCGCTGCTCCGGGTCAACACCGGGGCGGGCGCCGATCGCCGCGTGGACGCGCTCATGAGGAAGTTCCAGTACTCGGGCGAAGCGGTCACCACCTTCGGCGACGCCAAGGTGCAGGTCGACAAAGTGAAGACCATGGCCACCTGGGCGGACGGCCGCCGGCTGGTCGCCTTCGGCGACGGCTCCAAGGTCAGCTTCCGCAACCCGGAGGAGCTGAACAACGCCGCGCCCGCGTCCGAACGCCTCCCCAACGAGAAGCTGGAGGCCGTCGGCCGCGCGTTCATCCAGGAGCAGCTGTCCGACTTCATCAAGCTGGGGCCCGGCGAGCAGCTGGTCCCGTTCTCCACCCGCGTGCAGGTGGGCGGCGGCAACGACGTCAACTCCACCGAGCGCCCGCTGGAGCAGGTGCTGGCCAACGCCATCGTCTTCACCCGCACCGTGGACGGCGTCCCCGTCATCGGCGGCGGGTCCAAGGTGGCGCTGATCGTCACCAACGACGGCAAGGTGGCTGGCTTCGACTTCGACTGGGCCGAGTACCAGCCCACCGGCAAGCGCGTGAAGATGCTGGGCGCCGCCCAGATCGACCAGCGCGTGAAGACCATGGCGTCGGTGAAGCTGGACTCGCCCGAGGTCTCCGTGAAGCGCTACGAGTGCGGCCTGTTCGACCCCGGCCTCCGCCGCCGCGACCCGCAGGCCGCCGTGCAGGGCGCCTGCGTCATCCAGTCCGTCGAGGCGCGGATCGCCGACCCGGTCGCCAACAAGCTCAACCCCGCCGACGGGCACGTGAAGAACGCCACCGTCGACGTCATCCCGACCGGCGAGACGGTGGAGGCGGACAGCCACTGGCCGCAGGCGATGGCGCTGGGCGGCGGCAATGGTCGCGGCCAGCGCGTGACGCCGGCCGGCCCGGGCCCGCGGCCGTAGTCCAGCGCGGCCAAGGTCATGACGTGAGGCGGCGCCCGGCCTGCTCGAAGCGGACCGGGCGCCGCTCCTACTTGAAGGCCTGCTTGAGGCTGACCTCGATCTGGCTGCGGATCAGCCTCACCAGCGACGACAGCTCCCGCTGGTTGATCTTCAGCTTCCCCATCAGCCGCTCGCGCACCGCGCGCATCAGGCTGGTCTCCGCCTTCGCCAGCCGCCGCGCCACGGTAGAGCGGTGCTGCCCGTAGACGCTGTCCAGCTGGTCGATGGTGAGCCCATCCACGTACCGCTGGCGCAGCAGGGTGCGCTCGTCCGCGTCGAGGGTGGCCAGCGCCTCGGGGAAGGCGGCCTTGAACTCGGCGCGGTAGAGCTGCTTGAGGTGCTCCAACTCCGGGTCCAGCTCGCCGCCGGGCAGCTCGGAGAGGACCTCGTCCTCCACCGCCGCCTCCTTCGGCCCGCGCGAGGCGAGGTTGAGCACCGTCCGGGTGACCGTGGCGCGCACCCAGCGGCGGAGCTCGCCGCGGCCGGAGTACTCGCCGATCTTCGGGATCTCGCCGCCGCGCGCCACGAACAGCTTCTCGCGCAAGAGCTGCTTCACGTCGTCCACCTGCACGCCCGGCGGGCGCGCCCGCGCCATCGCCTGGTCCACCTCGCCGAAGTACGCCTCCTCCAGCGCCCGGATGGCCTTGCCGTCCCCGCGCGAGCAGGCGCAGGCCAGGTACAGGTCGGCCCCGCGGAGCGCGTTCAGCTCGGCGGCGGCGGCCGGCTCGCCGTTCGCCACCCGCGCCAGGTGCCCCAGGAAGTCCTCGTCCGCCAGCGCCACCGAGGCCCAGGCGCGCCGCCCCTCGGCCAGGTACCGGGAGAGCAAGGGCTCCAGGTCGCCGAAGCGGGCCACCGCCTTCTGGGCCTTGGGGTCCAGCAGCTTCACGAACGCCTCGGCCAGCGGCTCTGCCACGCTTGGTCGCTCCAACGACTCCCGTCTGCCCTGATACAACCCCATCCTAGATGAGCTGTCTGGACGAGAACACGCTCGTCGCGCTGATGGAGCGGTCCCTCCCCCGGGCCGACCTGGAGCGCGTCACCGCCCACCTGGACAAGTGCGCGAATTGCCGGAAGCTCGTCTCCGCCATGGCCAGCTGGTACCCGGCCGAGCCCTGGCAGCGCCAGACCGACCCGGAGACGGTCCACGTGGCCCGCCGGAGGCCGCTGTCGGAGGGGGAGTCCGGGGATGACCTCACCGGCGACCTCACCGCCGTCCAGGCGCCCAAGAAGGGCGAGCTGGGGGCGGGTACCCGCGTGGACCGGTACCTGCTGCTGCGGCCCATCGCCTCCGGCGGGATGAGCGTGGTCTTCGCCGCCTACGACCCGGAGCTGGACCGGCGGCTGGCCATCAAGTTCCTCCGCGCGGCCGTGCGCGAGCCGATGGACGACGCGCGGCTCCTCCGCGAGGCGCAGGTGATGGCCCGCCTCTCCCACCCCAACGTCGTCCAGCTCTACGACGTGGGCCTGTTCGAGGAGCGCGTCTTTTTGGTGATGGAGCTGGTGGAGGGCACCACCCTGCGCCACTGGCTGGGGAAGCAGCCGCGCTCCCGCGCCGAGGTGATGGAGGTGCTGATGGCCGCCGGCCGCGGGCTGGCGGAGGCCCACCGGCACGGCGTCATCCACCGCGACTTCAAGCCCGAGAACGTGCTGGTGAGCGACGACGGCGTGGTGAAGGTGATGGACTTCGGCCTCGCCCGCGCCACCCGCGCCAGCGCCATCCTCAGCATCAGCCAGGAGCAGGTGGCCGGGATGTCGGTGGGCCAGCTCACCCGGCCCGGCGTGGTGATGGGGACGCCCGGCTACATGGCGCCCGAGCAGCTCGCGGGAGGCCGCGGCGACGCGCGGTCCGACCAGTTCGCCTTCTGCTGCGCGCTCTACGAGGGGCTGTCCGGCGACCGGCCCTACGCCGGCACCGCCCTGGACGACTACATGGCGTCCATGGCCGCGGCGCGGAACGTGAAGCCGCTGCCGAGGCTGGTCCCGTCGCGGGTGCGGGCGGCGGTGATGCGCGGCCTGGCGCTGGATCCGCCGCAGCGCTTCGCGTCCATGGACGAGCTGTTGGACGCGGTCCGCCTGCCGTTCTGGCGGCGGCTGAGCCGGCGGCGGCGGCTGGTCGCGGGCGGGGCGCTGGCCGGGGCGGCGGTGGCGGCGCTCTCGGTGCTGGCGGTGCGCGCCGGCGGAGACCGCTGCGCGGATCCGCGGGAGGAGATCGCCTCGGCGTGGGACGGCTCGCGGCGCGCGGCGGTGACCGCCAGCCTGGGGCAGGTGGCCGGCCCGGCGCAGGCGGAGGCGGTGGCGGTGGCGATGGACCAGTACGCCGAGCGGTGGGTGCACGCCGCCGAGGCGATCTGTCAGGTCCGCGACGCCCGCTCGCGGGAGGACGACGCCGGGGCGCGCGGGTGCCTGGAGCGCCGGAAGGCGGACCTCGCGGCCGCGGTGGAGCTGCTCTCCACGCCCGAGCCGCGGCAGGCCCGGCGCGCCCTCTCCATCGCCACCGCGGCGCCGCTCCCGGACGGGTGCCGCACCGCGCGTCCGCCCGCCGCCCCCGCCCCGGGAGCGCTGGAGAAGGCCCAGAAGCTGCGCCGGCAGGTCTCGACGGCGCGGGCGCTGCTGGCGGCGGGGTTGCCCGCGCACGCCGCCGGGGCGCTGGGCACGGCGGCGGCGGAGGCGGCGGCGGCCGGGGACCCCGCGCTGGAGCCGGAGGCGCTCTTCGTGCGCGCCAGCTTGCAGGCGGACCAGGGCGCCTTCGCCACCGCGGAGCGCACCCTGTTGGATTCCATCTTGTCCGCCGAGCGCACCCGCCACGACGAGCAGGCGGCGCAGTCGTGGATCGCCCTCTACCGGCTGGTGGGCGCGGACCGGCAGGACGCGGAGCGCGCGGTGGACCTGCGCCAGCACGCCGAGGCGGCGGTGGCGCGCGCCGGCAACCCGCAGCTGCTCGCCGCGGAGCTGGACGTGGCGCAGGGCGAGGTGCTGGCCACCGCCGGCTTCCCGGTGCTGGCGGTGGCGCCGCTGGAGCGCGCGCTGGGGGCGCTGCAGCTGGCGCTGGGTCCGGAGCACCCGTTCACCGCCCTGCCGCTGGAGCAGTACGGGGACGTGCAGGGGCAGCTGGGTCAGCTGGCGCAGGCGGAGCGGACCTTGACCGCGGCGGCGGCGCTGGACGAGCGCGCCTTCGGCCCGGAGCATCCGCGGACCGCGTCGGCGCAGGTGCGGCTGGGCACGGTGCGGTCGCAGCTGGGCTTCCACGTGGAGGCGGTGGAGCTGCTGCAGAAGGCGCTGGCGGCGTCGGCCACCGCGGGGCGCGAGGACCCCACGCTCCAGCTCCGCGCCTCGTACGCGCTGGGGGAGGCGCTCCGCCGCGCGGGGCAGCTGACGGAGGCGCTGCGGCGGCACAAGGAGGCGCAGGCGCTGGTGGAGCCGCTCTTCGGGCCCGGCGGGCCGCGCGCCGCCACGTCGCTGGTGGCGCTGGGGGACGTGGTGCGCGGGCTGGGGGAGTACACGCAGGCGCTGGACCTGCATCAGCGGGCGCTGGCGATCGTCCCGCTGTCGCCGCAGGCGCTGGACGGGGCGGGGACGGACCTGCGGCTCCTGGGTCGGGCGAGGGAGGCGGTGGAGCTGGAGCGCCACGCGGTGGCGCAGGCGGAGCGCGCGCTGGGGAAGGACCAGCCGGCGTTGGCGACGTACCTGGTGGGGCTGGGGTCGGCGCTGGGCGCGTCGGGCGATCACGCGGGCGCGCTGGAGGTGCACCGGCGGGCGCTGGACCTGCTGGAGCGGGCGTACGGGACGAGCGCGCCGCGGCTGCTGCGGCCGGCGCTGGTGGCGTACGCCGCGGAGCTGGAGGCGCAGGGGGATGCGGTGACCGCGATGCGGCAGCTGGAGCGGGCGGTGACGCTGTCGCCGACGAAGGGGGCGGACCAGGTGGCGGCGGAGGCGCGGTTCGCGCTGGCGAGGGCGCTGGCGAAGGACGCGCAGGAGCGCGTGCGGGCGGTGACGCTGGCGTCGGAGGCGAAGTCTGCCTATGGGCTGGCGGGGAACGCGCGCGAGCAGGAGCGCGTCGCGGAGTGGCTGGCCCACCAGCACTGAGCGCGGGCGCGCCGGCTGGGCATGTGAGCGCGCCTGCAGCGCGGTGAGACGGCAAGCGGTCGGAGACGAATCGCGCCGGAGGCGCAAGTCATTCGGCGGTGAGCGAGACGGTGACCTGCTCGTCCGCATCCGGGCGGATCATCACCGACAGCTCGCGCACCACCTTGAGCGTCGGGTTGTGCAGCGTCACCTGGTGCGGCCCCTCCCACAGCGACAGCCCCTGCGGGAACGGCGAGTCCCCCACGCGCTGCCCGTCCACCGCCACCTGCGCCCACGGCGTCACCGACAGCTTCAGGTGCCCTCGTCCGAAGCGGACGTCGCGCCGCGCCAGCTCCCCCGCGCGCAGCTCCATCGTCTCCTCCCGGCTGCCGTGCGTCCCGTCCGGCCCCACCATCTCCACCTTCAGCACGTGCGGGCCCGGCGCCAGGTCCGTGAGCCGCAGCGGCGTGGCGCCCACCGCGTGCCCGTCCAGCGTCGCCGTCGCCCGCGGCGTGGACGTCACCTCCAGCGCGGCTCGCCCGCCGGGGAGGTCTCCCGGTCCCTCCGTCCCCGCCCCGTCGCGCCCACCGACGGCGAACGGCGCCACCACGCCCCCCACCACCGCCAGCCCGATGATCGCCACGTGCTTCCACGTCCACCGAGGCCGGCCCACCGGAGAGGGATCGAGCACGGTGGCGAACGGCTTTCCGTCCCCCGTTGACCCGGTGGTGACGATCGGACCGCCGGCGCTGATCTGCGGCGTCTCCGCGCTGGGCCCCTCCGGCGGGAGGCTGCTGGGGCCGCTGGGCGCGCCGGGCTCCAGCGTCTCGGCGGTGGACACCGGCTTGGGCATCGCGCTGGGCTCGGTCTCCACGGCCGCGGGGACGCGCTCCGTCTCGTCCCGCGCGGTGCCCAGCGCCTCCACGCACCGCGCCACGTCCCCCGGCCCCATCCGCCGCCCCGCCCCGAGCATCTCCTGGAGGTCGTCGCGGATCTCCAGCGCGGTGCGGTAGCGGTCGTCCGGGTTCCGCGCCAGCGCGCGCGCGACGATCTGCTCCATCCGCGCGGGCACCCCGGGCTTGAGGTCCCGCATCTTCGGCGGCTCCACGATGAGGATCTGCCGGATGATCTCCGAGTGGGTGTGCCCGCGGAACGGCGCCCGCCCCG
>DASRBA010000275.1:0-3944 GCA_035637895.1 Myxococcaceae bacterium
GAGCCGCTGCAGGTCTCGGCGGCGGCGGACGCGGCGCGCCAGGCGTACCGGGCGGCGGGCGGGCAGCTGTCCCGCATGGCGCCGCTCCCGCTCCCCGGCGAGCAGTTCACCCGGATGGTGCAGAAGCCATGAGAAACCTCCTCCTCCTCGCCGCGCTGGTCCTCGCCCAGGCGGCCCCCGCGCAGCAGCTCCGCCGCCTGGCGCTGATCGCCGGCAACGACGAGGGCGGGCGCGACACCAAGCCGCTGGTCTACGCCACCGGGGACGCGCGGAAGGTCCACGAGATCCTCCTCCAACTGGGCGGCGTGCAGGCGGACGACGCCCGGCTGCTGCTCAACGCGCGCCCCCAGGACCTGCTGAGCGCGCTGTCGGAGCTGGAGGCCCGGTCCGCGGAGGCGCGGCGGCGCGGCGACCGGACGGCGCTGCTGGTCTACTTCTCCGGCCACGCCAAGGACGGCGCGCTGCGGATGGGCGACGGCGCGCTCCCGCTGGACGCGCTCAAGGCGCGGCTGGCGGCGGCCCCGGCGGACATCCGGCTGGGCATCTTCGACGCCTGCCGCTCCGGGGCCATGGTGCGCACCAAGGGCGTGCGGCGCGCGCCGGCCTTCGAGGTCCAGTCCGACGCCCGGGCGGACGCGCAGGGGATGGTGATCCTCACCTCCAGCGCCTCCGACGAGGACTCGCAGGAGTCGGACAGCATCGCCGGCAGCTACTTCACCCACCACCTGGTGTCCGGGCTGCGCGGCGACGCGGACCGCTCCGGCGACGGGCGCGTCTCGCTCTCCGAGGCGTACGCCTACGCGTACGACCGGACGGTGGCGGACACCGCGGAGAGCGCGGCGGGCGCCCAGCACCCGACCTTCAGCTACGACCTGGCCGGCAACGGCGACCTGGTCCTCACCGAGGTCACCAGCCGCCGCGAGGGCCTGCGCTTCCCCGCCGAGGCGCCCCAGGGCGTCTACTACCTGGTGGACGGCCGCGGGCGGGTGGTGGCGGAGGTGCTCAAGGAGGCCGGCGCGGAGCGGCGGATCGTCCTCTCCCCCGGCAGGTACCGGGTGAAGCGGCGCCTGGAGGACCGGCTGCGCATCGGCGACGTGGAGGTGCAGGGCGGGGCCATCTCCACCGTGGACGAGTCCCGGCTGCGCGACGCGCCGTTCTCCGACGACCCGGTGAAGGGCGGCTCCCGGGCGACCTGGTCCATCGGCCTGGCCGCGGCCTACCAGGGCTTCTTCGGGTACCAGGACTACTTCCCGCCCTCCGGCAGCCTGGGCCTGGAGCTGCAGCTGCACCACTACTTCCGGTCGGACTGGATGCTGGACTTCGACGCCACGCTGGGCGGCGGCAAGGGGGAGGTGCCGCTGTCCACCATCTCCGGGACGGTCCCGTACCAGTTCACCCAGCTCTCGGTGGGCAGCTCGATCATCACCCAGTGGCCGATGGGGGACCTGGTGCCGTTCGCCGGCGTGCGCCTGTCGTTCATGGTGCTCGGGAGGCGGTTCGACCCGGCGATCTTCGCCAAGGAGTACCAGGCGATGTTCACCTGGTCGCCGGGGGCGGTGGTGGGCGTGAAGTGGCACTTCGCCGGCGGGTGGCACGCGGTGGCGCGCCTGCGGCTGCAGTACCTGAACTACAACATCGACGAGAATCGCCACTTCGGGTTCGGCGAGCTCGGGGCCATGGTGGGTTATGCGTTCTAGCCTCTTCGCATCCTTCTCTGCCGTCCTCCTCCTCGCCGGCTCCGGGTGCGGCGGCGACTGGTCCAACGAGGACGTGGAGTTCGCCGCTTCGCTGCCCCACCGCTCCGACGTGACGGTGAGCCTGCCTCTGCAGAGCGGGCTGAGCGCCTCCGGCCTGCGCGAGAGCGGCGCCACCGCCTGGGCCGTGGGCGACCCGTCCACGGCGGCCACCGACACCCGCAACGCGGCGCACGGCCTGGACATGACGGCCGAGCTCTTCATCACCATCTTGGAGACCGCGACGCGGACGCCCCCCAACGTCCGCACGCAGGAGCTGCGCATCTGGGGGCCGTTCCCCGCCAACGACTCGCCGGGCTGGGAGCTCCAGATCGTGATGACCCGGCAGCCGGTGGTGATCGACGCCCGCGGGCCCGACCCCATCGAGGGCTTCTACTGGCAGATCCAGTACAAGGAGGTGAGCGCCCAGGACTGGCGGCAGCCGCCGCTGGTGGAGGGCTTCTACCAGCCGGGGGAGATCCGCCACGGGCTGGGCGCGGTGATGTTCTACGCCGGCGAGTTCCGCGCCTCCGGGATGCCCAGCGCGAAGAACCTGAGCGACCTGGGCACGCTCCGCCGGCTGTTCCTGGTCTACGACACCCGGGCGGACCAGCCGCACACCATCGTGCTCCAGGCCACCGACGACGCGGGGCAGGTCGCCACCATCGCCTACCAGGAGCTGGCCACGCTCTCCGGCCGGCTGGTGTTCGACGTCCACACCAACGATCCCAACGCCACGCACCTCCAGGCCGCGGCCCGCTGGACCCCGGAATTCCGCGGGCGGAGCGACATGGCGGTGGTGGAGGGGATGGCCGCCGGAGCCCACGCGGTGGAGTGCTGGGACGGGCAGCAAAACGTGTCCTTCGTGTACAACCCGTGGAACGGCATCATCGCGGGCGACGAGCAGCGGGACTGCGCCTTCGGGCCGCCCTGACGTACAGTCGATTCTCCCAACGGGAGGGAGAACCGCACATGCTTCGAATCCGCTTCGTCGCGGCCGCCATCGCGGCGGTCGCCGCTACCCTCATGGCCTGCCAGGGCTCGCCGGGTCCCACCGGTCCCGAGGGCCCGCCCGGGCAGCAGGGCGCCACCGGCGCGGCCGGCGCGCAGGGCCCCGCCGGCCCGACGGGCGCCACCGGCGCGGCGGGCGCGGACGGGCAGCTCCGCATCTACGGCGACGGGTCGGGCGGGTCGCTCACCATCTCCGCCAGCACCAACTGGAGCGTCACGCCCCCGGCCCAGCAGAACTTCCAGTTCAGCGACCTGACCATCAACTCCGGCTTCACGCTCACCGTCGCCAGCGGCACGGTGATCCGGGTGAACGGACCCTTCGTGAACAACGGCACCATCACCGTCTCCACCTACGAGGCGGGCGGCACCATCGACATCGGGACCGCCGCCGTGGAGGCGACGACCCGCCCGGGCGGCCAGGGCATCGCCCGGTCCTTGCCGGGCTTCGGGGAGCGCAACAGCGGCGCCGGCACCGCCGAGCAGTTCGGCGCCGGCGGGCTGGGTGTGGGAAACCAGGTCGCCGGCGGCCACATCGTCAATCCAGGCCCCAAGGGCGGCTCCGGCGGGGCGGGATGCCTCACCGGCACCACCGGCACCACCCCCAGCAATGGAGGCGACGGCGGGGGGACGCTGGTCATCCTGGCGGCGGGCACGCTCACCAACGCCGGGATCATCAACGCCAACGGCGTGACGGTGACCGCCTCGGGCGCGGGCGGGGGGGGCGGGGGCGTGGTGATCCTGGCCTCCAAGACCTCCGTGACCAACACCGGCACCATCAACGCCCTCGGCGGGGCAGGCGCCCTCAGCGGCATCTCCAACGGGCCGGGCGGCGGCGGCGGTGGCGGGATCATCCAGCTCATCGGCCCCACCGTCAGCGCGGGCGCCACCTTCGTCACCGCGGGCGCGGCGGGGGTCGCGGGGGCCGCCGGCAGCATCACCGGGACGGGGAGCCGTCAGGGCGGCGCCGGCGGCGGTGGCTCCGGAGGGGATGGTGGCCGGGGCGGCTCCATCACCACCGCGAACAGCCCGAGCACCGCCTCCGCCGGCTCCCCCGGCATCAGCCTGACGCGGACCATCGACCCCACCGCGCTCTTCTAGGCGCGCAGGGCCCACGCGGCCGCGGCGGCGGCCGCTGTGAGCACCAGGGCGATCCGGCCCAGCTCCAGCGGCCACCCCCACCGCTTGCCCTCGGTGAGGCCG
>DASRBA010000276.1:0-9831 GCA_035637895.1 Myxococcaceae bacterium
GTAGGCCCAGTCGTCCGAGGTGCTTCCCAGGTACGACGACCAGGCCAACGTCAGCGACGGCCCGGAGGCGCCGATCTTGGCGATGAACGCGTCCGGGGGCGAACCACCGCCGCCGCCGAACGCCGGCTGGAAGACCCCCGCGGTGGTCGGGAAGGGGGTCGGAACGTCCGAACGCGCGGAGCCGGTGACGTACAGGTTCCCGCTGGGGTCGAGGAACATGGCTTCGCCGGTGTCGTCGTTTCCGCCCCCCAGGTACGAGTCGGCGATGACCGACGCCCCGTTGGCCGCGACCTTGAGGATGAACGCGTCCGTCTTGTTGGCGCCGCCGCCGAACGTCGACTGGAAGCCGTTCACCATGGGGATGTCGCTGGAGTCGGTGCTCCCCACCACGTAGACGTTGGAGGAGGCGTCGACCGCGATGTCCAGGCCCTGGTCCGAGCCGCCGCCACCGTAGAAGGTGGCCCAGACGATGGCGTCCGCCGAGCTGATCTTCATGACGTACGCGTCGTTCGCGCCCTGTTTGACGGTCTGGAAGCCGCCGCCTCCGACGGGGAAGTCCGTGGACACCGAGTACCCGGTCAGGTACCGGTTCCCGGCCGCGTCCACCGCCATCCCGTAGGTGAAGTCGCCGGTGGAGCCGCCGATGAAGGCGGCCCACGTCAGCGTGGGGTCGATCACCAGCGGGAGTGACGGGTCATGCGCGCCGATCTCCAGCCCGTACTCCCAGCGCAGCGCGCCGTCCTTCGCGCGCGCGTACGCGTACCGCACCGACACCTCGCGGCGCACGCCGTCCGGCCCGTCCTGGTACGCGGAGAGCGCCCCCTCGCTCAGGCGGCCCGCGCCGGTGTCGATCTCCAGCGATTCGCCGCCGTCCCCGACCTCCAGCGACCTCGCGCCGTCCAGCTCGAAGCGCAGCTCCGGCACCCGCGCGCCCGCGGCGACCCGCAGGGTGTACTCCAGCGCGTGCGACCGGGGATCCACTTCCATGTCCACGCCGTCGAACAGCCCGCGGTAGACGACGCGGTCGTAGGTCTTCAGGCCCACGCGCTGCGACCGGGGATCGCCGCGCAGGTCATTGACCACGCCCGGCAGCGGGGGACCCGCGGGCTCGGGGGTGATCCTCCGCGCGCCGGCCATGCTCCAGTGCAGGCCCCACGCCCGCCGCTGCTCCCCTCCCCGCCCGTCGAGCAGCGAGAGCGCGAAGCCCCGCTCGTCGAGGAACGCGCTCACCGCGCCGGAGCGGAGGGTGAACCGGGCGCGGGGGTCCAGCGACTCCACGAACGGAGCCGCCGGCGCGGCGGCCCGGGCCGCCTGCTGCTTCTCGGCGCGCGCGGGAGCTGGTGGTGACGCCGGCGCCCGGGCGCGCGAAGGAAGCGCCGCCGCGGAGGCGGCGGGCGAAGGCTGGTCACCGGGGGGCGCCGCGCCGCGCCGCCAGCTCCAGAGCGCGAAGACCAGCGCGCCGAACAGGACGGCGGCCAGCAGGCCGGACCACCGCTTGAATCGCTGGATCCGCATCCGGGACATGGGGGGCCTCGGGAGAGCCGGCGATGATAGCCAACTTCAGGCCCGGTCTGGGCTGGTGAGGAGGATGCCCTTGCGGACCAGGGCGGCCAGGGTCTGGTCGAATCGCCGCCCCGGCAGCGCCCGCCTCGCCTCGCCCACCGGGATGAACCGGCCCCGCCGCGGCGCCTGGCGCCGGTACCAGACCAGGAGCGCCCGCTCCGCGTCGCTCAACCGGAGCTCCACCGGCCAGACCACGTCCTCGACCGTCAGCCGATCGCCCTCCAGCGCGCAGGACAGCGGCGTGGAGAACAGCACCGCGCCGTCCGGCGCCGGCCGCGGCTCGACCGGTCCGGTGGCGTAGGGGAGGATCAGCTCCTGGTAGAGCGGATAGGTGCCGGGGGTGGTGAAGCGGGCGGGGACCGGCCGGCGCCCGCCGAACGCGCGGGAGAACCTCCGGCCGAAGGCGCTGAGCGCCGTCCTCGACGGGCGGCCCCGCGGCGCGTCCAGCGCCCGCGCGACCAGCTCCAGCACGCTCCGCTCGAAGCGCTCCGCCGAGTACTCCGCCTCCGCCACCGCCCTGCCCGCCTCGCCCATCCGCCGGCGCAGGGCCGGAGAGCGGATCAGGGCGTCGCAGTGGCGGAAGGCCCGGAAGAGGTCGATCTGGATGCCGCGGCCGGTGACCCAGGTGGGCACCTTCCACCCCGTCTCCCCGTGCCGGATGGTGTCCTTGAGCCCGCCCCAGTCGGTGCCGATGACGGGCAACCCGCAGGCCATGGCCTCCACCTGGGCGTAGCCGAAGTTCTCGTCGTGGTGGCGGGTGAGGTTGATGAAGACGTCCGCCGCCCCGTACAGCGAGGGCGCATTGGCGGGGAGCACGTTGCCCAGAAGGAGGGTCCGCGCCCTCACCTCCGGGCGCGCGGCCAGGATCTGGTCGAACACCACCCGGAGGTCGAACGGCCCGGTGCCGAACTCCTCGAACGGCAGGTCCGCGAACGGGCCGGCGATCGCCAGGCGGGCGCGCGGGTGCCGCCGCACCACGGTGGCGAACAGCTCCAGCACCTCGTGGACGCTCTTCTCGGCGGTGATCCGCCCCAGGGACAGGAAGAGCACCTCCTGTCTCCGGATGCCCAGGCTCCGGCGGACCTCCTCGCGCTCCTCCGGCGAGGGAGGCCGGAACGCCCGCGTCTCCACGCCCAGCGGCAACAGCGCCTGCGCCGCGGCGCAGGAGTCGTAGAGGAGCCGGAGGATGGCGAGGTCCGCCTCCGAGGTGCAGGCGATGACGTCCTGGCTTCGCAACAGCGGGAGCTGGCGGCGCACGGCGGAGTCGCCGCGAGGCAGCGACCCCAGCGGGAACGACACCACCGGGACGTCCAGCCCGGCCGCCCGCCGCGCCTCCAGCGCCACGTCGTCCGGGGCGATCACCAGGTCGCACTCCGCCATCCACCGGGCGGTCACCTCGCGCCGCCGCGCCTCCGGCAGGTGCCGCCAGTGCCAGGGCCTGGGCCGGACCTCGTGCTCGCGCTCCACCGCCGCCTGGAGCCGGGAGAACAGGTGCGAGACGCTGCTCCCCGCCAGCTCCGAGCCGCGGTGGCGGTGGAGGCCGATCACCGCGCCCACGGGAACCCCCGCGGGTGGCGGCGCGCCATGGCGGCGTTCCCGGCGAGGAAGAACTCCGCCACCGGCGAGTCCGGCCCGCTCCCCAGCCGGTAGTTGAGGCTGTAGCGCCCGCTGCACCCGTGGCGCGGGTGTTGGTCGCGGAGCAACTCCGTCACGACCCGGTCCGCCCCGCGCGGCTGGTGCCAGACAAAGCTGATGCCGATCAGCACCTCGCGCCGGACCGCGAAGCAGCTGGTGTCCACCAGGTACCTCGGCGCCCCCCGGGGGGAATTCCAGATGGGCCAGCGCCCCAGGCTCTCGCAGTCGTCGCGCGCGATGAGCGCCCCGCCGCGGTCCACCACCTTCCGCAGGCTGTAGGCCCAGTCCAGGCGGCCGCGGCGGACGGCGGAGACCAGCGCCGCCACGTGGTCCGGCTCGTACCAGTTGTCCTCGTCGAGGAAGAGCACCAGGTCCTCGTCCACCAGGTGCGGGGACGCGGCGTAGATGCGGTGTCCCATGTAGAGCCGCCCGCCGGTGTTCCGCGGGAGCTGGAGCACGTCCAGGGGCACCCGGCGACCGCGCACCGCCCGGAGCACCCGCCGCGCCCGGGCGGCGAACTGCGGCCCGTCCACCACCACCAGGTGCCGCAGCCGCCGGTAGGTCTGCGCCTGCACGCTGCGCGCGCACTGCAGGAGCTCGGGCGCCCCCGTGGTGGGGGTGATCACCACCGCGTTCATCGCTCTCCCCTGGGCACCGGGCGGCCGGCCCGCGCCAGCGCCGACTCCTGCGCGCGGGCCAGGAAGTGGTGCAGCACCGCCTCCTGGTGCGGCGCGAACGCGTGGAACATCCGGTTGGCGTGCATGTGCAGCAGGCTGGCCAGCACGTCCGGGATCGGCGACGCCAGCGCGCCGCGCGCCTCCAGCGCCCGGAGCCGCTTCACGTGGCGGGCGATGGACCGGGACCGCTTCCGGAGCGCCTTCGCCGCGACCTTGAGCTCGGGGGCGGCCAGGGCCTCCGGCGCCAGCAGCGCCTCGATCTCCGCGCGGTCCCGCCGGTACCGGTCCGAGAGCTGCTGCTCCAGCCCCAGCGCCTCGGGGACGATGGACCGGAGGTTGTGCCGCGCGCTCCGGCACAGCCGCACCTGCGCCTCGGGCGGCAGGCCGAAGTCGAGCATCAGCCGGTGCATGCCCAGCAGGGCGAAGCGCCAGCGCGCCTCCGCGTCGCCCCCGGTGGCCGCCAGCAGGTCGACCACCGCCTCGGAGTCGGCCTGGAAGATGCGCTCGCAGTGCTCCACCGCGACCGGCCCGCCGTAGCGGTCCACCTCCGGCTCGTACGTCCCCAACTCCACCTTCCAGATCAGCCCGCGCTCGCGCAGCGGCTCCAGCGCCTCGGCCAGCGCCGGCAGCGCGCGGGCGGCCAGCTTCCTGGGCTCCCCGTGCAGCCGGAAGCGGAGGTGCGGCGCGGGGTCCACGTACCGGATGAAGAACCAGCCGTCCGCGACCCCGCGCTCCAGCAGCCGGTGCGCCAGCGGCGCCAGGTGCCGCAGCAGCACCGCGTCCGCGGACACCTCGCCGGAGTACACGCGCGCGTACAGCCAGGGCGAGCCGGGGACGAACGCCCGGGCCGGCGAGGGCGGCGCGCGGCCGGGCGCCGGGCGCGGCTCTCCGCTCTCGTAGGGGATCAACAGGTCGTGGCGGAAGCGGCCCTCCGGCCCGCGGGCGCAGAGGCGGTCGTCGCCGGGGAAGATCTCGTACACGGCGGCGCGGGCGCCCGGGCGGAGCTGCCGGACGAAGCCCTCCACCGAGACCGTTTCGTCCAGGTCCACCTCCAGCGTGTCCACCCCTTCGAGGTCGCGCGCCAGCGCCACCCGGCGCGGCCAGCGCAGCTCGTCGCGCAGGCGCTGGACCTCCCGGAACCTCGCCGCGCCACGGGCCTCCAGGACCGGGGCCAGCCGCGCCGGCTCCAGGTTCCACCGCGCCAGCGACAGGACCACCCGCCCCATCCGGATCCGCGGGAGGAAGGGAGCCCCGGCCAGCGGGCCCCAGTCCCAGCGCGCCATGTCCACGCGCTCCCACTGGAGCGTCGTCAGGAAGCGGTACGCGGGCAGGCAGCCCGGGTTGGTGAAGTTGTGCGCGGAGGTCAAGCGCGGCACCACGCGGCGCCCGCGGGACCGGGAGCGGAGCGCGATGCGCCCGTCCACCACCGACACCAGCAGGTCGGACAGGGGGATGCGGTGCTCGGCTGGACCGCCGGGCGCTCCCAGGTACGGGATCTCCGCCCGGTGGAACATGGGCCGGCTGATCACGTTCCCCATCCGGCCCTCGGGGAGGTGGACGACCTCCGCGAAGATGGCGTCCGGCTCCTCCGCCTCCTCGGCCTCCGCGGTCCTCCGCACCAGCGCCTCCAGCTCCGGGTCGGCCTGGCAGAAGCGGCCCAGGAGCAAGCCGGACGGCGGCCCGTACAGGAACCAGTAGTGGAGGTCGAAGTCGCCCCGGTCCGCGGCGGCCCCGGATTCGGCCGCCAGGGTAGCGCGGACGTAGAACGACGAGGGCAGCGGGAGGCGGTCCTTCACCTCCAGCGCCCGGAGGTCCGGCTCCCCCAGCTCCAGCTCCGCCGCGCCGGCGCGGAGGGCCCGGTCCAGGAGCCGCAGCAGCGCGCCCTCGCGCTCGCCCCACGGAGGGCGCTCCGGCCGCGGGACGCGGCGGCCGAAGTGGAGGTCCTCCAGGAGCGGCGCGGACTGGGAGGGGTCCGCGACGCGCTCGAAGCCGATGCCCGCGTCCTCGTCCAGCGCCTCCACCAGCGGGACCTCGCGGTCGGCGTAGCGCTCGGAGAACGCGCGGCGGAATTGCACCAGGCCGGGCACCTCCTCGGACGGGGCGATCCGGCGGATCAGCGCCAGCGCGCGGTCCAGCTCCGCCACCACCGCCCGGCCCAGCGAGACGCCCGCCGCCGGCCTGGAGAGGTCCACCTGGAACAGCCGGTCCAACCTCGCCGGGGCGGGAAGCGACTCCAGCGCCTGCGCCAGCGCGCGGTACCGCGAGGGCGGCGCTCCCAGCGGCTCGGCGTCCAGCGCGGCCATTCCCTGCTCCACCTGCGCGAGCGCGGCGCCCATCCAGGCGTGCGACGGGCGGGCGGAGAGCTCGCGGGCGATCCGCCCCGAAGGCGGCGCGCCGGTGAGCCAGGGGGTGAAGTCGCTCACCAGCACCTGGCCGTCGACCAGCTCCAGCACGTACGCCCGCGCGGCCTCGAGATCCACGTCCGGATCCGCCGCCACCACCGCGGCCGCCAGCGCCTCCAGGCCGGCGCCCCCGGCGGCGCGTTCCAGCGCGGCCTCCAGGTGCGGCGACGGCTCCAGCTCCACCAGGTGGTAGGTGCGGCCCGCCTCCGCGTCGCTCCGCGCCTCGATGTAGCGGAGGACCCCGGCGACCCCGGCCAGGCTGGAGTTGGGGTGGAAGGTCAGCGTCCGCCGGAAGTCGGCGTCGCGGCCGACGCGGTCGGTGAGCTCCCAGAGGTACTCGGTGTCCAGCCGGGTGTGGCGGCGGCCCTCCGGCGCGGGGGGCACGTGAAGATGGGTGGCGGCGTCGAAGCGGCCGGTGGCAAACCCCGCGAAGAGGCCGAACGGCGCGATGCGCGCGCTCATCCGCGCCAGGTACTTGCGGACCGAGACGGCGACCTTCTCGCGCCGCTCGCCCGCGGGGTCTCCCCGGAGCTGGTCCAGGCTCTCCTCCAGCGCCGGAGAGGCGACGAAGAGCGCCTCGCGGACGACCGGGTCCGCCGCGGCCTGGTGGAGGCGCCGGTCGAGGAGCTCGCGGTCGTGGGCCAGCGCGGCCTCCAGGTCACCGCCCGACTCGTGCGCGGCGCGGGCGCGCAACCCCTCCCCCAGCGCGCGCGCCCGCTCCACCGGCAGCAGCGGCGAGCGGAGCACGAAGAACCCAGCGGGGCGGGGGGCCATCCTCGGGAAGGCGCTGGACGCTAGCATTCCCGGAGCGCAGGACAGTCAGCCTGAGCGCGAGTCCGGCGCCGGCGCCGCGCTGGCGGCAGGGAGGCTCCCGTCCAGGCGCTCTGGGCCGAGGCCACAGGCGTGCGACAATGCGGCGTCCCCATGTCCGCCCCCCTCACGCCGTCCCTGCGCCGGGGCCTGAAGTCGCGCGCGCGCGACGGGATGATCGGCGTCACCTCGCCCGCGACCGGCCGGGAGCACCTCCTCCGGGAGGAGGAGTGGGAGGTCGCGCTCCAGATGGATGGGCGGCGCACCCTCCCCCAGCTCCAGCGCCGCGCGCGTCGCCTGGGTGTCCCCGCCGGGCTCCCGGAGCTGGCGTCGTTCGTGCGCGAGCTGCGGGCCAGGGGGCTTCTGGAGGGAGCGCCGGATTCGCCGCCCTTCGCCCTGCGCGGCTGGCCGGAGGAGAAGCAGCGGCGCGTGCAGGCGGCGCTGGCGGCGCTCAAGGCGGGTCGCTACGGCGAGGCGCGCGCGCTGCTGGAGGAGGAGCTGCGGCGGAGCCCCGGCTGCCAGGAGCTGCAGGCGCTCCTGGAGGGGGTCCGGCGCGCGGAGGTGGACGCCTCCAGCGAGCAGGACGAGCAGTGGGCCCTGGCGGAGATGGTGCGCGCCGCCGGCGAGGGGCTGGCGCTCCCGGCGCCGCTGCCGCTGCCGGCGAGGTCCGCCCCCGCGCTCCCCGGTCCGTCGCCGTGGCGGCGGTGGATCGCGGCCGGCGCGGCGGTGCTGCTGGCCGCCTTCGCGGTGCCTTTGCCGGACTCGGCCTCCGGCGAGTGCGTGCTCGTCCCGGCGGACCGGGAGGTGGTGCGGGCCGCGGCGCCGGGGCGCCTGGAGCGGGTGCTGGTCGAGGATGGGGCGCAGGTCCGCCGCGGCGACCTGCTGGCGCGGCTGGCGGACCCGGAGCTGGCCTCCAGGCTGGAATCGGCGAGCGCGCGGCGGCGCCAGGCGGAGCTGGAGCTGCAGGCCCTGGCGTCCGGGCCCACCAGCGAGCAGCGCGATCAGGCGCGCGCCGCCGCGGCCCGGGCCCGCGCGGAGGTGGGCGCGCGCGCGCGCGGCGTGGCCTCCCTCACCGCCGCCGCGGCCTCCGGGGACGCCTCCCGGATGGCGCTGGCGGCCGAGGAGCGCGCGCTGGCGGACGCGCGATGGGCAGCGCAGATCGCGGAGGCCGCGCTGCGCCTGGTGGAGGCCGGCGCGGCCGGAGAGGCGATCGCCCGCCGGCGCGCCGAGCTGGAGGAGGCGACGGCGGCGGAGGCCGGGCTGGCGCGGCAGCGGGAGGCGGGCGCCGTCCGGGCGCCGCGGGACGGGCGGTTGCGGGCGGCCGCGGACCTCCCGCTGCGGGTCGGCGCGTGGATCCAGCCCGGGGAGCCGCTGGGCGAGGTCGCGGGCGGCCGCTCCTTCCGCGCCGAGGGCCGCCTGTCGGAGCTGGACGCGGCGGACCTGGGGCCCGGGCGGCCGTTCGAGGTCCGGCTCTCCGCGCCCGGCGCCCCGGTGCTCGAGGGCCGCGTGGAATCGGTGGGGGAGCGCTTCGAACCGAACGCCGGGAGCCGCGGAGCCGCCGTGCGCGTCTCCGGCACCGTGGACGACCCATCCGGGACCGCGCGCGAGGGCATGCGCGGGCGGCTGGAGGTCGAACGCGGATGGGCCACCGCGGCGCAGAAGGTCCGGCGCGCGGTCCGCCATTTTCTCGCCGGCCACGGGCTGGAATAGCCTGGCCACGGATGAGCCTCCCGCGCGCCAACGCTCGACCCGCCGCCGACGCCTCCGGCGACGCCGGGGACGGGGACGAGGCCGGCGATGACGGTGGGGGCGAAGGTGAGGCCCCGGCGGCGGCGGATCCGCTGGCCGAGCGAACCGAGGAGCCCAACCACCCCATGCGCTCGCCCTGGCGCCGCCGCCTGGCGCTGCTGGCGGCGGCGGCGGTGGCCGCGGTGGCCGCGGCGCTCATCCCCCTGCGCCACCAGGTGACCGACGACTGCCAGCTGGAGGCGTCCCACCGGGCGCACCTGCGCTTCGCGGTCGCCGGTCGCGTGCAGGAGGTGCTGGTGAGGGAGGGCGACCCGGTCCAGCCGGGGCAACTGGTGGCGCGCCTGTTCGCCGGCGAGTTGCAGAACGAGCTGGAGCGCGCCCGCGCCCGGGTGAAGAAGGTGGAGGCGGAGCTGGCGCAGCTGGAGCGCGGCGCGCGGGAGGAGGAGCTGGAGCAGGCGCGGCTGGCCGCGTCCCGCAAGGCCGCGGAGGTGGAGTTCGCCGCGCGCGAGCTGGAGCGCTGGCGGAAGGCCGCCGAGGACGGCGCCGGGTCGCGCGAGGAGGCCGACCGCGCCGCCGCCGAGCTGGAGATCAAGCAGCGCGAGCACGAGGAGGCGCTGGCGCTGTGGCGGCTGCTCCGGGCCGGCAACCGCCCGGAGACGGTGGCGGCCAAGCGCGCCGAGCGAGAGCAGGCCGAAGGCGAGGTGCGCCTGCTGGAGGCGAAGCTGGCGGACACCGAGCTTCGCGCGCCCCTGGCCGGCGTCGTCGCCACGCCCAACCTGGACCAGCGCGTGGGCGAGCAGATGCAGGTGGGTCAGGACTTCGCCGAGGTCCTGGACCGCTCCCGGCTGGAGGTCCAGGTGATGGTGGACGAATCGCAGATCGACCTGGTGGCGCCCGGCCAGCCGGTGCGGGTGCGCCTGCGCAGCCTGCCGTCGCTGGAGGTGGAGGGGGCGGTGGAGCGCATCGCCCCCAGGGTGGAGGAGCAGCGCGTGGAG
>DASRBA010000277.1:0-11872 GCA_035637895.1 Myxococcaceae bacterium
TCAAAGGGAGCACCACGCCGTAGTCGCCGGTGAGCTCGAAGATGAGCAGCACCGCGGAGACCGCGGCGTGGGTGGTGCCGGCCAGCACCGCGCCCATCCCGAGCAGGGCGAAGGCGCCCTCCGGCGGCGCGCCCGGCACCACCTGGCCGACCAGGTGCCCCACCGCCCCGCCCAGAAGCGAGCCGAAGAAGAGCGAGGGCGTGAACAGCCCGCCCGGCACCCCCGCGCCCGCCGTCCCCGCGGTCGCCACCATCTTCATCCAGGGGAGGACCAGCAACAGCACCAGCGGGAGCTGCCCCACCAGCGCCGCGTTCACCGAGTCGTAACCGTTGCCCAGCAGCTGCGGGAACCACAGCGCCGCCCCGCCCACCACCGCCATCGCCACCACCGGCGAGGCCAGCATGCGGAAGCGGCCCGGCTTCTCCAGCACGTCCGAGAAGGCGCTCACCGTGCGCACGTAGATGGAGGAGGCCACGCCCAACAGCGGGCCCAGCAGCACCGCCACCAGCACCGCCTCGCCCCCGCCCACCGCGTAGTGGGGGATGAGGTACGCGGGCCGGTCGCCGGTGAGCAGCCGCGCCACCGCGGTGGCGATGACGGAGGCGATGACGATGGGGCCGAACAGCTCCAGGGCGAAGCTGCCCAGCAGCACCTCCAGCCCGAAGAGCGCGGCGCCGATGGGCGCGTTGTACGCCGCCGCCATCCCCGCCGAGGCCCCGCAGGCCACCAGCAGGCGCCGCTGCTCGGGGCCAATCTGGAAGCGGGTGGAGAGCGCGGAGGCGGTGGCGGCGCCGGAGCTGAGCAGCGCGCCCTCGCGGCCCAGCGGCGCGCCCATGCCGACCGCGGTGATGGAGACCGCCCCGCGGAAGAGCGCCCACGGCAGCGGCATCCGCCCCGACCGCGCCCAGATGGATTCGATGATGCCGGCGGTGCCGTGGCCCTTGAGCGGCCGCCGCGCCACCGCGGAGGCGAGGACCACCAGCAGGCCCGCCGCGGTGGGGACGAGCACCCGCCGCAGCCCGCTCGCCCCGGTCACCGCATCCAGGAGCCCGTGCCCGGACCCGCCGCCGCCCCAGGCGACGTGCTGCACCGCCCGGAGCGCGAGCAGGAGCCCGGCCGCTCCCAGGCCTGCCAGCAGGCCCGTGGCCACCACCAGCAGCCAGAAGCGGCGCGCCGGGCCGGGCAGCGAGCGCAGGAAGTCCAGCGTGGATCCGTACCTCACCTTCGGCGCGCCGTCGTCCGCCACGCCGGAAACCTGGGGACGCGGGCGGCCGGGCGCTACTCGCGCGAGGCGATCCAGCGCTCCATCTGTTCGCGCAGGACGGAGAGCTGCACCGCGCCGTGGCGGAGCAGCTCGTCGTGGAAGGCGGCGAGGTCGAACTTCTTCCCCAGCCGCCGCTCCGCCTCGCGCCGCAGCCGGAGGATCTCCAGCTGGCCCGCCTTGTACGCCAGCGCCTGGCCGGGCATGACGGTGTAGCGGCTCACCTCGTTGACCACGTTGTTCTCCGCCAGCACCGAGTGGTCGAGCATGAACCGGATGGCCTGCTGCCGGCTCCAGCCCTGCTCGTGCATCCCGGTGTCCACCACCAGGCGGCAGGCGCGCCAGGCGTCGAAGGAGAGCATCCCGATCCGGTCCAGGTCGGACGAGTAGAGGCCCAGGTCGTCCGCCAGCCGCTCCGCGTACAGGCCCCAGCCCTCCACGAAGGCAGTGGCGCCCGAGTGGCGGCGGAAGGCGGGGAGCTGCTCCAGCTCGCTGGCCATGGAGATCTGCAGGTGGTGGCCGGGGACCGCCTCGTGGAACGCCAGCGCCTCCGCCTCGTAGCGGGGGCGCGTCTCGGGGGCGTAGGTGTTGATGTAGTAGGTCCCCGGCCGCGAGCCGTCGCTCGCCGGGCGCTTGTAGTAGGCGATGGTGGTGTCCGCCTCCTCGTGCGCCTCGATGCGCTTCACCACGCACGGCGCCTTCGGGAGCCGGCCGAACGCCTTGGGCACCGCCGCCTGGGCCGCCGCCAGCGCCGCCTTCGCCTTGGCCTCCACCTCGTCGCGCGTCTTGAAGAACATCGCCGGGTCGGTGCGGAGGCGGCGCTGGATCGCCGCGAGGTCGGAGGTCCCCAGCGCGCGCTGCCCCAGGGCCGACAGCTCCGCCTCGATGCGCTTCACCTCGTCCAGCCCCAGCTGGTGGAGCGCGGCGGGCGAGACGTCCAGCGTGGTCTCGATGCGGACCATGCGCGCGTAGCACTCCGGCCCGCCGGGGAGCCACTTCATCCCCACCTTGTCGTCCGGCCGCGCCCTGGGCTTCACCTCGTCCCGGAGGAAGTCGCGGTAGCGGGCGAAGGCGGCGCGGAGGCCCTCCGCGCCGTCGATGGTGGCGGCCAGGTCGCGCTCGAAGGCGGCGCGCTCCCCGGAGCCGGCGGCCAACCCGCTCTGCGCCGCGGGCAGCATCATGGGCCAGGCGGAGGCCGGCTGCGCGAGGAGCCGGTCCAGCTCCGCCACCACCCGGCCCACCGAGTCCGCCGTCCCCACCCTGCCAGCGGCCAGCCCGCGCCGGAGGTTGGCCACCGTCTGGTCGACGTGGTGGGGCAGCTTGCGCCATCGGGAGAGGAGGCTCCTGCGGTCCTCGGGCGTACCGCCGCGCTGGATGGAGGGGAGGTTGAGGATCTCCGTCACCTCCCCGTTCATGGGATCCACCGTCCAGTCCTCGAAGTGGCACTCGTAGTAGGAGAGGTTGTCCTCCAGCGCGCGGATCAGCGTGGCGCGGGTCACCCGGTCCTCGTCGGAGAGCGGCGATTCGGGGAATTGCCGGGCCCGCTCCAGCTGCGCGCGCCAGCCCGCGGCCTCGGCCGCCATCCCCTCGGGCGAGAGGTCCCCCACCTCGCCGTCGTAGCGGCGGTCGCCCAGGGAGGTGGCCATGGCCGGGTTCAGCCGGAGGCGGTCCTCCCAGAACTCGGTGGCGAGCGCGTGCAGGGCGGCGGCGGGGTCCGCGGAGGTCACGGGCGCGGTCGGGTGGGCGGACGCGCAGGCCAGGAGCACCGGCGCGGCGGCGAGGAGTCGAGAGCGGGTCGGCATGATTGGCGGGGGAGCGTAGGCCACCGGGCGCGCGCCGAGGCGGGCGGCGCAGCGGACCGCGTCACTGTCCGGTGAACCGCGGCGGGCGCTTCTCCAGGAAGGCGGCGCGGCCCTCGCGCGCGTCGGCGGAGCGGTAGGCGGCGCGGCGCAGCCGCTCCAGCTCCGCGCGCTCCTCGGCGGTGCGCATGGGCGAGGCGAGCCAGCGGAAGCCGCGCTTCATCCCGGCGATGGCCAGCGGGGCCCCGGCCGCCAGCTCCGCGCAGAGCGCCTCCGCCGCGGCGTGGGCCTCGGGCTCCGGGCGCAGGACGTCGAGCAACCCGGCGCGCAGCGCCTCCTCGCCGCCCAGCTTCTCCGCCAGGAAGAACATCCGCTTGGCGCGGGAGGTCCCCACCAGCGCCGTCACCCGCGACAGGCCCTCCGGCGCGTAGACGATGCCGAGCCTGGCGGGCGGCATCGAGAAGACCGCCCGCGGGTCGCCCACCCGGAGGTCGCAGGCGCAGGCCAGCTCGCAGCCGGCGCCGAAGGCGGGGCCGGCCACGTAGGCGACGGACGGCGCGTCGTGCGACTCCAGCGCCTCCAGCGCGCGCTGCAGCTGCTCGTCCGGGAGCGGGCCGGCGGCGCTGATGGCGTCCAGCGCGGCGAGGTCGTAGCCGGAGCAGAAGGCGGTGTGGCCGGCGCCCTGGAGCAGGAGCGCCCGGACCTTCGCGCCGTCCGCGCGCGGCTTGCGGAGCGCCGCCATCAGGTCGTCCAGCAGCCCCGGATCGAGCGCGTTGCGCTTCTTGGGGTTGGAGAGCGTGAGCGCGCGGACGCCGTCCGGGCGGTCCTCGATGTGGACGCCGCGCTCCATCACTCCAGGACGACGAGGACGTCGCCTTCGTTCACCGGCTGCGACTCCTTGGCGCGGATCTCCTTCACCTTGCCCGCGGCGGTGGCCTCCACGGGCATCTCCATCTTCATCGACTCCAGGATGACCAGGGTCTGCCCTTCGGTGACCACGTCGCCGACCTTGACCTCGATCTTCCACACGGTGCCGGTGATGTGCGCGGGGACGTCCGCCATGGCTGTGCTGTCCTTTCGTTCCGGCCGGGGCGTCAGGGCCGGGCGTGCTCCTCGAGGAACTTCGTGTCCAGCGTCCCGGCGGCGAACGCCGGGTCGGCGACGATGCGCCGGTGGAGCGGGATGTTGGTCTTGATCCCTTCCACGGTGAACGCCTCCAGCGCCGCGCGGGAGCGGGCGATGGCCTCCGCCCGGTCGCGCCCGGAGACGATCAGCTTGGCGATCATCGGGTCGTAGTTCGGCGTCACGACCGACCCCTCCTCGTAGCCTCCGTCCAGCCGCACGCCCTCGCCGGAGGGCGGGACGAGCTTCTGGATGGTGCCGGGCGAGGGGAAGAACTTCACCGGGTCCTCGGCGTAGATGCGGAACTCGAGGGCGGCGCCGCAGCGCTGCACGTTGGCCTGCTGGACGGTGAGCTTCTCCCCGGCGGCGATGCGGAGCTGCCAGCCGATGAGGTCGAGGCCGGTGGTCAGCTCGGTCACCGGGTGCTCCACCTGGAGGCGCGCGTTCATCTCGATGAAGTAGACCGCGCCCTCCGAGTACAGGAACTCCACCGTGCCGGCGTTGGCGTAGCCGAAGGCGCGCGCCGCCTTCACCGCCGCGTCGAGGAGCGAGGAGTACACATCCGCGTTCGCCCCGCCCGCGAAGAGCGGGGACGGGGCCTCCTCGACGACCTTCTGGTGGCGGCGCTGGATGCTGCACTCGCGCTCCAGGCCGTGGATGAGGTGGCCGTGGTGGTCGCCCAGGATCTGCACCTCGATGTGCCTCGGCCGAGGGAAGTAGCGCTCCAGGTAGACGCCCTCGCGCCCGAAGGCGGCCCTCGCCCGGTCGGTGCACTGGCGGAACACCTTCTCCAGCTCGCCCGGGTCCTTGGCCGCCGCCATCCCGATGCCGCCGCCGCCGCCGGCCGCCTTGCACAGGACGGGGAAGCCGATGCGCGCCGCCTCGCGCTGGCAGGACTCGAGGTCCGGGACCACGCCCTCGCTCCCCGGCACCACCGGGACGCCGGCCGACTGGACGATCTTCCGGGCCTGGCTCTTGTCCTTCATCCGGGCCATCGCCTCCGGGGGCGGGCCCACCCAGATCACCCCGGCGTCCTTGCAGGCGCGGGCGAAGTCGGCGTTCTCGGAGAGGAAGCCGTAGCCGGGGTGGATGGCCTCGGCGCCGGTCTTCTTCGCCGCGTCGAGGATGGCGGGGATGTTGAGGTAGCTGTCCTTGGCCGGGGGGGGCCCGATGCGGATGGATTCGGTCGCCTCGCGCACGAAGGGGAGCTTCTCGTCCGCGTCCGAGTAGACGGCGACGGTGGACAGGCCCATGGCGCGGGCCACCTGGCCGATCCGGCGGGAGATCTCTCCGCGGTTGGCGATGAGGAGCTTGCGGAACATGGGGGCGCGGCAAGGTAGATGACGGCCCCCGGGCTGACAAGGATGATGCGGCGCATGCAGACGTTCGTGACCGGCGGTTCGGGGTTCCTGGGCCGCGCGCTGATCCATGGGTTGCGGGAGAAGGGGCACGAGGTGAGGGCCCTGGCGCGGTCCGACGCGGCGGTGGAGACGGTGCGCGCCGCCGGCGCCGAGCCCGTCCGCGGCGACCTGGCCGACGTGGCGGCGCTGCGGGACGGGATGGCCGGGTGCCAGTGGGTGTTCCACTCCGCCGCCATGGCCAAGAACTGGGGCCCGCGGCGGGACTTCATCGAGGCCAACGTGCGGGGGACGGAGCACGTCCTCGAGGCGTCGCTGGAGGCGGGGGTGAAGCGGCTGATCCACGTCAGCACCGAGGCGGTGCTGGTGGGCGGCGGGCCGATCCGGAACGCGGACGAGACGCGGCCGCTGCCGCAGTACCCGATCAGCCTCTACGCGCTGACCAAGGGGATGGCGGAGAAGCAGGTGGTGGCGGCCAGCTGCCCGGAGCGGGAGACGGTGGTGGTGCGGCCGCGGTTCATCTGGGGGAAGGACGACACCACCGTGCTGCCGGAGCTGATCAGGGCGGTGAGGGAGGGCCGGTGGGCGTGGATCGGCGGCGGGCGGTACCTCACCTCGACGTGCCACGTGCGAAACGTGGTGGAGGGATGCCTGCTGGCGGCGGAGAGGGGGAAGGCGAAGGAGATCTACTTCCTCACGGACGGGGCGCCGGTGGAGCTCCGGGACTTCATCACCCGGATGCTGCAGACGCAGGGGGTCACGCCGGGGAAGCGGGCGATCCCGCACGCGCTGGCCGCCGCGCTGGCGTGGGTGGGCGAGTCGGCGTGGTCGTTCCTGCGCGTCCGGAGGCCGCCGCCGATCACCCGGTTCGACGTGAAGGTGATCGGCGAAGAGGTGACCGTCAACGACCGGAAGGCGCGGGAGGAGCTGGGCTACCGGCCGGTGGTGACGCAGGAGGAGGGCCTGCGGGAAATGACCGCGGGCGCGGGGGTGACTTAACAACCGCCGTGCGGAAGTGTAGACTGTCGCCCTTCCCCATGAGCCCCAACCGTCGCCGGGACGAGATCGAGACACCCTCCACCTGTCGCATCTGCGGGTCGCCCGCCGTGGCCCGCGGCCTCTGCCGCCGCTGCTACGCCCGCGCCCGGCGCGGCGCTCCGCCACTGCCGGAGTACGGCCGGGCGCGCAACGGCGACGGGACGCAGATCACCTTCCGGCTGGAGCGGTACCTGAGGCATCTGGTGACCATGTTGGCCCAGCAGGAGGGGATCCAGGATGCGGAATGGCTGCGGAGGGCGGTCACGGAGCGGGCGGACCGGCAGCTGGAGCACCTGAGCAGCGCGGCGAAGCAGAAGACGTAGCGGGTCTCCTTCGCGTCTCGGCGCCGCGCGGGCCTGAAAGGCGCTCCCTCGCCGAATGGCCCACCCTCACCCATCGGTTTATGCTCCCTCCCGGCGCCGGCCGCACCTCGCCATGTCACAGCCTCGGGTCCTTCTCGTCGACGACTCCGACGCGGTGCTCGACTTCGAGCGCGCCGCGCTGAGCGGCTTCTGCGACCTCCACAGCGCCCGCAACGGCGAGGAAGCCCTCCAGCAGATGCACCTCCACCGCCCGGACGCGGTGGTCCTCGACCTCTCCATGCCCGGCCTCACCGGCGACGAGGCCCTGGAGCGGATCCGCGTCGACCCGCGCCTGCGCGCCATCCCCGTCGTCGTCGTCTCCTCCGAGAAGGAGCGCGCCGAACGCTGTCTCCAGCGCGGCGCCGTCGCCTCCCTCCCCAAGCCCTTCACCGGCGAAGCCCTCCTCTCCGTCGTCCTCGCCGCCGTGGAGGACTCCCGCCGCCGCGCCGCCACCGAGGGCGCCACCATCCTCCCCGTGGAGGTGGGCCCCATGCGCCTGGCGCTGGAGCTGGTCGACGTCCGCTCCGTGGCCAGCCAGCCCAGGAGCGCGCTCCTCCCCGCCGCCCAGGGCGCCGTCTCCCGCTTCATCGAATTCGAGGGCCGCCCCCTCCTCCTCCTCGACCTCGCCACCCGGCTGGGCGTGAAGTACCGGCACGGCGCCGCGGACCGGATGGTGGTCGTCGTGCGCGCCGGCGCGCGGATGCTGGGCGTGAGCGTGGACGCGGTGGACATCCCGGAAGAGATCCCCCGCCCGGACGTCACCCGCCGCGAGGACCTGGGCGCCGTCTCCGCCGGTCCAGCCCAGCCCCTCCAGTGGACCACCGCGCTCGTCCGCACCCCGCGCGGGCTGCTGCCGGTGCTGGACCTGGAGGCGCTCTTCCGCGGCGACGACCTCTCCGGCGCCGCCGCCGCGCTGGAGGCGCTGGGACCATGAGCCCCGCCTCCGCCTCCGCCCCTCCGAGCCGAGCCGACCTGCGCGAGCTGGTGCGGATCGCCCAGGAGCTCACCGGCTTCAAGACGGAGGCCGTCTCCGAGGACGGACTGGCCCGCTTCCTCACCCGCGAGCACAGGGACGGCCGCGCCGTCTCCGACCTGCTCGAAGGGCTGCGCGCCGGCGACCGCGCCGCCGCCGAACGCCTCACCTCCCAGGTGATGGTGGCGGAGACCTTCTTCTTCCGCCACCCGGACCACTTCCAGCTCCTCCTCCAGGAGGTGCTCCCCCCGCTGCTCGCTCGCGAGCCGAACCCGCGGCTGTGGAGCGCGGGCTGCGCCAGCGGCGAGGAGGCGTACTCCCTGGCGGCGTGCGTCCTCCAGGTGGACCGCGCGCGGGCCAGGGACGTGTTCGTGCTGGGGACCGACCTCTCCCGCTCCCGCCTGGAGCGCGCGCGCAAGGGCGAGTACCGCAACTGGTCCGTGCGCGACGCCGGGCCCATGCTCGCCCCGGTGGTCGAGGAGGCCGGCGACCGCTACCGCGTGCGCGAGGACGTGCGCGCCCTGGCCCGCTTCAAGCAGCACAACCTGCTCAACCTCCCGCCGACGCCGGGCGCGTTCGACGTCATCTTCTGCCGCAACGTCCTCGTCTACCTGGACGAGGAGCCCGCCCGCCGCGTCCGCGCCCACCTGGCCCACGCGCTCCGCCCCGGCGGCTACCTCTTCCTCGGGCCGCTGGAGGGCGAGACGCCGGAGCCGTGGCTGTCGCCCGTCGCCGGCCGCCAGGACGTCGTCCGCCGCTCCCTGGACGCGCTCCCGGACCTCCGGTCCTCCACCCCGGTCCCCCGCCCGCTCACGCCCATGCCCCGCCCGCTGGCGCCGGCGCCCCGCCCGGCGCGGGCGCCGCGCCCGCCCACGCCGGCCCCTCCGCCCGCCCGCGCGCTGCCGGCCCCGCCTCCCACCACCCCGCGCCGCGGCCCCGAGGTGGAGGCCCACTGCGCGGCGCTGGAGCTGGTGGAGCACGGCGACCTGGGCCAGGCGCGCGCCGCCCTGCGCGACCTCCGCGGGCGCGTGCCCGCCTACGTCCCGGGCGTGGTGGACCTGGCGCTGGTCAACGCGCGGCTCGGCCACGGCCAGGAGGCGGTGCGCACCATGCGCGAGGCGCTGGAGCTCCTCCAGCCGCTGGAGGACCAGGCGCTGGTGGCCGGCCCGGAGACGCTGCCGGTGGAGTACTACCGCGCGGTGGCGCAGGTGTTCCTCAACCAGCGCCGGGGGCATCCGTGAGCGACGACGCCTCCTGGGACGCCGGCACCGCCGAGGACGCGCTCCTGCTCGACCTGCGCGCCCAGCGCCTGCGCGCGCTCCCCGCCACCCAGGAGGCCGAGGCGCCCTCGTGGGCCGCGGAGCTCCCCATCGGCCAGGAGACGTACGCGCTGCCCCTGGAGTCCCTGCTCGGGTGCGTCCCGTTGCGGCTGGTGACGCCGCTCCCGTTGGCGCCGCCCCACGTGCTGGGCGTGGTGCGGTTCCAGGGGGAGATCGTCACCGCCTTCAGCACCACCATGCTGCTGGGCGCCAAGGGCTGGGGGACGGATCCGTTCGTGCTGGTGGTGGTGCGGCTCCCCGAGGGCCGGACGGTGGCGCTGGACTGCGAGCAGATCCCCATCCAGGTGGAGGTCCCGCGCTCGGAGGTGGAGCGGCAGTCGCTCCCCCCCGGCGACGTGGCGGTGCCGGTGGTGGTGTCCGGCCCGCGGGTCATCCAGCTGATCGACGTGGAGCGGCTCGCCCGCCGCGTCCGGGAGATGTCCAATGCCGGGTGAAGCCGACCTCCACCGGCTGGTGGTCAACTTCGCCTCGGAGGCCAAGGCCCTCTGCGAGAAGGCGGCGCGCGAGGTGCTGGCGCTGGAGCGGCCGGAGCACGCCGCCGCCGCCCGCCGCGCCCGCGACGACCTGGTCCGCCACGTCCACACGCTCAAGGGCAGCGCCGCCACCCTGGGCCTGGCCGACGTGAAAGAGATCGCCCACCGGCTGGAGGCGCTGGTGGAGGCGGGGGAAGGCCCGCTGGACCCCGACTCGGTGGACCTGGCGCTGAGGGCGCTGGACACCTCGCTGGCGCGGGTGCGCGCGCACGCCGCCGGCGAGGGGCCCCCGCTGCTGGGCGTGGATGGGCTGCTGGCCGCGCTGGACCAGGCGCGCGAGCGGCTGACCCGCTCCGAGAAGGAGCCCACGCCGCGCCCCGCGCCTCCGCCGCCCGACCTCCCGCCGGCCCCGGAGCCGGAGCCGGAGGACGACGCCTGGCGGGTGAGCCACGGCCACATCTCCTCGCTGGCCGGCGTGGCGGAGCGGCTGCGCGAGCTGCGCCTGCGCGTGATGGACCGCCGCCGCGAGGCGCGCAGCGCGCTGGAGGCGATGGAGATCAAGCCGCCCTCGCCGCTGGAGGTGCGGGCGCTGCTGGAGCGGGTGGACGAGGTGCTGGGGGCGCTGGCCGGCGACGCGGAGCTGGTGGCGGGCGACCTGGACGAGTCCCTCAAGAGCATCTCCACCCTGCCCGTCTCCACCGTGCTGGAGACGCTCCAGCGCGCCGCGCGCGACGCGGCGCGAGCCACCGGCAAGGACGCCCAACTCTCCGCGGTGGGCGGCGAGCTGATGGTGGACCGCAAGCTGCTCGACGAGCTCCGCGGCCCGCTCATCCACCTGGTGCGCAACGCGGTGGACCACGGCCTGGAGCCGGGCCACGTCCGCGAGCGCGCCGGCAAGCACCGGGTGGGCGCGCTGGTCATCCGCGCCGAGCTGCGCGGCAACCAGTTCTCCCTCGAGGTCGGCGACGACGGCGCCGGGCTGGACCACCAGGCCATCCGCACTACCGCGGTGCAGCGCGGCCTGATGGGCGCCGCCGAGGTGGAGGCGCTCTCCGACCAGACGCTGGAGCAGCTCATCTTCCGCCCCGGCTTCTCCACCCGGCAGGACGCCTCCGACATCTCCGGCCGCGGCGTGGGCCTGGACGTGGTGGCCACCCAGGTGCGGCGGCTGGGCGGGACGGTGACGGTGAAGAGCACGCCCGGCCAGGGGACGCAGATCCGCCTGCTCCTCCCCAGCCGCGGCGGCAGCGTCCCGGTGCTCCCGCTGGCGGTGGGCGACGTGGTGGTGGGGCTGCCGGTGGTCTCGGTGGAGTCCGTCTCGCGCGTGAGCCCGAAGGCCGTCCACCGCACCGCCCGCGCGCTGTACCTGCAGCTGGAGGGCCAGATGGTGCCGCTGCAGGACCTGGGCGGCCTGCTCCGGGTGCGGCACCCGGTGGTGCTGGACGAGCAGACGCTGGTGGTGGCCCGGCACCTCGCCACCCGCTTCGCGCTGGTGGTGGACGAGGTGCGCGAGCACCAGGACCTCGCCATCCGCGTGCTGCCCGAGGAGGTGCGCCACCTGGCCGCGTACCAGGGCCTGGCGGTGCTGGCGGGCGGCGCGCTGCTGCCGGTGCTGGAGCCGGCCTGGGTGGCGTCGGCGGTGGCCGGGCGGGAGATGGCGATGCCGGAGGCGGGCAGCGGGCGCGCGCTGGTGGTGGACGACTCGCTCGCCGCCCGCGCGCTCCACCGCGCCATCCTGGAGGCGGCCGGCTACCAGGTGCACCTCGCCGCCTCCGGGGTGCAGGCGCTGGAGCACCTCCGCCGCGTCCGCTACGACGCGGTGGTGTGCGACCTGTCGATGGCGGAGATGGACGGGCTGCAGCTCACCCGCGCGGTGCGCGAGTCGCAGGGCGGCGCGGCGGTCCCGGTGGTGATCGTCTCCGCGCACGAGGAGGAGGCGGTGCGGGCGCGCGCGCTGGCCGCCGGGGCGGACGCGTTCTTGACCAAGCGCGAGTGCGCGACCGGGAAGCTGCCGGTCGAGGTGGCGGCGGTGATCGCCCGCCGGAAGGGGGCCGCCTAGTGGGCCGCGCCGGGAAGATCGCCGCCGCGAGGCCGAAGCGAGCAATGGAGCCGTGCCCGTTGGCACGCCGGGCATCGCGGGCGACGA